>NZ_JBSGVS010000072.1:0-43730 GCF_053608565.1 Streptomyces sp. NPDC055025
GGCAGCGTCGCGTACCACCTGGAACACCACGGTGAACTCCGGCAGTTGCGCGAGTACGCGGCGCTGCGCTCGCTCTACCACCTCAAGGAGGCCGATCCGCACGCCTGGGTGATCCCCCGGCTGCGCGGCCGGGCCAAGGCCGGCATGGTCGCCATCGAGTACGACGAGTTCGGCGCCGGGCGGGCCGAGAGGATCCACGCCGAACTCTTCGCCGACCTGATGACGGACCTGGGACTGGACACCGGCTACGGCCACTATCTGGACGCGGCGCCGGCCGACGTGCTCGCCACCGTCAACATGATGACGCTGTTCGGCCTGCGCCGGGCGCTGCGCGGCGCACTCGTCGGCCACTTCGCCTGCGTCGAGGTCACTTCCTCGCCCGGCGCACGGCGGCTGGCGGCGGCGATGCGGCGTACGGAGGCCGGTCCCGCCGCCGAACGGTTCTACGCCGAGCATGTGGAGGCCGACGCGGTGCACGAGCAAGTCGTACGGCGCGAGGTGATCGGCGGGCTGCTCGCCGACGAGCCGCGTCTGGAGGCCGATGTGGCCTTCGGCGCGGACGCCACCGTGTTCCTGGAGAACCGGCTGGGCGCCCGCCTGCTCGACGCCTGGCGGACCGGCCGCTCCGCCCTGCGGGCCACCTGACCCGCGGCGCCCCGTACTCGGCGTCGCTGGACGCTCAGTCGAGGCAGAACTCGTTGCCCTCGATGTCCTGCGTCACGATGCACGAATCGTTGCCGTCATACAGGAGTCGCACACGTACCGCGCCGAGCGGGATCAGTCGCGCGCACTCGGCTTCGAGCACGGCGAGGCGCTCCTCACCCACGAGCCCGGTACCGACCCTCACATCGAGATGCACCCGATTCGTGAGGAGATTCCGGCCCACCAGGCCCGGCCGCCGAGCGAGGGGGCCGCCGGGCCGGCCCGCCGGGCGAGGGCGTCCCGGACGTCGTCCTTGGTGATCTCCCGCAGGCCAAGGAGCATGGGGTGTTCCAGGGACGGCCAGTTGTTGAGCCGGCGTCCTCGGGGAGGCGAGGGTCAGATTCCTGGTCCGTAGCCGGGGTCCGGGTCCTGTCGCGGAGTCCACCATTCCATGAGTCCCCATATCCCGAGCGCGAGCGCGGCCACGGCCGCGAGCACCGCCACCCATGGCCTGCCCGTCCAGCGTGTGGTCAGCGCCCAGGCGAGGAGCGGGACCAGAGCGCCTCCGAGCACGATGAGCGGAAGATCGATGTAGAGCACGCTCAGATCACGGGCATGGGCCTCGAATCCGCCGTCGATGCTGAACGCGGCCCGCGGTGCCCACACAAGCGCCGCCGCCGCCGCGCCGAGGCCGGCGAGGAGGCATCCGGCGCCGCCGGCGGCATTCGAAGTGCTGCTCATGTCCCGATCCAGTCGCTTTCCGCTCATGTCGGCGACAGACGCGCGTGGTGCGGCCCGTGGTTCCGCCGGGGCGGTCGACCCGTTGACTCCCGCTCTATTGGAAACGATAGCCGTTTTCATATACTGTCTGCCTCTCACCCATCCGTCCGGAGGTTTCCCATGGCCGTGCCCAAACGCAAGATGTCCCGCAGCAACACCCGCCACCGCCGCGCCCGGTGGAAGGCCACCACGCCCCAGCTCGTACCGATCACCGTGGACGGAGTCCCGTATCTGGTGCCGCAGCGGCTGGCGAAGGCGTACGAGCGCGGCCTGCTGCGCCCCGAAGGCTGACACCCGATGCCGAACGGCCGGTTCAGCCGCCTGCCCGTCACCGTCCTGTCCGGTTTCCTGGGTGCCGGCAAGACCACCGTGCTCGGGGATGTCCTCGGCACCCGGCTCTTCGACCTGGAGCGGGCGCGGCAGGCCCCGGGCTGCCCGTGGTCACAGGCCGGCGCCGTGGCCCGCTTCGAACCCTCCGCCGCGCGCGGCTCACGCAGTCCCGACGCTCAGGAACTGGTCTTCATCGGAACCCACTTGGACGCGGACGCGCTGCGAGCGGCCCTGACCGACTGCCTCATGGCGGAGGGCGAGGCCCGGCCTTCCACCGACCCGTTCCCCCTCTGGGACACCTGCGGCATCGACGACACCTGCGAACACGAGCACCACGCAGTCGCGGTGGGGTCCTGAAGCCGCCGGGCCGGACGGTGGTCGCAGCCACGGCACCGTCCGGCCCGGTACGGAACTCGGCCCCGGAGATCCGCGTGGTCCGGAGATCCGCGTGGTGGGGAACGGCACCCACGCCCGAGTTCGCGGGGACGGGGGGCCATTGGGGTGCCGTGGGGCGCCATGACGGAGACCTCTCCGTACAATGGCTTCGATGTGGCGGAGCGCTCCTCCGTCTCACGGGGAGGCCAGGAGAGGACGGTGGCGCGCGGTGGGCGGCAAGCGAGTGGAGCAGTTGCACGCGCAGGGTGAACGTACACGTGCGCGGTTGCTGGAGGTGGCCCGGGAGGAGTTCGCCGGAGACGGTGGGGTGTCGCTGAACGCGGTCGCGAAGGCGGCCGGGGTAGGGATCGGCACGCTCTACCGGCACTTTCCCACCCGCGAGGAGTTGGTCTTCGAGCTGTACCGGCACGAGGTGCATCAACTGGCCGCTGCTGCCGATGAGTTGCTGGGGCAGATGCGGCCGACGGCCGCGCTGCGGGCGTGGCTGGACCGGTACGCGGACTATGTGATGACGAAGGCCGGCCTTGTCCAGGCGCTGCGGGGCGCGTCCGTCCATGGGAGCTTCGCGCAGGAGGCGTACGGCCCGGTCGCGGGCGCGATCGGCCGGCTGATCGCGGCCAATGAGCGGGCCGGCACCATGCGGGCCGGGTTCGGCCCCGACGATGTACTGCTGGCCGTGGACGGCCTGTACAACCTGGATCCGGAGGGCGACTGGCGCCCCCGGGCCGCCCGTCTGTTCGACCTGGTCGTGGCGGGACTGCGCGACCAGGGATAAGCGCCGCAGGCGCCGACGCAGGCGCAGGCCGGGCGGCGGCGAAGGCCGGGCGGCGGCCGCGAAGGCGTCCTCGTCCAAGACGTCGACGGCGGCGGTGCGCACGGGATCGTCCGGCATCTCGGTGCGGAGCACGTCGGCGGCGGCCCCGCGGCCGGTGGCGAGCCCAATGCCCGCATGGTGTTTCTTACGTGAGAACGCATGGTGTTCCTCACCTGGGAAGCAGGGGTGGGTCCGCCGGGCATGGCGCGGGTCCACCGGCGCATGGGCGGACCCACGGGTGGCTCATCGGGCGATGAGTTCCTCGCTGACGGTCCACAGCCGCTCGGCCGCTTCGGGGTCGACGGCGTGAGGGACGACGCCGGACGGGGTCTGACCGGTGGCGAGCAGAGCGCGGAGTTCGGCACCGTCCGGCTCGCCGACCAGCGGCGACAGCTCGGTGTTCTCGCCGTAGGTTCCGCCCAGTCCGGTCAGGCGCGGGTCGGTGGCGAGCCAGGTCTGGGTGGAGGCCCCCTGCTGTGGCGTCTTCTTGCCGCGTTCCGGGTCGATGATCCAGTTCCCGCTCTCGTCGGCGTTGCCCATGGCCCGGTGGATTTCGGGGGTTGCCCAGCCGGACAGGTCGGTGGCGGGGATGCTGCCGGGGTGGCAGGCGAAGGCCTCGACGCCATGCGCCCGGCCGCGGGTGTTGATGGCGACCGCGTGGAGGATGTTCGCCGTCTTCGACTGGCCGTAGCCGAGGATCCACTCGTACGGGCGGCGGTCGAAGGCCAGGTCGTCGAAGACCACCGGAGACATGCGGTGCGCCCACGCCGACACGTTCACCACCCGCGCGCCGCCGGCGGCGGCCAGCGTCGGCCAGAGGTCGCGCACGAGGTGGAAGTGCCCGAGGTGGTTGGTGGCGAAGTGCTGCTCGTAGCCACGGGAGTCACGGCCGAGCGGCACGCCCATGATGCCCGCGCTGTTCACGAGAAGGTGCAGAGGATGCCCGGTGGCCAGGAACCGCTCGGTGAAGGCGTCGATCGACGCGGGGTCCGCGAGGTCGAGCCGTTCGACCGCGACGCCGGGGATGTCGGCCACGCGGGCGCGCCCCTTCTCGGGGTTGCGGACCGGCACGATGACAGTGGCACCGGCGGTGCGCAGCGCGCGCGTGGTCTCCAGCCCGACGCCGGAGTGGCCTCCGGTGACGATCGCGGTCCTGCCGGACAGGTCGATGCCCTGGACGACGTCGAGGGCAGTGCTGGCTGCCGTGAACCCCGAGCCCATCGGGTACTGGCTGGTGGACATGGTGGACATGTGAGGTCCCTTTCTCTGGTTCTGTACCGGGCGCCGCTCCTCGTCGGGCGGCGGCGCATGGCCATCCGGCCGGGCCGGGTGAGGGTCGGGCCGGTAAGGGCCGGGCGTCCGACGGTGTCGTCGGGTCCGGCGAGGGGAGGGCGGGGAGGCATGCCATGGAGCACCCCCGCCGAATATGTGACGGAGTCCTCTCCGGCACGCACTTCAAACGTAACGGAGAGGGCTCCGCCACGCAACCCGATCCGCTGGGGAATGGCGGCCCGCCGACGGCGGAGGGGCAGCTGACCGCCCCCGCCCGAGGCATCGTGAGCCGGTCAGCGACGGACAGCCCCGCTCAACACCTGGCCGGGCGCGTCGTCCCACGGACTGCGCCACCTGGCGGGCCCCTCCACCGCGAGGAACGCCATGAACGGAAACCCGACACCAGCCGCCGCGATCCAGGCAGCCCGCTCAAGACCCGGCACAGCGCTCGCACAATCGGCAGCGCCACGCGGCCGTAAACCGCCATCAGGTGACCGGTTTACGGATACATGGCCGCCGCGGCCATGGCATGTAATACCCGGTATCAGCTCACCCACAATAAGGAGATCCATGCGATTGTCGACGGCTGCGACGACAGGACTACTCGCCATCTCCGTAACGGGGGCCCTGCTCGCCGGCACAGCCGGCGCCGCGGAACAGGGATCCAAGGCCACCTGCCTTTACCCCTACGTGTGTGTCATCAAGAACAACAACATCATCGGGCAGTTCCAGGACCTGACGGGAGGATGGCAGTTCCTGTCGTCGAAACCCGCGGCCCCGCTCACCGTCGTGAACACCCGCGGCAGCGTCGCCTTCATTCGTTGGACCACCGGCACAACAGCATGCCTTCCCCCGAGTTCCACCATCGGAGTCACCACAGGGCAGTTGGACGCCGTGCGCATCTCCAGCTCCACAACCTGCTGAGCACGCCGTCGCGGACCGGGACGCACCCTCACCGCACCCGTACGCCCGCCCCAGGCCCGTGGCCCGCGAACTATTACGCGGTGCGACGAGGACCGCGACGAGGGCCGCGTTCAGAACCTGCCGACCAGGCTCAGCGCCTCGACGGCATCCTCGGTCACTCACATGGCCGCGACCGGGCCACCGGGATGTCCCGGACCAAGGGCGAGCGCCAGGGCGGACTTCTTCCCGCGGAGTCGCCGACCGCGGCAAGGAGTGCGGCGCACCGAGCTGGTGCGCCGCACTCCCGCGCCCCATAAGGTCGTGATATTCCATATGTTCTTTTCTGTCGAATAGGGTGACCGTGACCGACACTGATTCTCCTGTGATCGTGGGAGCACCGGTCGATGTGATCCTGCCGTGTCTGGACGAGGCAGCCGCCCTTCCGTGGGTACTCGGCCGAATCCCGCCCGGCTGGCGGGCCATCGTCGTCGACAACGGCTCTCGCGACGGCTCGGCGGCTCTCGCCGCGGAGCTGGGAGCCCTGGTCGTCCACGAGCCGCGGCGTGGGTTCGGCGCCGCCTGCCACGCGGGCCTGTGTGCCGCCACCGCTGAGATCGTCTGCTTCTGCGACTGCGACGCCTCCCTCGACCCGGCTCGGCTTCCGCCTCTGACGGTCCCCCTGTTGAACGGGTCAGCCGACCTGGTGCTCGGCCGTCGAAGACCGGTGACCAGGAACGCCTGGCCGCTGCACGCCCGACTCGCCAACCGGGAGCTGGCACGGCGGGTACGCCGCCGCACGGGTCTGGTGGAGCTGCACGACATCGGCCCGATGCGCGCCACCCGCCGTACGGCCTTGCTCGGTCTGGGCCTGACCGACCGCCGTTCCGGCTACCCGCTTCAGATGCTCGTCCATGCGGCGGAGGCGGGATGGCGGGTGCGTGAGACCGACGTGCCCTACGCGCCACGGGTCGGCCGGTCCAAGGTGACCGGGACCTGGCGGGGCACCTGGCAGGCGGTACGCGACATGGGGGCGGTCCTCGCCGAGGCGCCCGCCGTCCCCCCGGCCGGCGCCGGGAAGGCACGGCGATGACACCCGCCCCGCAACGGCGCGCCGCGCCCACCGTGCTCGTTCTCGCCAAGGAACCGGTGCCCGGCAGGGTCAAGACACGGCTCACCCCGCCGTACAGCTCCGCCCAGGCCGCCATCCTCGCCGAGGCCGCCCTGGCCGACACCCTGGACGCCGTGCTGCGCGCGGCCGTGCGCCGCCGCGTGCTGGTGTTGGACGGCGAGCCGGGGCCGTGGCTGCCCGCGGGGGTCGAGGTCGTTCCGCAGGCCTACGGTGAACTCGACGAGCGGATCGCGGCGGCCTTCGCCACCGTCGCCGACGGTCCGGCGCTGCTCATCGGCATGGACACCCCGCAGCTGACGGCCGAGTTGCTGGACGCCGTGGACTGGTGCGGGAGTGACGCGTGGTTCGGCCCGGCTGCCGACGGCGGCTTCTGGGCCTTGGGCTTCGCCGAACCGTCGCTGGCCCCCTCTCTGGTACGGGGTGTGCCCATGTCGACCTCCGAGACCGGACGGCGGCAACGGCATCGCCTCGCCACCGCCGGCCTGACGGTATGTGATCTGCCTCCACTGCGTGACGTGGACACCGCCGCCGACGCCGTCGCGGTCGCCGCGGACGCGCCCGGAACGCGTTTCGCCGCGGCACTGGCCCGTGCCGACGTCCGAGCGGAAGGAGTCCCCTAGGGTCTCTCGTTTGGATCCTGCTGGGCTCGCGTGCCCTGGCACCGCGCCTCGCCGCGTTGTCGTCGGTCGCCCACGCTCCGCCTGGGCTCCCTCCTCCGCCTCGCGATCCACGGCACCACCGCGGACACCAGCCGCTGCCGCGGCGGGCGCTCCCCCACCCAGCCAGACCCAAATGAGAGGCCCTAGTGCGCGAGACGGTGCTGAGTGGACACGCCGCCGATGCCGCTTGGGCCGGCGACCCGTATGTGCGCGCACTGGATGCCGGCCGCGGCCCCCTCTTCCTTCAGCGCTCCGACGGCTGGCTGCTGCCTCTGGACGTGGAGCGGTGGTGCGCCCCCGCCGATTCCGCGGACCAGGAGCTGTTGCACCGCTGCCATGGGCCTGTCCTCGATCTGGGCTGCGGACCCGGACGGCTGGTCATAGCCCTGGCCCGGCGGGGCCGGCCAGTCCTCGGAGTGGACATCAGCCCGGCCGCGGTCGCCCGCGCCCACCGGGAAGGCCGGCCCGTGGTCCACAAGTCGGTCTTCGACCGGCTGCCCGCCGAGGGGCGGTGGGGCACGGTGCTGCTGGCGGACGGCAACATCGGGATCGGCGGTGTTCCGGAAACACTGCTGGCACGGGCGCGCGGTCTGCTTGCCCCCGGGGGCCGACTGCTCGTCGAGGCGGATGCCCACGAGGTGGACGAGCGCCTGGTCGTCCGGGTACGGGACGGCCTCGGCCGCTGTGGCCCCGTTTTCCTCTGGGCCAGGGTGGGTTCGGCGGCGCTGCGTGGCGTCGCCGTCGGAGCGGGCTGGACGGTGGCGGGTGAATGGTCCGAGGGTGGCCGCCGCTTCCTGGACCTTCGTCCCTGATCACTCGATTCCGCTCGCCGTCCCCGTCCCTCGGCGGGCGTTCCGTCGGCCACCGCCTCCCCCGCGTGCCGCTGTGCCCAGTTCTCTCCCCTGCTTCTCGTGACCACCATCCGTACAAGGAACAGAGATCGGTGACCCCGTGCCCCTCCCGCTCAGGTACCGGCGGCCCGGCCGGCGCCGCCCCGAGCCGTGGCATCGGTGCGGTACTCCCGGCGGGCCGGCATGAGCACGCTCGTCCCGTTCGCCGGGCGGGCTCGCGTCGGCCGTTCCGGCGTCCGGACGGCCGGCACACTCGTACTGCTGGCCGGCCTCGTCACGGCGACCACCGTCTCGGTCCGCACCGGTGGAGTCCTCGCCCGCCCGGAACGCATCCTGCTCTGGTACGCGGTGGCCTGGGCCCTGTTCGCCGCCGCCTGCTGGACGGTACGGGCGGTCCCGGTGCGGCGGGCGACAGCCCTCATCCTCGCGGGAAGCGCGGTTGTGGCTCTGACCGGCCTGACCGGACCGCCCAGCACCAGCAGCGACATGTTCCGCTACGTCTGGGACGGCACCGTGCAGGCGGCGGGCATCTCCCCGTACACCTATCCGCCGGCCGCTCCGGAACTCGTACGGCTGCGCGACCCATGGCTCTTCCCCCCGGACTCCGCCTGTCAGGACCCCGCCACCGCCCTGCGCCTGGAACTGCACACGTTCCCGGCGGCAGGGGACGGAACCGGCCCCCGGGCGACGGGCTGCACTCGCATCAACCGTCCAGAGGCACACACGATCTATCCCCCGGTAGCGGAGTGGTGGTTCTTCGCCGTCCACGAGTTGTCGCCCGCCGACGGGCGGCACAAGCCTTTCCAGGCCGCCGGCGCCGTACTCGCGTTCGCCACCACCGCCGCGCTGCTGGCCGTGCTGCGCCGCCGTGGCCGGGACCCCCGTACGGCGGCGCTCTGGGCCTGGTGCCCGGCAGTACCGGTCGAGGCGGTCAACAACGCCCATGTCGACACCCTGGGGGTACTGCTCACCGTTCTGGCGCTGGGCGCCGTGGGGCCGGGCATCCGCCGCGGTGTCCTGCTGGGCGCCGCCACCGCCGTGAAGCTGCTGCCGGTCCTCGCGCTGCTCGGCTCCGTGGCGGGGCGGCGGTCGATGCTGCGGACCGTGGTTCCGGCGGTCGCCGCCTTCGTGCTCGTCTATCTGCCGTACGTGGCGGTCTCCGGGAGCCAGGTGCTGGGTTATCTGCCCGGCTATCTGAAGGAGGAGGGCTACGAGCCCGGCGACGTCCGCCGTTTCGCCCTGCTGCGGCTGCTGCTGCCCGACGTGGCGGCGGCACCCGTCGCCGCCACGCTCATCGCGCTGACCGTGGTGTACGTCTGGCGGCGCGGTGACCCTGAGCGGCCATGGCGAGGAGCCCTCCTGGTGAGCGGCACCACACTGATGTTGGTCTCGCCCGGCTACTCCTGGTACGCCCTGCTGGTCGTGGGTCTGGTCGCGCTCGACGGCCGCGCGGAGTGGCTCGCCGTCCCCGCTGCCGGCGCGGTGCTCTATGTCGGAAACGCCGCCTTCCCCCAAATGCCGTTGCAGGAGTGGGCGTACGGCGCCGCCGCCCTTGTGGTCTGCGGCGCGGCCGCCCACCGCCACTGGTCGGGCCGGGGTCCGTCACCAGCGGCGGAAACCCCGGAGCCCGTGCCTCAGGAGGCACGACCTGTCGAACGCAACCAGGAAAAGAGGCAACGATGACGGCTGACAGCCCCTCGGCCGCCGAGCGCCCGCAGTCGCCGCCCGACCCGCCCGGTCCGGGCGGGGACCAGGCCGGCGGACGGACCGGCGGCCCCGTCGCGGAAGGCTCCACACGGGCACCGGAGTCCCCCCGCACCCGGCTGCGAGCCCGGCTGACGGGCGGGCCGCCGCCGGGGCCGTCCCGACCGGGATTCTGGCGCAGCCCGCTGCGGGGGCCGTGGCTGACCTCGGTCCTCGGACTGGTCCTGCTCGTCGGCATCACGGTGCTCTTCGTGACCGGCCTGCTCTCCTACGCGGCCTACAACCCGAACCTGTCCCCGATCAACGACCAGACGCCGGACAAGGGCGTGCTCGGCTTCTACCTCTTCGCCTGGCCGACCGGCCCGTCCTGGCTCTACCGGGTCACCCAGGGCGTCCATGTCACACTCGGCGTCGTCCTCGTCCCCGTACTGCTGGCCAAGCTGTGGTCCGTCATCCCGAAGCTGTTCGCCTGGCCGCCGCTGCGCTCGCCCGGCCAGGCGTTGGAGCGGCTCTCCCTGCTGCTGCTCGTCGGGGGCGCCCTGTTCGAGTTCGCCACCGGTCTGCTCAACATCCAGCTTCACTACATCTTTCCGGGCTCCTTCTACACCCTCCATTTCTACGGTGCCTGGGTGTTCATCGGCGCGTTCGTCGTGCATGTCGCCCTCCGCCTGCGCGTGGTGGCACGCGCGCTGCGGAGTCGGCGGCTGCGGACCGAGCTGCGCACCCCTCTCAGCGGCACCCGCCCTGAACCACCCGACCAGACCGGCCTGGTCTCCCCGCGGCCCGCTCCGCCGACCATGTCGCGACGCGGCATCCTCGGCACGGTGGGCCTCGCCTCCCTGGCGCTGCTGGTCGTGACGGCCGGTCAGAGCATCGGCGGCAGCCTGCGGCGGACGGCCCTGCTCGCTCCGCACGGCCGGAACCCCGGGCAGGGTCCCAACGGTTTCCCGATCAACAAGACGGCCGCGGACGTCGGCATCCAGCCCGAGGCCACGGGCGCCGGCTGGCGGCTCGTGGTGCGCGGCGGCTCCCGCGAGGCCGTGCTCACCCGCGCCGAGACGCTCCGCCTGCCACAGCACTCGGCCTGGCTGCCCATCGCCTGTGTGGAGGGGTGGTCCACCGAGGACCAGCACTGGAGCGGAGTGCGGCTGTCCGACCTGGCGGCTCTGGTGGGGTTGCACGAGAACCTGCCCCCGGTCCGGGTCGACTCCCTGCAACAAGGCGGTTTCGGCTCCACGGTCCTGCGGGACAACCAGGTCCGCGATCCCCGCTCCCTGCTCGCGCTGCGCGTCAACGGCGCCGACCTGTCGCTCGACCACGGCTATCCGGCGCGGATCATCGTCCCCGCCAACCCGGGCGTCCACAACACCAAGTGGGTCACGCACCTCACCTTCGGAACGACCTCGGCCACGGAGTCGGGAGCCGTCTCGTGAGGTATTTCCGTGCCCGTTACGGCGGCTCCCCGCTCCATCTGCTGCTGATCCTCTGCTCCTTCGCCCTCACCGCGTACGCGGGTGTCCGGTTGCTGGGAACGAACGCCCTGGCCGTCGCCGTCTGGTTCGTGGGCGCCGCCCTGGTGCACGACCTGGTACTGCTGCCCCTCTACACCCTCCTCGACCGCGCGGTGCGGCGACTGCTGCCGGCGGGCGCCACCACCTCCGCGGACCGGGCCGCCGGCCGGGCGGCCCTGATCAACCACGTCCGGGTCCCGGGCCTTGTCTCGCTGCTCCTGCTGCTCGTCTGGTATCCGCTGGTGCTCCGCCGGGTTCCGGGATACCCGGCCGCGACAGGACTGAGTCCCGATGTCTTCCTGGGCCACTGGCTGCTCGTCACCGCGGCCCTCTTCGCGGCCTCGGCCGTCTGGTACGTGGTGTCCCTCGCGCTCCGCGACCGGCCCGGTCCGCACAACGGTTCACATGACGGTCGACGGGTGACGGATGAGGAATGACGGGTGAGGCGGGACGGTCGACGGGTGACGGGTGACGGAACTCTTACGTGCCGGTGCGGAAACCGCGTTGTGCGCACGGAGTTCCGTAGCGTTCCCCGCATGCGAGTACTTGTCACGGGAGGCGCGGGTTTCATCGGCGCCCACATTGTCACGGCACTGAGCGAGCACGGGCATGAGTCCGTCGTCCTGGACGCGTTCCTGCCCACCTCGCATCCGGAGATCCCGGCTCTGACGGATGCCTCGGTGGTGCGAGGGGACGTCCGAGACCCGGAGGCCGTACGGGCGGTCCTGCGCGGGGTCGACGCCGTATGCCATCAGGCGGCGATGGTGGGGCTGGGGCAGGACTTCGCGGACGCGCCCGCGTACGCCGATTGCAACGACGTGGGTACCGCGGTGCTGCTCGCGGGGATGGCGGAGGCCGGGGTCCGCGGGCTCGTACTCGCCGGGTCGATGGTCGTGTACGGGGAGGGCAGGTACGTGTGCCCGCGGCACGGGGCCGTACGGCCCCGTCCGCGTGAGACCGCCGATCTGGAGGCGGGGCGGTTCGAGGTGCGCTGCCCTCGTTGCGGAGCCGGGCTCGTTCCCGGACTGGTCACTGAGGACGCGCCCGTGGACCCCCGCAGTGTGTACGCGACGACGAAGCTGACGCAGGAGCACCTGGCAGCCGCGTGGGCGCGGAGCGTGGGAGGCCGGGCGGTGTCATTGCGCTATCACAACGTGTACGGGCCGGGAATGCCGCGGGATACCCCGTACGCGGGGGTGGCGTCGTTCTTCCGGTCGGCGCTGGCACGCGGGGAGGCGCCGCGGGTCTTCGAGGACGGCGCCCAGCGGCGCGACTTCGTGCATGTACGGGATGTGGCCGCGGCCAATCTCGTGGCGCTGGAGGCGGTCGCGGAACGGGCCGCCGGCTCGATGACCGTTTACAACACGGGCAGCGGCGAACCCCACACCATTCTGGAAATGGCGCGGGCTCTGGCCAGGGCCCACGGCGGACCGGCCCCGGTCGTGACGGGTGAGTTCCGCCTCGGCGATGTACGGCACATCACGGCCGACTCCACACGGTTGCGGGTGGAGTCGGGCTGGCGGCCACAGGTCGGCTTCGACGAGGGGATGGCCGAGTTCGCGCGTGCGCGCCAGCGTTCCTCCGCGGCGCCCCGAGGGACTTGATGCCCGGAAGGTGAGACGGCGGGCACCCTTTCGCGTGCTTCGGCGGTGTCGGCGGCCGACGTCCCGAAGACTCGTCCGGTCCGGTCCGGTCCGATCCGATCCGCCGACCGGCGCCGCGGAGTACGCGCCCGCGGACTTCAGAGTGTCCGCGTCCGCAGGGGCAGGGTGACCTCGAAGCGGCAGCCGCCCCGCACGTTGCGTACCTCCGCGCGCCCGGCGTGGGCTTCGACGATGCCACGTACGATCGCGAGGCCCAGTCCGGCGCCGGCCGGAGGGGTCCGGGCGGCGCTGCCCCGCCAGCCCGTGTCGAAGACCCTCCCCAGATCCTCCTCCGGTATGCCGCCGCAGCTGTCCGTCACCGACAGGACAACTGCGTCGGCCTGTCGTTCGGCGGCGACCGCGACCGTGCCGTCGGCCGGGGTGTGATGGATGGCGTTGACGAGGAGGTTGGCCAGGACCCGCGTCATCTCCTTGCCGTCCACTTCCACCGGCACGGGTTCGACTCCGTCGCCGACCAGCCGCACCCCGCGTTCGTGAGCCAGCGGATGCACTCCCGAGAGGGCGTCGCCCACCAGGTCGTAGACCGAGAGCCGGCTCGGGGTGAGGGTCAGCGCTCCGGCGTGGATCCGGGACAGTTCGAACAGGTCGTTGACCATGGAGTTGAGCCGGTCGACCTCGGCACCGATCTGCCGGTGGTAGCGGGCCGGGTTGTCCGCCACGCCGTCCTCCAGCGCCTCCGACATGGCCCGCAGCCCGGCCAGCGGGGTGCGCAGATCGTGGGAGATCCAGGCGACCAGCTCGCGGCGTGAGGTCTCCAGTGCCCGTTCCCTCTCGCGGGAGGCGGCCAGCTTGGCGCTGGTGGCGGCGAGCTGCCGGGAAAGCGCGGCAAGTTCGGCGGTGGCCGGTCCCACCGGGGCGGCGAAGCTTCCCTCGTCACCGAAGTCACGTGCCGCGAGCGCGAGTTCGTTGCTGCGGGCCACCACCCAGCGGCCCAGCAGCAAGGCGGTCGCCAGCGAGACGACGGCGGCCATGGTCACCACGAGTGTGACGACGGTGAGGTCGTGCCCGGACAGGAACATCGCCTGGGCGACGGTGAGTGTTCCGGTCAGCATGGCGGTGACCGTGACGGCGGCCACCACGGTGAGGGAGACGGTGACCGAGCGATGGCGTACCAGGCGCAGGACGACGGCGCCGGCGACTCCCGCGCAGGCGGCCCCCGCCAGGGCGAAGGCGGCGATGAGCAGCAGGTCCTTCACAGCGCCTCCCCCGCCCCTGGCCGGTCATCGGGCCCGGACCGGGAATCCTTCCCGTGCGGAATGCCGGCACCGGGCCGAAGGGCGAAGCGGTAGCCGACGCCCCAGACCGTCCGGATGAGCCGCGGCCGACCGGGATCGTCCTCGATCTTGGCGCGCAGCCGCCGCACATGGACCGTGACCGTGGACAGGTCTCCGAAGTCCCAGCCCCATACGTCCCGCATCAGATCCTGCCTGCTGTGTGCCCGGTCAGGATGGCGCAAGAAGTGTGCGAGGAGATCGAACTCCCGCAGTGTGAGGGCGAGTTCCCGGCCGTCCTTGGCGGCGCGGTGGGTGGCGGGGTCCAGGGCCAGCCCGGCACCGCGCAGCGCGGCCCCCGAACCGGTGGCCGCCCGGCCGTCCGGTCCCCGGCCCGGACCCCGGCTGCGGCGCAGTACGGACTCGATACGCAGCACGAGCTCACGCGGGCTGAACGGCTTGGTCACATAGTCGTCGGCGCCGAGCTCCAGTCCGGCGATCCGGTCCTCCTCGTCACCTCGTGCGGTGAGCATGACCACCGGCACCGGGCCCGCGGCGCGGAGTCTGCGGCACACCTCCAGCCCGTCCGGCCCCGGCAGCATCAGATCCAGAAGGACCAGGTCCGGTCGGCACCGAGCAGCGCTTTCGAGTGCGGCCCAGCCGTCGGCGGCGTGCTCCACCGCGAAGCCGGCCCGCTCCAGATACCCGCTGACAACCTCGGCGACCGTCGGGTCGTCGTCCACGACCAGGACGCGGCCCGGTGGAATCTCCATGCTCATGGCCCCAAGCGTCGCATCAGCCGGCCCGCCCGTTCCCGGCGGAACGGACCTCGGGGAGCGACGTCCGCGTTTCGTAAGGAGTCGATGTCCGCTATGTCCGTACGGAATTCCTACGGTGAGGACCGTGACCGTAGATCTCGTACTTCCCTGTCTGAACGAGGCCGAGGCCCTGCCCTGGGTGCTCGCCCGTGTTCCCGCCGGCTGGCGGGCCGTCGTGGTCGACAACGGGTCCACCGACGGATCCGCGGAACTCGCGGCTGAGCTCGGCGCCACCGTGGTGCACGAGCCCCGCCGCGGTTTCGGCGCGGCCTGCCACGCCGGGCTGCTGGCCGCCGAGGCCGACATCGTGTGCTTCTGCGACTGCGACGCCTCACTCGATCCCGGGCTGCTGGCCGGTTTCGTACACCTGGTCGCGGACGGTGGGGCCGATCTCGTGCTGGGGCGGCGCAGACCTCGGGGGCGGGGCGCCTGGCCGGTGCGCGCCCGCGCGGGGAATCTCGCGCTGGCCTGGATGCTGCGCCGACGCACCGGTCTGCGACTGCGCGACCTGGGTCCCATGCGAGCCGCGCGGCGCGAGGCGCTGCTCGGCCTGGATCTGACCGACCGGCGCAGCGGCTATCCGCTCCAGATGGTGGTCCGCGCCGCCGACGCCGGGTGGCGGGTACGAGAGGCCGACGTGCCGTATCTGCCCCGGACAGGCGAGTCCAAGGTCACCGGTACCTGGCGGGGCACCTGGCAGGCCGTGCACGACATGCGCCGGGTACTCGCCGAACCGGCCACCGCGAGGCCGGGCGCGGCCGTGCCGGGGGCCGCCCGGTGACCACGGTTCTCGTCATCGCCAAGGAACCCGTGCCGGGCCGCGTCAAGACCCGGCTCACCCCGCCCTTCAGCCCGGAGGAGGCCGCCGCGCTGGCCGAGGCCGCTCTCGCCGACACTCTGGCCACCCTCGCCCGGACTCCGGCCACCCGGCGGGTGCTGGTGCTGGAGGGGCGGCCCGGACCCTGGTTGGTGCCGGGATTCGAAGTGGTGCCCCAGGGCGCCGGCGGACTGGACGAGCGGCTCGCCGCCGCCTTCGCCCTGTGTACGGGCCCGGCCCTGCTCATCGGGATGGACACCCCGCAGGTCACCACGGGTCTGCTGGCCCCCGCGCTCGCCCCGGACGCCTGGCGCGAGCATGACGCCTGGTTCGGGCCCGCCGTCGACGGAGGCTTCTGGGCGCTGGGACTCGCGGCACCGGACCCCGCGCTGCTGCGCGGGATACCGATGTCGGTGCCGGAGACCGGAGCCGCACAGTACGCGCGGCTCGTCGCCGCCGGCCTACGGGTCGGCCGCATGGCGACACTGCGGGATGTCGACACCGCCGAGGACGCGCGGATGGTGGCCGCCGAGGCGGGCGGCGGCAGCTTTCACACCCTGCACACACGGCTGGCTCCGCCCGCGCCCGCTCCCGGCGGCCGGACGGCCCGCGCATGAGGGCACGAGGACCGCTGACGGCGGCGGTGGCTCCCGGCCGCGTCCTCGCGCCCCCGGCGGCCTGGCACGAGGATCCCTACTCCGACGCGCTGCGCAGCGGCCGGGGCCCGCTCCATCTGCGGCGGAGCGACGGCCGGCTGCTGTCCCTGGACGTGGAACGCTGGTGCGCCGCCCCCGATGCCGCGGACCTGGGTGTGCTCGCCCGGTGCGAAGGCCCGGTCCTGGACGTCGGATGCGGCCCCGGCCGGCTGGTCGCCGCCCTCGCGGCGCGGGGGCACCCGGCACTGGGCATCGATGTCAGCCCAGCGGCGGTGGCGCGCACCGAGCGGTCCGGCGGATTCGCGCTGTGCCGGTCGGTGTTCGAACCACTGCCCGGCGAGGGCCGCTGGGACACCGCGCTGCTCATCGACGGCAACATCGGTATCGGCGGCGATCCCGTGGCCCTGCTGAGGCGGCTGGGGGAGATCACCGCCCGGAAGGGGACGGTGATCGTCGAATCCCTCGCCCTGGACGTGGATGAGCGCTGCGAGGTGCGGCTCGACAACGGCCGGGGCGGACTCGGCGCCTCCTTCGCCTGGGCACGGGTCGGCGCCCGCGCCCTCAACGGGCATGCCGAGGCGGCCGGCTGGGTCCGCCGCCATGAGTGGACGGAGGCGGGACGCGTCTTCACGGCACTCGCGCGGCGCCCCGGGCCGCTCCCACCTCGGCGCTGAGTGGCGGGCTCGGCTCATCCCGAGCCCGTCCTCCGGCCGCGGACCGGACTCCGTCAGGCGCGTCCGGGACCTTACGAAACACGGACGTCGTGCCCCGTGGGACCGGTTTCCCACGCTCCCGCTGCCACGCTGTCGCCATGCGCAGCCTCCGTACCACCGTCTCCGCCCTCCTGCTGGCAGCCCTGGCCGCCACACTCGTACTGACCGTGCGCAAGGGCGGCTATCACACGGATCCGGTCGGGCTGTCCTGGTGGTACGCGGCCTGCTGGACTCTGTTCGCCGCGGCCGTCCGGAGCCTGCGCAAGGTGCCCGCGCGGCAGGCCGTGACACTGGTGCTGACCGGCGCCGCCGTGATCGCCGCCACCGGACTGGCAGCGGAGCCCCGTACGAGCACCGACTCCTTCCGCTACGCCTGGGACGGCAGAGTGCAGGCCGCCGGGATCTCCCCGTACGACCACGCCCCGGCAGACCCCGCGCTCACCCGCCTGCGCGACGACTGGCTCTTCCCGCACGGCGCCGCCTGTACCGGCCCGGACCGGACACCGGTGCCGGAGGGCAGGTGTACCCGGATCAACCGCCCCCAGGTGCCCACCATCTACCCGCCCGTGGCCGAGGGCTACTTCCTGCTGGTCCATGAACTCTCGCCGCCCGACGTCCGCCACAAGGGACTCCAGACCGGTGCGGCCCTGCTGTCCGTGATGACCTCCGGCGCTCTTGTGATGATCCTGCGGCGGCGCGGCGATCCGCGGAACGCCGCCTTCTGGGCCTGGTGTCCCGCGGTACCCGTCGAGGCGGTGAACAACGCCCATGTCGATGTACTCGCCGTACTCCTGTCCGTCGCCGCGCTCGGCGTGGTCGTACGGCGGCGGACGGCGGGCGGCGCGCTGCTGGGCCTCGCGATCACGGCCAAGCTGCTGCCGGCCGTCCTCCTGCCGGGAGCCCTGTCCGGTGTCCGCCGCGGTCGCGACGCGGTGGCCGTGGCGCTGCCCGCCGCCGTGGTGGCGGGCCTGGTCTATCTGCCCTACGTCCTCGGCTCTCACGCCTCCGTCCTCGGCTATCTGGGCGGCTACGCCGAAGAGGAGGGATACGAGGACGCCTCGGCCCGCGGCCGTTACGCCCTGCTGCGGCTGCTGGTCCCCGACTCCTGGGCACTGCCGGTGGTCGGGGCCGTCATGCTCGCGGTAATCGGATACGTGCTGCGCAGGGGTGACCCGGAACGCCCTTGGAGCGGGGCCCTGTTGGTGACGGGAACAGCGTTCCTCGTCATGACCCCCGGCTACTCCTGGTACGCGCTGCTCCTGGTCGCGCTGGTCGCCCTCGACGGCCGCTGGGAGTGGCTCGGTGTCGCCGTCGCGGGCGCCGCCGCCTATGTCACCGGCCGGGCGCTGGGCGGCGAGACGGGCACCGTGGCCTATGCGCTGGCCGCGGTCGCGGTCCTGGCCGGATGGGTCATCCGCCGGCGGCGGGCCGACCCCGGCCGGGGCCCCGAGCGGAAGCCCACGTGTGAGGAAGAGGCGGTGTCAGCCGGACCGCTGTCCGCTTCGGTGCCGGTGCCCGTGTCTGTGCCCGTGTCTGTGCCTGTACCGAGCGAGGAGCGCGGCACAGGCCGTGCCGAGGCCGACGACGGCAACCGCGACGGACCAGTTGAGCAGGTAGTCGGAAGGAAGAACCGTGGGATTGGACGGCGTTCCGGGCCGCAGCAGCGCCGGCAGGGCGATGAGAGTCAGCGAACCGACGGACAGCAGACCGCCCCGTAGCGCCGGCCATGCCGACTGTACCGGCGAACGACGAATGAGCAGCCCCACTGCCATGACGGCGGGCACGAGGAGGGCGTCGTGGAGGATCACACCGCCCGCGAGCCACAGGCCCACACCGAGGACGTCGCCCGTATCAGGTCGGGTCCGATCGTAGAACTCGTACCCTCCGAAGGCGATCGCGGCCAGCCCGGAGGAGAACAGCACGGCGCGTAGCAGGAGCCTCCTCATACCAGCACCTCCAGACGTGTGACCCACTTGGTCTGGAGCACACCCGGCCTGTTGGGGGCGATGACACGCGCCGGATATCCGTGGTCGGGAGCGAGTACCTCACCGTTGAGACGCAGGGCCAGGAGGGTCAGGACGTCACGGGTGTAGGCGCTGTCCATCTCCGTGACGCCGTACCCTCCCCGGGTCTGCAACGACACCACGCGCAGCCGTGCCCCGTCCTCGGCACCGGCGCGGGCCAGCAGGTCACAGATGCGTACTCCCTCCCAGCGGGCCGATTTCGACCAACCCTCCACACACGCGATGGGCAGTTCCACGGAGTGCTGAGGCATCGAACGCAACTCGTCGAGGGTCAGTCGGTAGGGTCGTGGGCCGTCCACGTGAAGCCGCCAGTCCCGTACCGCGGCGGCGGTGATCCCGGCAGCACGGGCGGTCCGGTTGACGGGCAGACCCTGGGGCCCCACGTCAGGATCGCGAGGCGAGAGCAGCGCCAGGTCCTTCAGCGGTGTGACACTCTGACCGGCGGTCACTACGGTCACCGCACCCACCGCGGCGGCCAGCCCCCACAGCAGCGCCCGCCGGTCCGCGTCGGCGCTGTCAGGCGCCGGGCGGCCGGCGCCGATGGCGGACGTCCGGGGAGCGCGTCGCCAATGCTCGGCAATCGTGGGCGTCTTGGCACCGAGATGGACCAGCAGCGAACCGATGATCACCCAGGCCAGGGCCCAGTGCACCTGGCGGAAACCGAACGGCCACGGATACCACTGCACGATGTTGAGCAGCCCGATGAACAACTCCAGCAGTGTGGCCGCGACCAGCAAGGCGATCGAGATCCGTTCCAGGGCATGAGTCACCGAACGCACCGGCGGCCACTGGAAGAGCCGGGGATAGACCGTCCACAGCTTGACGAGCAGCAGGGGAACGGCCGCGATTCCGCTGATGATGTGCAGAGCTTGGGTGATCCGGTATCCGGATATGGGACGCGTCGGCAGATGCCCCGAAAGGAATGCCGGCGGTTCCTGTAGGAAATGGGAGACAACCCCCGTGAGAAAGCAGAGAAAAACGGCGATACCCAGGAGCCGGCCCACCACCGTGGCGGTTCGGGCGTCGTGCAACGGTCCCCGGAAACGGGGAAGCCAGGCTGGAGCGTTCATGGCTCCATCCCAGTGCCCTCCCAGCGCTCAGAGAAGGCAGGACGGCATTACCGAAGTCTGACGGGCCCCGCGCTGCCCCGTAATCGTCCGGCACGGTGGTGTTCCGTACGGCTTCCCCTCTGCCGGGTCCCGTCGCGGGTCAGGTGACGATGACGATCTTGCCGATGGTTCGTCCGCTTTCGACAAGTGCGTGGGCGGTGCGCATCGTCTCGGCCGTGAGCCCGTCGAGTCTGCGCGTGGTGATGGGGCGCAGGCGTCCGGCGGTGATGTGCTCGGCGACGCTTTCGAGGATCTGGCCCTGGGCTTCGGGATCGGTCCCGTGGACGATCCGGCTGAAGACCATTTCCGTGTGCAGGGACAAGGACTTCGCCGCCAGAGCGCCTACGTCGAGCGAGGGGACGCCGTCCACGACGGACAGGTGTCCGAACGGGCGCAGGATGTCGGGGATCCAGCCGAGGTGATCGGCGCTCGCGGCGGTGGAGAGCACCATGTCCACGTGCGGAATGCCGGCTGCTTTCAGTTGTGCGGGGACATCGCCCGTGTGGTCGAGCACCAGGTCGGCGCCCATCTGCGAGCACCACTGCCGGGAGGCTTCTCGCGACGCGGTGCTGATGACGAGCGCGGGTGTCCTGGTTTTCAAGAGCTGGGTGGCGAGTGAGCCGACGGCGCCGGCTCCCCCGACCACAAGGACGCGGTCAACGCCGGTCGGCAGCGTGTCCTGGTCTCTGAAGAGCGCTTCGGACGCGGTCAGAGCGCCGATGGGCAGACTCGCGGCGTCGGCGAAGGAGAGCTGCCGCGGGATCTTGGCGAGGATCCGGTGGTCGACGGCGAGCCGCTCCGCCCAGCAGCCGTCACGTGTGGTGTCGCCGGTGCCGAAGACCCGCTCGCCTACGGCAAAACGCCGTACGTGCTCTCCCACCGCGCTGACCACCCCGGCGAACTCCCAGCCGAGGAGGACCCGGCCGCCGGGCTCGGCACCGCGCGTTCCGCGGATGAAGGCTTCGCCGGGGTTGACGCCGATGGCACGGACCTCGACCAGGACGTCCTGATCGCGCAGCGTCGGCTCGGGTACCTCGGCCCGTTCGAGGGCGAAGTCGGCGAGGTCGTGCGCCGTCTCGTACACCAGGGCCTTCATATGGTGAACCTTCCGCCGAAGGTGAGGTTGATCCCGGCGAGGGGGCCACCGAGTTGGTGCAGGCGTCCGCCGGTAGCCAGCGAACCGAGGTCGACGCTCACCAGGCCGGCCTGCTCGATCAGTTCGGTGACCGGCTTCTTCGCTTCGCTGTCGTCGCCTGAGACGAACAGCACGGTGTGCGGCTTGGCGGAGGAGAAGTCGGAGATCCAGGACATGGGAACGGAGTTGAAGGCTTTGACGACGCGGGCACCGGGGGCGAGGTCGGCGACGATCTCGCTGGAGGTGCGTCCTGAGAGGTCGCCGAGGGTGAGCGGGTCGTAGCCGGCGACCCGGTTGGTCGCGTCGACCAGGAGGCGACCCGACCAGTCGGGAACGGAGAACAGGGCGTTCTGCACGTCGGGCCAGTTGACCGCGAGGACGACGATGTCCTGCTCGGCGGCCTGCTGAGGGGTTCCGGCCGAGGCGCCGGAGCCGAGTTCCCCGACCAGCGGCGTAAGGGAGTCCGGTCCCTTGGTGTTGCTGAACAGGACCTGGTGGCCCAGGGGCAGTACGTGCCGGGCGATGGTCTGGGCGACGACGCCTGCTCCGAGAAATCCGATTCTCATGGACGTGCCTTTCTCAGTGTTTTCGACCGAGCACGGTCAGCGGGTGGCGTATTCGGCGCGCAGGAACTCGGCCGTGGTCGTGGGGCTGTGGCCGATGAGCGTCTCCAGGTCGTTGCCCTTGGCCTCCCACTCGCCAGCGTTCATCCCGTGCACCCACGTGAGCACGAACTCGACGGCGAAGTCGGGGAAGCCCACGGTGCGCATCGCGTCGAGGTACTCCTCGTCGGAGACGGGAACGTAGGGGACAGCGGAGCCGTGGATGGCGGAGAGGATCTCCGCCATCTCGGCGAAGGACACGGACGGCCCGCCGGTCAGGCGGTACGTCTTCCCCTCGTGTCCCTCCTCGGTGAGGATGGCGGCCTGCGCCGCCGCCAGGTCGTCGCGGGAAGCGGCGGCGAATCGCCCGTCCCCGGCGGGGACCCGCACCCCGTTCCCGTACGGGTCGGCTCCCAGGTAGGGAGTGATGACGTCGAGGAACGGCGGGTGCCCGGCCAGGGTGTAGGCCGGCCCCGACGCGGCCAGCTTCGCCTGCGTGAACTCGTCCTCGGCGGTGATCTCCTTCATCGAGAACGTCGAGCCCTCGTCGCGGATGATGGGGGCATAGACCACGTGCTGGACGCCGGCGCCAACCGCGGCATCGATCACATTCGCGTGGGCGGTCCTACGGTCGGTGAAGGCGTGCGTGGGGACCAGCATCAGCTTGTCGATGCCCGTGAACGCCTTTCGCAGCGACTCCGGATCCATGTAGTCGCCCGTACGCAGTTCGACGCCCAGCTCGGCCAGATCCTGAGCCTTGCCCGGATCGCGCACGAGTCCGACCAGATCGCTCGCGGGTCGCCGGTCCAGCAAGTGCTGGAGGGTCTTCTTCCCGAGCACACCGCTGGCGCCTGTCACAAGGATCTTGGTCATGTCGCATCTTTCTGAAGAAGGGGATGGGGGGTGCCGCTTCGGGGGACGGGTGGTGCCGCTTCGCCTGCGCCCCGAGGGACCGGCCTGGTGTCAGGCACAGGCGGACGGCGGCGCGAAAGGTCCCGCCGGAAAGCGGCCGAATCCCGCTCGGGTGGGAGGAAGGGGGCTTCGGTCATGCCTTGTCCGACTGAGCGCTCTCAGGGCCGCTCGGCCCGGACGCGCCCCGTGCCGACCGTGGGCCGCCCTTTCACTCCAATTAGTGGCGGGGTTCAGCACTTGCGTAAGTCACAGTACATCTCGCGGACGGAGATGCAAGTGGAGGGCGATCGAACCCATCAAGAGACGGCCATTTTGCCCTTATATCCGAACCATGCCCCATATGGATAGACAGCGTGGGTGGGATCATGGAACTACAAGCGGGGGTAAGTTTTTATTGGCGCTGTACAGCATCTGGTGGTAACACTGGATGCATGTACACACCTAACAAGCCCATCCCAGGCGAGTTCGCCGGCCGTCGCGCGCTGGTGACCGGGGGATCCCGAGGTATCGGCGCGGCCATCGCACAGCAGTTGCTCGACGAAGGCGCCCACGTGGTGACCACCGCTCGTACCCGCGCGGCGACGACGCCGGAAGGCTCGACCTTCATCCCGGCGGACCTGCGTTCGGCCGACGCGGTCACGGCCCTGGTCACCGAAGCAGCACAGATACTCGGCGGCCTCGATCTGCTGGTGCACAACGCCGGGGCGGCCCGTGTGCACCTCGAAGGCGCCGAGTCGATTCCGGACGAGGAGTGGCAGGACTCCCTGGACATCCACTTCCTGTCCGCGGTCCGCCTGATCAACGCGGCCCTTCCGGCGCTGCGCAAGGCCGAGAACCCGGCGATCGTGAACATCTCCACCAACGGCACAGAGACGCCGTCCGGCCCGCTCCTGCACTACGTCGCGGCGAAAGCCGCCTTGGACACCTACACCAAGGGCATCGCCCAGGACCTCGCCAAGGAGGGAATCCGCGTCAATCTGGTCACCCCCGGCCCGGTCGACACTCCCGGAGGCTCCGCCATCCTCCAGACCATCGCCGAGGGAATCGGCGCCACCCGCGAAGCCCTGGTCGCCGGTGTTCCTCTCGGGCGTGCCGGCGAACCCGGAGACATCGCCGAGGCCGTGACCTTCCTGCTCTCCCCCCGCGCCCAGTGGATCACGGGGACGAACATCAAGGTCACGGGCGGATCCTGAACCGCCCCGCTGCCTGGCCGCGTCGGCGGCCAGGCAGCACCGCCGCTCCGCGGGCTCGCGAGATAGGGTCCCGACATGCCCCGACAGACCAGCCAGTCGAGATCCGAGGAACTCGTCGCGCTCTTCACCGAACTCGGCCCCGCTTGGGGGGCCTGGATCAACGCCTGCACCCCGGCTGGTTCGGTCAGCTACATCCGCATGCGGCTCCTGAACGCACTGCATACCAACGGTGCGCAGACCATGACCCAGCTCGCCCAGGCGCTCGGTGTCACACAGCGGCGTATCACCGCCCTCGTCGACGCCCTCGACGAGGACGGCCTTGTCGAGCGTCGGCCCAACCCCGCCGACGGCCGCAGCACCGTGGTCTCCCTCACCCGAGGCGGAACCGCCCTCCAGAAACTGGCCTGGGACGAGTACCGGACGGACATCAGCAGGGCCTTCAACGACCTCAGCCCCGAACAGCAGGAACAGCTCATCGAGATCACCCCTGTTCTCACCGAAGCCCTCCGCCGCCACACCGCGAATCGCCCCACGCCGCGATGAACACGGCCGGACGCCGACGCCCATACCAACCCGCCGGGGCCCTTACCGAGCCTGCCGAAGCCGAACCGCCGGAAGACACCCGTCCTGGGGTCCGGCCCGGCTCGTCCGCCGTCCAGGGTCACGCGGCCCGGTCCCTGGGCCCTGGCGGCTCTCGTTTGCGGGCGTGTCTGTGCGCGTTATCCGGGATCGCTCTGTGCGGGGTAGTAGGGGAGAGCGAAGGGCAGACCGAGATCGGATGGCAGGAGAGCGCCGACCCAGGTGTCCCTCAGACTGTTCCTGCTGGTCTGCGCCGCACGCAGGGTGCCTTCCCTGACGAAGCCGGCCTTCTCCGCCACGGCCCAGGAGGCCCTGTTCCCCGCCTCCGCCCTCCACTCCAGGCGCTGGACTCCTCGTTCGGTGAAGGACCAGGTGGCCAGGGCGAGTACCGCCTCCGTCGCATAGCCCCGGCCTCGGTGTTCCGCCACGGTCCAGTACCCGATCCCCCATGTGTCAGCGTGTAGGTGCACATTGACGGATGCCACCAACACGCCGCTCACCTGGTCCTCCACCGCGAAGTGGTACATCGTGTCGTCGTTCCAGCCACGCGGCACCAGTTCGCGTAGGTAGAAGGCAGCGTGCCGACGTTCGTACGGCTCGGGAAAGTCCGTCCACCGCTGAATGTCGGCATCCTGGCAAGCGGCGAGGACCGCGTCCTCGTCGCCGGGATCATGCGGGCGTAGGAGCAGACGCTGTGTCGTCAGCGAGACAGGTTCCATGGGCAGCGATTCTGACGCTCGCTCACACGCTCGGCCATCGATTTGTGGTGTCCACCGAGCCCATCGCGTAGGTGGATCTCAACTGCGAAATGATCACGGACGGTGGCACGCGGAGATCTGACAGAAGAACAACGGGCCCGACTGGAGCGCACTATTGCATACAGTATTCAGATTGGCTAACGTCTCCTCATGCGGCTGACAAAGTTCACAGACCTGGCACTCCCCGCGATCATGCGCTCGGCGTCAACTGGTGAGGAACTCGCCACCGCACGGCGGCACCTGGCATGACGATCTATGGTGATGACGCGACAATAAGGCAGATCCTCACCACCGCCGGAGACACCTGGGCCGTGGTGGGCCTGTCCGACAACCGCGAACGGGCCGCTTACCGCGTGGCCGAGAAGCTGCGGCGTATCGGCAAGAGGGTGGTGCCTGTGCACCCGAAGGCCGAGACGGTCCACGGCGAGAAGGGCTACGCTTCCCTCGCGGAGATCCCTTTCCCGGTGGATGTGGTGGACGTGTTCGTCAACTCCGCTCTCGCCGGAGACATCGCCGACCAGGCTGTGGCGATGGGCGCCAAGGCGGTCTGGTTCCAGCTGGACGTCGTGGACGAGGCCGCGTACGACAGGACTCGCGAGGCCGGCCTGCTGATGGTGATGGACCGCTCCCCGGGACGGGAGATACCCCGGCTGGGGCTGGGCGTCGCCTGACAGATCTCGTCCGGCGTGCGACGCCTGGCACAACAACGCCACTTGCCGGATACGACCTGGGCTCACGCCCCGCCAGCCAGCCACAGCCGGTCAGGAAGTCAGGCGATCCGGGGCCGGCGCTTGCTGCCGTAGGGCGCGTACGTACTGGTCCGGCCGATACCCACGGCGTCGGTCAGGCCCGCCGGCCTGGCGCCCTCGTAGCCGTGCCGCGAGAAGACCAGCACGGCGCGCTCCGGCGTCCGCTCGGTGTCGAATCCGCGCGGCCGTCCGATCGGTGACTGCGCGTCGGTGCCCATGACCATACGTCCGGGTCCCGTCAGCTTCGATTTCCGTGCCGTACGGGCCGGACTCGCGGGCGACGAGCACCGGGATGTGATCCGGGAAGAGGTCCCGGCCTCCTGTACCGCAAACGGCGGCCACGGCGGGAGGTGCGGGCCGCCTTGGGTCAACCGGGCGATACCGGGGGCCAGTTCCGCAGCGCGGTGTCGGCGATCCGCTGAAGGTCTTCACGGCAGACGCCACCGGCCGCCTGTACGGAGATGCCGTACGCGAACGTGGTGACGTAGCGCGCGAGGTGGGCCGGGTCGGCGTCCGGGGGCAGGTCGCCGTCGTCCTTGGCCCGTTCGAAGCGTTCACGGACGGCCTTCCCACCGTCCTGGCGCCAGGCGATCAGCGCGTCGCGGGCGCTGTGCGCCGGTTCGCCGGCGGCCAGCGCGCCCTGCACACCCAGACATCCAGCCGGGCGGTCCGGGCGGGTCGGCCGCGGGATCCGGGTCAACGCCATCACGCCCGGCCCCATCGACACCCCCGGAATCACCGGCCTGGCCCCCGACAAGGAACAGGCGGCCGGCCTCAAGGGCTTCCTCGCCGACCAGGTACCCCTGGGCCGGATGGGCCGCCCCGACGAGATCGCCAACGCGATCCTCTTCCTCTCCACCGATCAGAGCAGCTTCATCACCGGAGCCAACCTCTACGTCGACGGCGGCCTCAACCAGATCTGACCCCCAGCCGGACTCAGCCCCTTCCGGGCGGGCCGCCGAGCTCGACGAACTGGGCTGGGGAGCGCTGTGGATCCCCGGACTCCTCGACCTGGCAGCGCGCCGCACAGCGGGCACCCACACCTTCCTGGTCACACCCGAATCGACTGCCGCGACACGGCAGTTGCTCGGCCCGACCGCCACCCTCGCGCCGTACCGGGCCGTCGTCCTGGATATGAACCCGGACACGACCCGGGCCACCGCGCTCGGATTCCTCGGCCCGTTCATCGGTATGGCCTACTACGCCCGCAGTCTGGGGCGGCACCGAGGCCATCGCCCGACGCGTCCAGGGACACCACAACGCGGGCGCCGACCACGTCGCCCTCCACGTCGACAAGATCGGCCACCGACAGGGTGGCGTCGGCGAAATCCGCGGCTCTCAGTCCTCGGGCCGTACGGCTCCGGGGCCGTAGATTATGCGGACGCGCTCGGGGTTCACGGCGGTGCCGTCCGCGTCGGTAAAGGCGAGGGTGACCGGTTGCCCCGTGGCCTCGTCGACGAAGAGCACCGCAGGTTCGCGACTGGTCGGTGCGTGCACGTCGCCCCAGGATGTGAAGGCCGCGAGAATCGGAAGCGCGTCGCGTCCCGCGTCCGTGAGGATGTACTCGTCACGTGTGCGCTTTCCGGGCTCCCGGTAAGGCCTGCGCTCCAGGAGCCCCGCCTCGACAAGTGAGGCGAGGCGCATGATGAGGACATCCGTGGGCACGCCGATCTTCAGGAACTCCGCGTAACGTGTGCGCCCGAAAGATGCCTCCCGAAGGATCAGCAAATTCCACTTGAGGCCCAGCACCTCAAGGCTGTGCGCGATCGGGCAGTACTTGTTGAGAGGGAGCTCCAAGACCTTCATAGGCCGATTTTAACCTGGATTGCGGAAACCAATCCAGGCCTCTGCGCTCGCGCTGGCGACACAGCGACACCTTCGCTTCCTGTCGCAACGCCAAACGGAGCAAAGACCCGCCGAAAGGCCCTCGGCAGCATTTCCGGCGACCTCGGACGCCGGAGCCCCGGACTCACCTGCCGAGGCCTACCGAGGCTTACCTCGGCCTACCGGGAATTGGTGTCGCGCAGCGCAGTCGCCAACTCCACAAGCCATCCTGTGATCGGTTCACCCCGCTCCCCACGCTCAGCACATCACCGAAGGAGCAGTCGGGATGATACGGCAGCACCCACTTGACTTGCGTTCCCCAAGTCAGCTATGTAACGTGAATTCATGAACCACTTCACCATCACCAAGCCATCGTCCTCACTGTGGCGGGTTTCCTTCGACAATCCTCCGGTGAATGTATTCAGCTCGCAGACGATCATCGAGCTACGGACCCTTGTCGATGCCGCGGAAACCGACCCGGATCTCACCGTCATCCTGTTCGAGAGCGCGAATCCCGACTATTTCTGCGCTCACTGGGATCTCACCGACGACACATCGTCCCTGGCCGGCGAGCCGCCCCCCGTCACAGGGCAGCAGGCCTTCGTGGACGTGCTCATCCGGCTCAGCAGATTGCCCGTCATCTCCATCAGCGCCATTCGAGGCCGGGCACGCGGAGCCGGTAGCGAATTCCTGCTCGCCACCGACATCCGCTTCGCAAGCCGCGAGCGTGCTCTTGTCGGACAGTTCGAGATGACCACGGGCGTCGCCCCTGGCGGCGGAGCCGTTTCGCGACTTCCACGACTCGTCGGTCGCGGACGTGCGCTTGAGATCCTGGCCGGTGCCGAAGATTTCGACGGCGACCTCGCGGAGCGGTACGGCTACGTCAACCGGTCCATCCCGGATGCGGAGTTCGACGATTTCATCAATTCATTCACCCATCGCGTCGCCGGCACCGATCGCGGTGCCATCGCGGAAATAAAGGGCTGGGTCGATGAGATGACCCTTCCTGATGACCAGGAGTTCAGGCCGCAATCCGACGCGTTCTTCGCCCGAGTGGCCGGCCCCGAGGTCAGTGGATGGATCAATCGAGCCTTCAAGCAGGGATTGCAGCAGCCCGGCGACCTTGAAGAGCGGCTCGGCACACGTGGATTCGCGGTGTAGGGGACCGCTGGAGCATTCAGACGGTTGGAACGGTGCGATCACCCGTTCTCATCCACATCACAGCACGACCCGAGGGACGCGCCTGTGCGCGGGACCAGGTTCTCACCGATCTCGGAGCCGAAGGCGCGGGTCCGGCGCCCCCGACCTCACACTCCGCCGCCGTGAACGGCCACGCCCCGAGCCCGGTACGCCACGCTGCCCCCTTTCCGAGGAGTTCGTCTTGGCTACGCAGGCACAACGGATCCCGCTCAACTTCTTCAGCATGGCCTTCGGTCTGGCAGGCCTCGCGGGCTGCTGGGTCGCAGCCGCCAAAGGGGGCCACGTCACCCACGTGGTGGGAGACGCGCTTCTGGCACTCTGCGCCGTGGTCTGGTTGGCCACGGTGGCCTTCTACCTGCGCTACGTCCTCTCGACGCGGGGCGCCTTCCGCTCGGACCTGCTCGACCCCGTAGGGAGCCCCTTTTCCTCGCTCGCCGTCATCACGCCCATGCTGCTGGCTTCCCAAGGCCTCGCCCCACACGCACCGAACGCGGGGAAAGTGCTGGTGGACATCTTCCTGGTACTGACCGTGCTCCTCGGGGGCTGGCTCACGGGCCAGTGGATCTACGGGCCACTCGAACTCGACCGGCTGCACCCCGGCTACTTCCTGCCCACCGTCGCCGGCGGCCTGGTCGCCGCAGCGTCCGCCGCTGAGGTCGGCCAGCAACGGCTGGCCGAGACGATGCTCGGCCTGGGCATCGTCTGCTGGTTCATCCTCGGCTCGATGATCATGGCCCGGCTCTTCTTCCGTCCCACGCTGCCCACTCCGCTGCTCCCCACGCTGGCCATCGAGGTGGCGCCCCCGACCGTGGCGAGCGTTGCCTACTTCGCCGTCAACGGCGGCCGGATCGACTTCTTCGCGGCGGCCCTGGCGGGCTACGCGCTGCTGATGGTCGTCGTACAGCTCAGACTGCTGCCCGTTTTCCTCCATCTCCGGTTCACCCCCAGTACGTGGGCCTTCACCTTCTCCTGGGCCGCGGCGGTCACGGCGACCCTCCGCTGGAACGAGGCGGGGCGACCCGCCGGACAAACTGTCTATACGTATCTGCTGCTCGCAGCGATCACGGCGTTCATCGGCGCCATCGCGGTCCGCACCGCCGTCGCTCTTGCCCGCCGCACCCTGCTCCCGCCCAGCCCCTGACCCCAATCCCGCAGGCGCGTTACGGGTGGCCCACCGCGACTCGTTCCAGCGCACCGCGGTGGCAACCACAGCGGCCCACGAGAAGGCGAGCGCCCGCCCAGGTGCCGGGGACGAACTCCCGGCAGCCGGCCGAATGCCGCTTCTGAGCCGAGGCCGAATGCCCCCGTCAGCTTGCCCTCCGACCGGACAGGGCCTGGAAACCGCCCCCTCCGTCAGCAGCGCACAGCCGCACCCGGTGACGCTGAAGATCGACCTCGGCGACCCTCACTGTGATCAGCTCGCCTTCGTCCACAAACCGATCTCGGCTTCCTCCCCTTCGGCATCCATGAGCCGCACCAGGACATCCACCCCGTCGAATCCGATGACCTTCACTTTTCTCACGGGGCCGGGCTGGAGCTGGTTGATCAAGGACTTCGGACGAGAATCACGGGCTGGCTCAGGCACAGAGCGGGAGCCTAACCGGAGCCGACCGGCCGCGCTCCCCCTGGCCTCAAGATGTTCGACCAGTCGTTCGCCGAACGAGCGAGGATGCCTCGCCAATGGCCGCCAGCACTTGCAGCGGCCACTCCGGATCCGCCTGGCCGATGGCCAAGCCGATCCATCGCTCCGAGTTCGGCAAGCGCCACACCTGCACACTGCCGGCGACACCACACAGGAAGCCGAGCGGCTCGCGGGCCCTGAACTCTGGGCCGAGGTCGTCGAACCCGAGATACGGTTCCAGATCAACCGCCTCCGGAGCACCCCAGCGTCCCGCGAGGATTTCCGTCAGCGCCGCGACGCCGGCTTCCAGCTCTCGTTCCGCCGCCTCGACAGCCTCAGTGCTCCGGTCCTCCCAGAAGTCCCGGCTCTCCCGGAGTACGACCAGGTGGAACCCAGGTCCGCTCCAGCTCCTGCCCGCTCCCGGCCTTCCTTCTTCCCCCGGGAAGGGCAGCGCGCTCAAGCTGTCGATGATCGACAACTGCTCCGTTGTCGACTCCGCTGACGGGTACTGGGGCGGCATGGCCGGAGCCTAGCCTTCGGGTTCCTCTGCGCTCCCTTGCCGACCCAGCGGGTGTAACCGGTGGCGGTGTCGGGGTCCGACTTGGTGATGCGGGCAGCAGGCCTGTTGAGTCAGAAGGGCGGGTCTTCGCTGCGTCCGCCTGTACCGTTGCTTGACCACCAGGATCTGCGTTCGGCCATGAGGCGGACGTGCAGTTCGCGGGCCGCGATGTCGTCTGCGTTCTCCAGGGCGGTGGTGTCATGGCCCCATGCCTTGAGCGCGCCCAGGGCACGGGCACGTCTGTAGCGGTCGGTACTGGTCGCCAGCAGGCGGCGGGCGTGGTCGGCGAGTTCGGACAGGTCTGTGGTGAGGGCGGGGTGCTCTGCGAGAGGGATGGCGGCGACCAGGGCCGCGTCGCGTACTCCCCCGTGGTCGTGGCCGAGGAACGGCTGGACGGCGGTGAAGATCACAGGGCGCAGGTCTCGGAACGCGCGCATCGGCCAGTACTCGCAGAGGAACCCGTTGCCGCAGATGCGTTCGTGCATGGCGGCGGTCTTGTCGTCGGCGTCGTACGCGGTGGCACCAAGCCAGTCGAGCAGTCTCACGCGCGTGGGGTGACGCGGTGGCAGGTCGGTGCGGTGGTCGAACTCGCCCGCTGCCGTGGACGGGTGGCCGAGGACGGCCGCGACGTACAGCGCCACGGGCACGGTGGCTTCGTAGATGGTGTTCTGGTGGGTCACTTCATCGAGAGCGTCCTCCGCGGCGGCCGCCCTCACGGCCGGATCGAGGTCGAGCAGGCGCGTCAGCGCCTCCGGCAAGGATTCGCCGGTCCCGTATGCGGTGGCGAGCGATGCCCAGTCTGTACCGTCCAGGAGCTCTTGATGATGAGGCAGCTCGTCGAGTTGAGGGCTGGACGTCCAGCTATGGGTATGGATCACAGGCGGAGGCTATAACGACGTCGCGCAGTGCCTGGTGTCATGTGTGTGGAGCAGGACGCGCTCCTGCGGGAGAGTGGACCCGGCTCGGCCGAACATCCGGCGTTTCAGCACTTCGCACAGCACTTCCGGTCCGGCAACATGCTTGCGGCCGGGGTACCGGAACCTGCGCCCACGCTGCGGCGGCAGCGGTTCAACGCGGTCCCACAGTCCGTCCGACACGATCCACGGCAACGTCCCCGCACCGGACCGAACGCACCCGCGACTGCCGGGACTTGTCTGTCAGTGGTGAGCGCCTCGCCTCCCGGAGCGCCGAGCGGGAGCTTCTGGCCGCGGACGGGCGAGGGTTCCGGTGATCAGGGTGGTCAGCATCGTTCGCATGGCGGTGGTGAAGTCCAGGCGCTGCTCGGCCAGTGACGGATCGATGTCGTAGGCGGCGAGCATGCTCGGTGACGGTACGGAGTGCGTCCGGATGGCGCCGGTGATCAGGATGGCCTGGGCGGACACCTGTCCGGCGTCGGCGCCGAGTTCGGGCAGGTGGTCGCGGACCATTCCGGCGAGGACGGTCACGTTGTCGACGGCGGCGTGCTTGTAGCGGATGGCGACATCGGTGGAGACGTTGTGTTCCAGGACTCCGGCCTGCGCGGCGAGCAGGTCGCACAGCGCGCGCTGCTCGGCGAGCGAGCGGGTGAGGGTGTCGGCGAGCCGGGCGCCGCGCTGCTGGGCGGTGCCGTCGGTGCCGACGCCGGCGGTGAGTTGCTCGGGAAGCCGCGCGAGCCACTGTTTCCAGGTGCGGTCCAGCAGTTCCAGCAGGATCGCCTCACGGGACTCGAAGTAGCGCAGCAGCGGTGACTTGGCGAGCCCCACACGGCGGCTCAGCTCGTTGAGGCTGATCTTGCTGACGGGCATCTCGTCGAGCATGGCGGCGGCGGTGTCAAGGATCGCTTCTCTGCGGATCTCGCGCTGTTCCTCACTGCGTGCCCGGCGGAATGTGGTCATACCACCATGGTAGACCACCGGTACATTGACATAGTACCGGCGGTCCATTAGCTTGGCCGACGTAATGGACCGTCGGTACACAAGGAGTGCGATCATGTCGAGGGTATGGTTCGTCACCGGAAGTTCTCGCGGGCTGGGCCGCGCGATCGTCGAAGCGGCACTGGAAGCCGGTGACCGCGTGGTCGCCACCGCACGCAGACCGGCGCGGCTGGAGGATCTGGTCGCGCGCCACGGCGGGCGAGTGCTGCCCGTGGCGCTCGACGTCACGGACAACGACCAGGTCCAGCAGGCCGTCCAGCGGGGACTGGCCGCGTTCGGCCGCCTCGACGTGGTGGTCAACAACGCCGGCTACGCCGACCTGGCCGCAGTCGAGGACGTGGACCTGGCCGATTTCCGGGCCCAGTTGGACACCGACTTCTACGGCGTCGTACATGTCACCAAGGCGGTGCTGCCGACGCTGCGCGCCCAGGGCGCGGGGCACATTTTCCAGGTCTCCTCGGTCGGCGGGCGGATCGGCTCGGTCGGACTGGCCGCGTACCAGAGCGCGAAGTGGGCGGTCGGCGGCTTCTCCACCGTTCTCGCGCAGGAGGTCGCCCCGCTCGGCATCAAGGTCACCGTGCTCGAACCGGGCGGCATGCGCACCGACTGGGCGGGCTCCTCGATGGCCATCCCGCCGGTCAGCGAGCCCTACCGGCCCACCGTCGGCGCGTTCGCCGACCTGCTCCGCGACGCCGCGGCCTTGAGCGACGTCACCGGGGTGGAAGCCGCGGAGCCGGCGAAGGTCGCGCAGGTCGTGTGTGATCTCGCCGGCCGCGAGGACGCGCCGCTCCGGCTCCTGCTCGGCGGCGACGCCTACCGCTACGCCCACCAGGCCGCCCAGGTCCTGGCCGAGTCCGACGAGAAGTGGCGTCACGTCACCGATTCCGTCTCGGCCTGAACCACCACCGGGGCCCTCCTGGCCCCGGCTCCTCAGATCCTGTGAACTGGAGCCACCCATGCCGGAAGACGCCCACTTCGACTTCGCGCCCGACGCGGCACCGGACCTGGCCGATCCCCAGAAGGTCCTGGCCCTGCCGGGGATCGGCCCACGCGGCACCGACTGTCCGGTGACGACGGTGCGCGTCCCCATGCGCGACGGGGTCGAGCTGGCGGCCGAGCACTACGCCCCGCACACGGACGGGCCGTCGCCGACCATCCTCGTACGCTCGCCGTACGGGCGCGGCTTCCCGTTCGACGTGCTGCTCGCGAAGGTGTTCGCGGGCGCCGGCTACCACGTACTGCTGCAGAGCTGCCGCGGTACGGCGGACTCGGACGGCCAATTGCGGCCGATGGTCCAGGAGGCGGCGGACGGCCACGACACGGTCGGCTGGCTGCGCGAGCAGCCCTGGTTCGACGGCCGGCTGGGCCTGATCGGCATGTCCTACCTCGCCTACTGCGTCTACGCCCTGCTTCAGGACCCGCCGCCCGAGGCGAGAACCGCGGTGATCGTGGTCGGGCCGTACGACTTCGGCTCCGCCTTCTACCGCACCGGCGCGTTCACCGTGCAGGGCAGCCAGAGCTGGAGCGACCTTGTGCGCCGGCCGTCTCCCGGGGTCGCCGACGAGTTGCCGGCCGACGCCGCGCGGCGGCTACCGCTGCTGGCCGGGGCGGAGCTGCTCGGTCCCACCGCGCCCTGGTACGCCGAATGGGTCGGCCACCCCGGCCTCGCCGACCCGTACTGGCGGCCGTACGACCACCGTGTGGCACTGGAGCGGTTCACCGGTCCGACACTGCTGATCGGCGGCAGCCACGACGTGTTCCTGCCGCAGAGCATCGAGGCTTTCGAGGTGCTGCGCGCACGGGGTGTGCCGGCCGCGCTGACGCTCGGGCCGTGGGTGCACACCGATGTCGTCGCGGGCGCCGCAGGGACGATGGTGGACGAAGCGCAGGCGTGGTTCGACGCCCATCTGCGGGACGGTGCCACCGCCCTCACCCGGCCGGCGGTTCGGCTGCATGTGGCCGGTGCGGAGGAGTGGCGCGAACTCGCCGGCCTGCCCGTGGCGCCGGGGCGCCAGGAGTTGCGTCTCGGCGAGGGCGGATCGCTGACCGCGGACGGCGACACCGGGTCCTCGACGTTCACCTACGACCCGGCCGACCCGACGCCCGCTGTCGGCGGCCGGCGCGTCTCCCCGGAGGGCGGCCCGCGGGACAACACCGCACGCGAGCAGCGCCGGGACGTGCTCACGTTCACCACCGAGGCGTTCGGCCGACCGGTCGAGATCCACGGGAGTCCCACCCTGAGCGTCGGCCTGACCTCGGACAACCCGTACGCCGACCTGCACGCGCGCCTGTGCGTGGTGGACGCGGACGGCACCTCCGTCAACTTCTCCGACGCGATGCTGCGGCTGCCGTCCGTGGACGATCCGGCCGCACCACGGATGATCGAGCTGACGCTCGACTTCTGCGCTCGCCGGATCGCCGCCGGGCAGCGGATCCGATTGCAGCTGTCGGGCGGCTCGTTCCCCGAGTACGACCGCAACCTGGGCACCGGCGAGCCGCCCGCAACGGGCACGGCGACGGCGACAACGACGCACGTGATCGACCACGCCACGACCACCCTTTCGCTGCCGGCCGGCGAACCCGTGTGAAGTCGCCCCGGGCCGACGGAGGTTCGGTCGACGGCGGTCGGGTCCTCGGGGCCGCTCAGGGGGTGAAGATGTGCTGGCCCGGGGCGAGCAGGTTATGCGGGTCGTAACGGCGCTTGGCGGCGGCGAACGTCTCCCATGCCGTGCCGTACTGGCCGCGCCGGTCGGCGGCGGTCATCGGGATGGACCCCACGGGGTACTGGGTGCCGCCGGCCGCGCGGACCGTCTCGTACGCGGCGTGGTTGGCGGCCGTGCGGGCGCTCACGGCCGCGGGACGCGCCGGGTCCAGGGTCCACAGGACGGCCAGCAGATACGGCACCGGGTCGTCGGGGACCCGCAGCAGGGGGGTGCGCAGGTGGCGGCGGACCAGCGGATAGATCAGTACGGCGCCGCCGGGGCCGGTGTCCTGCCCGGCGAGCCCGTCCAGCAGGGTGCGGGACAGCTCGGCGGCGCGGTCGCCGGGCAGCAGCAGATTCAGCCAGGGATGGGCCCAGGACCAGAAGCCGGCGCGCTGGAGGCCCTCCACCCCCGCGGCCAGGCGGTCGAGGAAGTCGTAGTACCCGAGCGTCTCGGCCGTGAGCGGTGCCGACCGGTCGTACCGCAGGCCGCGCAGCAGCTCCGCGTCGTCCCGCTCGGGTCCGGCGGGCGGCCCGTAGGCGACGGCCTCCAGTACGTACTGGGTGTACGCGCCCTCACCGTCCGCCTCGACCGAGCCCTCGACATAGGTGAACCGCTCGTCCCCGGCGAGCAGCCGCTGGTCGGCCAGAAACGTCTCCAGGTCCGTGTACGGCAGCAGGAAGTGCCGCACGGTGTCGGGCGCGGTGACCAGCCGCAGTGTCGCCGAGACGATGACCGCGCACTGGCCGAGTCCGGCGAGCACCGCCCGGAACAGGTCCGGCCGCCGGGTGGGCGAGCAACTGACCAGTTCCCCCGTCCCGGTGACGACCTCCAGCGCGGTGACGTTGTCCACCTGTGCGCCGAACCGGTGCGCCTGGCCGCCCAGCCCGCCGACGGACAGGGTGCCGCCCACCGACAGCTCCAGGTAGTCCGTGAAGACCGGCGGCGTCAGCCCGTACCGCAGAGTCTCCCGCGCCACCGCGCTCCACACGGCTCCGGCGCCTACCGTGACCTGCCCCGCTCCCACCGGCCCGATCCGGTTCAGCGATCCCGTCTCGATCACCAGCCCGCCGGCCACCTGCGCCTGCCCGTACGTCCCGTGTCCCTGACCGCGGGCGGCCACCTCGACGCGGTACGTGTCGCAGAACGTGATCATCTCCACCACGTCGTCGACGGACCCGGCCTCCAGCACGGCCGCCGGGACGTGGTGCACGATGTGCCCGAAGTCGTCCGCGCCCTCGGCGAGCGGCACTTCGTCCGAGCGCAGCGAGCCGTCCAGACGGGGCACTCGCACCAGACCGGCTCGCCCGGCCGTGGTCTCCGCCTCCGTCACCCACATCCGCGTCGCCGGATCGAAGGCCACCACCCCGGTCCCCGCCGCCCCCGCCGCCCCCGTGCGTAAACCCGTCGGCCGCTCCGTCTGCTCCGCCATGACTCCCCCTCCTCGACCGCGCCGCCCGGGGCAGCGCGCCACGAACCCCAATCCAGGACCCAACGCGAACGCACCGGCCGCGTCCCGTCGCGTACGGCGCCGTTCACACGGCTTTCCCTACCCGTGAACAGAGCGGCGTCGTCACGCTTTCCAGCCATCCGCTGAGCCGCGAACCGGTTCTTGGTCTACCGCGGTCCCTCACCGCCGCGGTCGGCGGCGATGCGCTGTACGGTGCGGGCGAAGGAGGCGATCTCAGGCCGCGAGTTCCGCGGGAGCCAGCCGAGGGCCAGCGTCGTCGTGGGCACATCCGTCACGGGGACGGCGATCGCCTCCCGCGTCAGGCGGTCGGCGACGGACGAGCCGACGACGGTGACGAGCCGGCCGAGTGCGACCCGGTCGAGGACCTCGTCCAGACCCATCGGCGGGCACTGGTCCTGATAGGCCGGTTCCTGGCGGAGTTCGGCGGTGGTCACCGCGACACAGCGCGCGAGACGGTGATCGCGCGGCAGGAGGGCGACGGGGTATTCCTCCGCGACCTCGGTGGTCTGGAGGCTCGCGAGGTCGTCGCTGTCCGTGCACAGCAGGGCGACATCGGCCGTGCCGTCGCGCAGGGCGCCCGCCCCGTCATTGGTGAAGACGAGTTCGGGTTCGGCACCGTCGTGGGATCGCAGGGCCTGTGCGAGCAGGCCGGAGCCGGTGCCGGGGCGGACGGCGAGGACGAGCCGTGAGGGACGGACCGCCCGCTGGGTACGGAGCACCGCGGCGTCCAGATCCAGGAGCAGGCGGCGGCACTCGTCGAGGAAGACAGAGCCCGCGGCCGTGAGTTCCACATGGCGGCTCGTGCGCTCCAGGAGACGCACCCCCATACGGCGCTCCAGCCGGGACACCGCCCGGGACAGCGGCGGCTGAGCGATGCCCAACCGCTCCGCCGCCCGGCTGAAGTGCAGTTCCTCAGCCACCGCGACGAAGTAGACGAGCTCTCGGGTCTCCAGTCGATCCATACCTTCAGGGTATCGCCATGGATGGAAACAGTCATGGCTCCCCGAGCAGCGCCCTGGTCGGATGGAGACAGCGGCTGCCGCGGGGTTCGTCCCCCGCGGGAGGGCGCTGCACCGGGAAACCACCGCGGTTCCGGGATGCGACGACGAAAGGAAACCGCTCCCATGAGCGACGAGCGCAAGGTCCAGGAAGTCCTGGCCCGCTACGTCCGTGCGACGGACCGGCGCGACGGCAGGACACAGGGTGCTTTGTTCACCGACGACGCGGTCGTGCAGATCTACACCAGGACCGGCCCCGACAGCTACGAGCCGTTCGGGGAGCCCCTGATCGGCGGCGCGGGCGTGGAATACGCGGTCACGAACTTCATGTCCGCGCACCCCGAGGGCGGCTCCAGTCACCACACCACACAGGACCACATCATCGACGTCGACGGCGACCACGCCCATCTGAACGCCCAGTTCATCGTCTACAGCGTGCGGGCCTCCGCGCGCCCGGCCGAGGGCTGGCCGGCCGGGGTCTCCGGTGCCCAGGGCACCGTCCGGCCGATCGAGTCCGGGTATTACGACACGGATCTGCGCCGGGTGGACGGCGAGTGGAAGATCGTCAAGCACAGCGTGCTGATGGACATGCCCATCGCGATCCCGGGGGCCTGAGACATGAAGGCCGTTGTGTACCGCCGCTACGGCGGACCGGAAGTCCTGGAAGTCACCGAGCTGCCCGAGCCGAAGACCCACGTGGACTCGGTGCTGATCCGGGTCAAGGCCGCCGGGCTGAACCGCGCGGACGCGGCCATCCAAGCCGGAGCTCTGGACAAGGCGGTGGAAACGTTCTTCCCGGTGGTGCCCGGCTGGGACATCGCCGGTGTGGTGGAACGCGCCGGGCCCGGAGCGGTGGAGTTCGCGCCGGGCGACGAGGTGATCGCGTACATCCGCGGTGATGTGCAGCGAGCGCACGGCGGCTTCGCCGAACTGGTCTCCGCGGATGTGCGCACCGTCGCGCACAAGCCGAGCACCATGTCCTTCAGTGAAGCCGCGGGCCTGCCACTGGCCGGGCTGACCGCCTACCAGGGCGTGAGACACGCACTCGCGGTGCGACCGGGCGAGACCGTCCTCGTGCACGGGGCCGCGGGCGGCGTGGGATCCGTCGCCGTGCAGATCGCGAAGGCCCAAGGCGCTCGTGTCATCGGTGCCGGCTCACCCGGCAATCACGACTACCTGCGTACGATCGGCGCCGAAACCGTCGCGTACGGCGAGGGCCTGACCGACCAGGTGCTCGGTCTGGTCCCGAACGGTGTGGACGCCGTGTTCGACACGGTCGGCCGTGGCACCCTCGCCGCGTCGGCGGCGGCCGCACGACCGGGGGCCAGGCTCGCGTCCATCGCCGATCCCGGCGTCCCCGGCTCCACGGCCGTCTTCGCCCGCATGGAGCGCGCCGACCTCACCGCGGTCACCGCGCTGGCCGAGGCCGGCCTGCTCGCCGTACGTGTCGGGGCGGTCTTCCCCCTGGAGAAGGCCGCCGAGGCACAGCGCGCCTTCGCCGCCGGGAACATCACCGGCAAGGTCATCCTGGAGATCGGCTGAGCCACCGGCCCTGCCCCGTGCCGATCGCACCTCGCTCTCCCCCGCTTCGGCTTCGGAACACCTCCTCTTCGGCGTCCCCTTCGGCTCTTCGACGGCCGATCATGCGGCTACTCCGCGCCCGGGTCATCGACCGCGTCCACGAGCGCGACACCGTCACCCGGCCGACGCCCGCTCACCGAACGAAGCGACGTCCTAATCCCTGACCTTGAGGACGCGCATCCGGGTCGCGCCATTGCTGTCGGTGCCGCCGGCCTCGGCGTCGGAGATCTTGCCGCCGGTGAGGACGAACATCAGGTGCAGGCGGACCGTCCGGGGGCCGGAGGCGACCGCGTACTCGGTCATGATGTGTGTGGTTCCGCCTTGCTGCTCCTGCCTCGCCGCGTTGATCGCCGCGATCTGGGTGAAGCTCGTCAGGAGGGTGTCCGTGGTCTCGTCCCTGAGCCAGCCGATGATGTAGCCGCTGCCGCCGGTGGCGGAACCGAGCGCGTACCGTACATCGCTGTCGATGTGGTACACCCCGGCTTCCGGGAGCACGATGTCGGACTCGGGGATCGGCACGTCGGTACCCGCTCGGGCCAGGAGGTCGGCGTGCTGCCTCTCGGCGTTGAGGAACGCGCTCACCGGCGTGAGGCGGGCGCCGATCTCCCACCTTTCGGGGCAGCCGGGCGTCCCGGTGACGTCGATGTCCACCGACCGTTCGGTGCTGCTGTTGCCGCCCGGAGCGATACCCGTCAGGCCGATCCGCGGCACGAGTAGCCCACCGGTCGTGTTCCGTGCGGCATTGCACGGGGACGGGTCCAGAGCAGGCGTGTCGGGCGCGTACAGACACCCGTCGCTGCCCCGGGTGATGGCGTTGCCCCGGTCTGTGGAGATGCACGGAGGGCGGACGGTGGCGCATCCGTCCTGGCAGGAGGCGACCGGGACGACCGGCGGGACCGCGGCGTAGGGAGTCGAGCCGTCGAGGGTGTCGGTCGTGCAGGTGACCGCGCCGTCGCAGTTACGGCAGGTCGTACGGAGGAACGGCCTGCCGCAGCCCGGGGCGGACGCCTGGACGGTGAGGACGAAGCTGTCGACGGTCCACTGCTTGGGGCCGACCCGGCAGGTGTCGTCGTTGCCTGTCTCCAGATTGAGCTCGATGACGATCCTTCCCGCGAGGACGTCCGCGAGGGACACGGTGGTCGGTGGGATGACGCCGTTGTCGTCACCACCCGCCGGCAGATCGGGTGGGCCCAGGAGGTCGGTGCGGATCGGGGTCGTGCCGTTCCACAGGGCGAAGCGGCCGTACAGCTGGCAGGCCGTGTTCCTGCCGTCGTTGTGGACATGGACCGAGGCGCTGATCGTCACGCTGGTGGGGTTGCCGCGCAGTGACGTGGGGTCGATGTGCACGACGCCGGCGAGCCAGGTGTGCTGGCCGTTGTGCGTCCCGTCGTCGGCCGGGAACGTGCCCGTACCGCTGTTCAGGATGGTCTGGGCGACGACAGGGTCCAGTGCGGCATGGGTGTTGGCGATGGTGTAGTACGGCGTCGGGTCGGTGCTGCTCGCGGTCGCCGCGACCCGGTACGGCGCGGAGTCGCGCAGTGGGGTCGTCTCGCAGTGCTCGCACGGCTTGGAGCCGGGACAGGCAACGGGGGGACAGGCCAGCTTGGAGGGCTGACAGCCGCCGATGGCGATGGGGGACTGCCCGCAGCCGCATCCACTCATGGGTCAACTCCTTTTGTGAGGTGGAGTGATGGCAGTGGCGGTGTGCCCCGTGCCGCCTTGGCGCGGCTGGGGCACGAGGGGGTGGTGCGCCGGCTCGTCGGCCAGAACGGATGAAAGTCGGGACGGCAGGCGCGTTGAGGGATACCGGCGGACCTGAAGGCGGCCGCGCAACCGGGGAGCGGAAGAAGACCGTCCGGCGGACCGCTCGCCGGGTCGTGGCCGACATGACGCCGATCGTCATCCAGCTACGTGTTCCCGCGGCCGGTCATGTCCTTGGGGTGGGAAACAGAAGCAGCCATGTCGGCCCCTCTTCGCGATTCCGCTACTCGTACCGGGCAAACCGCGTCGGGTGCTCGGCCAGGAATATCTGAAGCTCAGTCACTTGTCTTCTTCGTCGCCATCCCTAATGTACTATCCCCTGATCTGTCGGGCATTACCCCGTTAGGGTGGGCGATTTCACCGTCAAGGTGGCAGAGCGCTCACATTTCCGCCGGCGTACGAGCCGGGAGCGGATGGCCGACCGGTGGGACACCGGCCCTCGGGACGGGGGGCGGCGTGCACGGGGTCCCCGTCGTCCTCCTGCCGCCGCGAGCAGGATGTTGCGCGCTCAAGGCCCTCTTCATGCGTGTCGGGACAGCCCTCGATGGCCACTCTTGCTACTGTCCGCTTCGCGCAAATCGCCCACAAAGGGGTGATTCGAGTCAGGTGGCAGTCGAGAGGACACGAACCATGAACGACTTTTCTCGTCGCAGAGTGCTCAAGGCGACGGCGGCCGCCGGGGCCGGCGCGGTCGTCGTCTCGGGTGTCGAGCCCGCCGAAGTCTCGGCCGCGAGCGCCGTGAATGCCGGGGTCGAGGGTGTCGTGGCCGGGGGTGAGACATGTGCGCCGGCGAGACTGACCGGGCGCATCGTCCGCCCGAACGACCCGAACTACGCGGACGCCAGCCAGGGCTGGGACGAGTTGTTCGTGCACTACCCGCTGGTCATCGTCTTCGCCAGGAACACCCAGGACGTCGTCAACGCCCTCACGTGGGCGCGGCAGCACAACGTCGCGCTGCGGGTGCGCAGTGGCCGCCACAGTCTGGAGGGCTGGTCGAATGTCGACAACGGCATCGTGATCGACATCAGTGAGCTGAAGTCGGCCCACATCGACGCCCATGCCCGTACGGCCACTGTGGGCGCCGGGCTCAACCAGTTGGAAGCGGTGACGACGCTCGCGAAGAAGAACTTCGCGGTGACGACAGGCACGGAGGGCAGCGTGGGCCTCGCCGGTGCCACCCTCGGCGGCGGCCTGGGTTTCTTCACCCGCTACCTCGGCATGGCCTGCGACAGCCTGATCGGCGCCGAGGTCGTGGTACCGGAGGGCGCCGCGTGTGCCAAGGTGATCAGGGCGGAGCTGGATCACCACTCCGACCTGCTGTGGGCACTTCGCGGCGCGGGCAACGGCAACTTCGGGATCGTCACCTCGCTCACCTACAAGGTGGCCCCGCTCAAGAGCGTCACCTATCTGCAGGCGGCGTGGGACGGGCTCGGAGACCTGCACAGGGTGTTCGACGCCTGGCAGCGTACGGCCCCGGTCACCGACAACCGCTTGGGTACCCAGCTGGAGATCCACCCGAACCAGATCCTGCTGTTCGCGGTCCTGGCGGAGGGAACGCCCGCGGAGGCGAAGAAGCTGCTGGCGCCGATTCTCTCGGTCGGCCGTCCCAAGGTCACCACGCAGGTCGGCAACTGGGGCGATGTGTACACGAGTTTCCAGGTCCCGACCGAGGACGAGCCCGCGAACTGGAAGTTCTTCTCGCAGTTCACGAAGAAGCCGTTCCCGGACGAGGCGATCAGTGTGATCGCATCGTTCATGCGGAACGCGCCGACGGACGACAGCAACTTCTTCACCCAGGCGTTCGGCGGTGCGGTCAGGAAGGCTCCGCGTGGCGGCACGTCGTTCCCGCACCGCGACGCGCTGTTCTACTCCGAGCCGGGCGCGGGCTGGGGCAAGCGCGGTGTGCCGGGCAGCGGCGACGAACTGACCACGCAGGCCCAGGCGTGGATCGCGGAGTTCAGCCAGGCGCTGCGGCCTTACGTACACGGTGCTTACGTCAATGTCCCCAACATCGGCATGCAGGACTGGGAAACCGCCTACTGGGACGGCAACTTCGACCGTCTGCGCCAGATCAAGCAGAAGTACGACCCCCGCAACGTCTTCCAGTACGAGCAGAGCGTCCCGCCGGCCTCCTGCTGAACGGATACGCCGAAGCCCCCTCCCGTCCGG
>NZ_JBSGVS010000073.1:0-38239 GCF_053608565.1 Streptomyces sp. NPDC055025
AGCAGATCGAACATCTCCCGCTTACGCACCGGCGACATCGGATCGATCAACGCCTGATTACCATCACGCAAATCCGTCGACAGCCAGCGCGGAGCGACGGTGACCCGCTTGTCGGGCCAAGTGCGGTCAGGAATGTCCACCGCCTCATACCGGCCGTACTTATGGATGGGCATTCCGGACGCGCGCTGGGTGTGCGTCGCATTGGTCACGGGCGTGACACCGCCGACAGAGGCGAAGGATCGATCGGACATGCGCGTGGAACTCCTGGTGTGCTCGCGGGCCGAGCGCCGTGGCGTGGTGGCGTGGTGGCGATGCGGTGGGCCTGGTCAGGGGGTGGGGACGCGGGGTCACCGACCGGCCGGAGTCATCCTTTCGGTACGGATGGGGCGCCCCGGGATCACACGCGACCCGCCGGTCAATGTGGGTCAATTCTGCGGCGGGGCCGCATCCGCGAGGAACGGCGCGCGTCTTCGTTGCCTTCCGGTACAGGGCCCTGTGCCCTCGCGTCCTTGCCGAGGCCGTTGCGCCCCCTCGTCTGTCGCGGAAATCCCGCGTTTGTCGTCGGCCCCCTGCGGATTCGTCCGTGATCAGTAACAGCGGGTCCTGTACGGGCGTTCGTATGACTTCATGGGTGCACGGCATCGGCGGAGACGGCAAAGGGGCGGGCGGACATGGCAAAGCACAAGGGAAGGGGATGGCACGGCCGGCTTCTCGCGGCGGCGCTCGGGGTGACAACGCTGGCGGCCGCCACCTCGGTGTGGACCGCGCAGGCCAACCCCGCCGGAGGGCGGCAGCCGCAAGCGCGTGTCTCGGCGCCGGACGCCCGGCCCCAGGACCGGACGGTGGCCAAGGTGGCGGCGGACATCGCGCACGCCTCGGACCGCGGCGCCCGGGGCGTCAACATCACCATCGACGACGGACCGGACCCGGTCTGGACCCCGCAGGTGCTGCAACTGCTCAAGGACAGCGGTACGAAGGCCACGTTCTGCATGGTGGGCACACAGGCCCAGGCGTACCCGGACCTGGTCAAGGCGGTCGTGGCGGCCGGGCACCGGCTGTGCAACCACACGGTCTCGCACGACACCACCATGGACAAGCAGTCCGAGGCCTACCAGTCCCAGCAGATCCTGGACGCCGAGCGCATGATCACCAAGGCGTCCGGAGGCGTCCGCCCCCAGTACTACCGGGCCCCGGGCGGCGCCTTCACCCCGTACAGCCGGCAGCTCGCCGCGTCCCGGGGGATGCGGCCGCTGGGCTGGAACGTCGACTCCAGGGACTTCGAGCGCCCCGGCGCGGACACCATGGTCGCCACCGTCAAGAAGGAGATCTCCGACGGCCCGACCGTCCTCTTCCACGACGCGGGAGGCGACCGCTCCCAGACCGTGGCCGCCCTGCGCGAGGTGCTGCCCTGGCTGAAGGAGCAGGGGTACTCCTTCGGCTTCCCCGTCCGGTGACACTGCTTGCGTCGGCGGACGGGAACCGGGGACCTCGGGGCGGCGCGGTTGTACCGGCGAGGCGCTGTTCCCGTGTCTGGGCGGCGAGGGCGCGGCGGTCGCGGACGGAGTTACTGGCAGTCCTACGGCATCACCTGACAGAGCCCTACCTGGGCTCCGCCTTCTTCCACGGTCTGACGCCGAGCTTTCCGGTGGTTCCGAGATCGAGGTCCGGGGTCACCGTCACCGGGTCGGCGCCGGCCTTCGCCCGGACCCGTACGTAAGGCACGTTCACCGGCGTGCCGGACTCGGTGGTGTTGCGCCAGACCAGGCCGGCGGTCGCCGACTCGCCGGGGCCGAGCGTGACGGGCAGGGGCTGTTCGTCGGGCCCGGCGCCGGTGGTGATCTCGCCGCTGCCGTCGAGGATCTCGATACCGTCGACGGGCTCGCGGTCGGCGTCGAGGAGTTCCAGCAGCGGGTAGCCCTCGACGGTGTAGGGGCGCGTGCCGCAGTTGTCGAGGTGCAGACCCACGACGCGCAGTCCCATGGCCGCGTCGCCCTCGTCGGCGCTGACCCGGATCCCGGAGGCGGGGCAGGTGCCCGGCTCGGCCGGCGCCTCGCCCGCGGGGACCTTGGTCACGTCGAGCACCTCGGCCCGCGTTATCCGCGGCGCGCCGGGCGGCAGGCCCCCGGCCCGGACCGTGCCCCGCACGGTCTTCCCGGGGCGGACGTCGCGCACGGTCGCGCTCTGGTTGGCCACGGCCCCGCCGTCACCGCTCATGAAGGTGAAGACAACCGAGTAGGTCAGGGTCTCGGTGCCCTCGTTGGTGATCTCGTAGGCGGCGACGACCCCCGAGTCCGCGTCGGGGTCCGTGTCGAGGCTTTCGGCGGAGACGGAGTAACTGCGGCTGGGCGAGGGGGAAGCCGACGGGGAAGCCGACGGGAGGGTCAACGAGGTGATCCGTACGCCGTCCTTGCCCGGATCGTCGACCTGTGTGCGGGACGGCGGTACGGCCGCGCTCGCGCCGGTGTTCCCGGCGCCCGCGCTCTCCGTCCCGCAGGCCGTGAGCAGCGGAGCGATCGCGGCGAGAGCCGCCAGGAAGGGCGCGGTCGCGGCGAGGCGTGGGCGAAGAGAGGCGGGTCGGCTCATCCGGTCATCTCATCAAGTCATTGACCCCGCACGCGTGATGGGGGTCACAGCGCGGGTCACAGGGGTGCTACAAGATGGGCGGTCGCGCAGGGGTGGACCTGGCTCGGGCGGCACCCGGACCGCGGGCGCGGTGCCAGGGCACGCGAGCCCGGCAGATCCGGACAGGACCTAGGGGGTCTCCGGGCGCCGAGTGGTGAAACCGTCCAGGACCCGCGCGAGCGCCCGGTCAAAGACGGCGTCCAGATCGATCGGCCCCGAGTCCTCCGCGAACGCCGCCGCCAGCCGGGGATAGCGGCCGGAGGCGATCTCGCGCCCCATGTAGGCGATGCGTACGGCGTGCTCCTGCTCCGCGGACCAGGGCAGGGACTTGGCGCGCTCGGCGGTCTGGAGCTCATTGGCGACATAGGTGGTCACGACGCCGTTGACCATCGCCACCAGCTCCATCTTCTCGCCGTAGGGCACGTCGAGGGTGTCCAGGCAGGTCAGGCTGTATTCGAGGTAGCGCATCGCGTTCGGGCTGAATCCGTAGACCGCCGACATCAGCCGCGCCATCCAGGGGTGCGCCCGCATCATCGCGCGGGCCCGGTGCGCGAGGGCGGTCAGGTCGGCCCGCCAGTCCCCGGACGGCTTCTCGGGCAGGTCGTACTCGCCGGCGACCCGGTCGGCCATCAGCTCGTACAGATCCTCCTTGCGCGGCACGTAGTTGTACAGCGACATCGTGCCGCAGCCCAGTTCGGCGGCGACATGACGCATGGTCACGGCGTCGATGCCGCCCGCGTCGGCGACACGGACGGCCGCCGCCGCGATATCGGCGCGGCTGAACGCCGGCCTGGGACCGCGGCCCGACCGCTCCGGACGCGCCCAGATCACGTGGGGTTCAGCAGGTCGCCCCGCCATCGGTCATCACCTCGTCCACCATCTTAGTTACGTACAACGTACGTAGTGAGATACGGTGGGCCGCATGACAACTACGTACGACGTACTTAGTGAAGGTCTGGAGAAGCGGTTCGGCGGCGGCCGTGTGCAGGCCCTGCGCGGGCTGGATCTCGCCGTCGCCGAGGGCACCGTCTGCGGGGTGCTCGGACCGAACGGCGCGGGCAAGACCACCGCCGTACGGATCCTGACCACCCTCACCACGCCCGACGCCGGGACCGCCCTGGTCGCCGGACACGATGTGGTCCGCGCCCCGGGCGCGGTGCGCCGGTCGATCGGCGTCACCGGTCAGGACGCCTCCGTGGACGCCGAGTTGACCGGCCGTGAGAATCTCCGGCTCTTCGCCCGGCTGCTCCGGATCAGAGGCGCCGCGGGCCGGGCCCGCGCCGATGAGCTGCTGGAGCGCTTCGAGCTGACGGACGCCGCCGACCGGGCGGTACGGACCTACTCGGGCGGGATGCGGCGACGGCTGGATCTGGCCGCCGGTCTGCTGACCCGTCCCCGGGTGCTCTTCCTCGACGAGCCGACCACCGGACTCGATCCGCACAGCAGGAACCAGATCTGGCACGCCGTACGCGAACTCGCCGACCGGGGCACCACCGTTCTGCTGACCACGCAGTATCTGGAGGAGGCCGACCGGCTGGCCGACGACATCGTGCTGATCGACCGGGGCCGTGCTGCCCACCAGGGCAGTCCGGCCGGGCTGAAGTCGCTGATCGGCTCGTACGCGGAGGTGGTGCTCGCCGGGGAGACGGCGGGGCGGACCGCCGAGGAGGCGCTCATCACGGCCGCGGGCGTGCTCGACCGGCTGACCGGCGCGGAGCCCGTGCTCGACCGGCAGCGCCGTACGGCGGGAGCCGTGGCGACGGACCCCGCGCTGACCCTGCCCCGGCTCGTCCGGGAACTGGACGCGGCGGGTGTGCCGGTGGCCGACGCGAGTCTGCGCCCGCCGACACTCGACGAGGTCTTCCTGCGACTGACCGGCCGCGCCATCGGCCCGGCTGTCGACAGGGCTACGGACCCGCCCGCCGACCCGCCCGCCGCCCGCCACTCGGACCCCGGCGCGGACACCCGTCGCCACCACGGAAAGGGGCGCGCGGCATGAGCGCCGTCGTGTACGAGACCGGGACCGTCCTCGGACGTCATCTCCAGCGGATCAGGCACGCGCCGGGCGTGATGATCCTCACCCAGACCATGCCGATCAACATGCTGCTCTTCTTCGGCTATGTCTTCGGCAGCGCGCTGGCGACGCCTGGCGAGCAGTACCGCGCCTTCCTGGTGCCGGGACTGCTCGCCTCGACGGCCGCGGGCGGCATCATGACCGGGATGTTCCAGGCCGCACAGGACGTACAGCGCGGAGTCATGGACCGGTTCAGGACGATGCCGATGAGCAGGGTCGCCGTACCGCTCGGACAGACCGCCGCTGATCTGCTCACCACGGCCGTCGGGATGGTGCCCCTGATTCTGGTGGGGCTCGCGGTGGGCTGGCGGATCGACGGCTCGGTGCCCGGCGCGTTCGGCGCCTTCGGGCTGCTGCTGCTCTTCCGCTTCGCGGCCAACTGGCTCGGCACCTGTCTCGGACTGCTCATCCGGAATGAGGAGGTGGCCGGTCAGCTGGGCGCCGCGACCTTCGTGCTGCCGCTGCTCTCCAACGCGTACATCCCCACGGCCGGGTTGCCCGACTGGCTGCGTACGGTCGCCGAGTGGAACCCGATCAGCGCGCTCGCCACGGCCGTCCGCGTTCTCTGCGGCGATACGGCGCCGACGGCGGGCGCCGCCTGGCCGGTGGCGCATCCTGTGGCCGGATCGGTGCTCTGGTCGCTGGTGCTGCTCGTACTTTTCGTACCGCTCGCCGTACGGCGGTACGCCGACAGCCGGGAGTGAGCGACGGAATCGGGCAGGCGGCAGGGGTGCATGGGTGCAGGGGTGCACCCGTGCAGGGGCGCCAGCAACGTGCCCGACCGGCCGCCGACGCCCTCCTCGGGATCCCGCGTTCCCCTGATCACCGGAATGTCGTGCTCCGCGCCATCGGTCCTAAGCTGTCCCACCCGCTGTCGTGGGCGGGACGGAAAAGAACCGGAAACGAAGGGGTCGCGGGTGAGACTGGGCGTCGGCTTGGGGGACGAGGATACGGCGGAGGGCGAGCTGCGGTCCCTGCACACCTGGCTGCTCGCGGAGCCCGCGGCCCGTCGCCACGCGCGCCCCGTACTCGACACGGCAAGGCCGCCCCGGGCGGGAGCCCAGGGCGATGTGATCGACCTGATCTCGCTGGTGGTGAGCAGCGGCTTCAGCGCCGCCTCGCTCGCCCTGTCCCTGGCCGCTTGGCGCGCGACCCGGCCAGGGCAGCCGGTCGTCACGGTGGAGCGCCCCGACGGTGTCAGGGTCACCATCTCCGACTCCTCGCCCGAGGAAACGCGGCGCCTGCTGGAGTCCCTGACCGACGGCGGGACCAGCGGCGGGACCGGCAGCCGAGACGACCGGACCGACGGTCGGACCAGCGGCGGGACCGACGACCAGACTGGCGGTTGGACCGACCGTCGAGACGACCGGACCGACGGTCAGGACGACCGTACCGACGGGCAAGGGGACGGGTGTGGCGAACCTGCCTGACCCCGCGACCTCGCGCGCGGTGCTGATAGGAGTCGGTGCCTTCGACACGCTCCACGATCTGCCCGCCGTCGAGAACGGGGTGAGGACCCTCGCGGATCTCTTCACGCAGCAGGACATCTGGGGGCTTCCCCCGGAGAACTGCCATCTGGTCCTCGACCCGCAGACACCGCGTCAGCTCTCCAAGTCCGTGGCGGAGGCGGCGGAAGCCGCCAAGGACACCCTGCTCGTGTACTACGCGGGGCACGGGCTGATCGAACCGAGGACGGGCCAACTGCACCTGGCCGTCGGGGACAGCGACCGGATGTCCGTGCATGACACGGCCGTCCCCCACGAATGGATCCGCCGGTCGATCGAGCACAGCCCCGCCGCCCGGCGGATCCTCATCGCCGACTGCTGCTACAGCGCGCGCACCTTCGGCACCCAGTCCGCCGGCGCCGAACTGGAGGTCGAGGGCACCTATCTGCTCGCAGCCGCCGCCGAGAACGCGGTCGCGGTGTCTCCGCCCGGCGAGCGGTTCACCGCGTTCACGGGCGAACTGATCAGACTGATCAAGGACGGTGTCCTGGAGGGCGGCGAATTCCTCGATCTGGACACGATCTACCAGCGGCTGCGGGTGGAACTCGGTCTGAAGGCGCTCCCCGAGCCGCACCGGCTCTGCCGTGACAGCCTGGGCAAGGCGCCCTTCCTTCGCAACACGGCTTTCCAGCCGGTGGCCGCGACCGCGCAGCGCGGCTGGGACAACTGGACCTCGGCACAGGCGAGTGCCGGGGGCCACGCCGAGTCGACCGCCACCGAGTCGGAACCGTATGTCCGGCTCGCCAGCCTCCGGAGCCTGCTCGACCAGCTCATCACCCAGGTGTCGCCCGCGCGGAGCCTCGCCGACACCCTTCAGTCCGTCGCCGACGGCGTCGTCGCGGGACTCGGTTACGAACTCGCCGCCGTCAATCTGGTCCGCCCGGACGGTGACCTCGTCGTCGCCGCCTTCTCCGGCAGCCCCGCCGCCGAGGCCCTGATCACCGGCAGAGTGGGCTCGCGCGCCTCCTGGGACCGACGCCTCACCATGGGTGAGCCGTGGGGCTCCCTCCGCTTCATCCCGCACACCGAGGGCTGGGTCCTCGACAACGACGACGTACCGCAGTGGCACACCGAAGGACCCATGCCTCAGTTCGAGGACGAATGGCACCCCGCCGACCGGCTGTTCGCACCGATGTACCTGCCGAGAGAAGGGGATGAGGAACTCCTCGGTGTCATATCGGTCGACCGGCCGCGCAGCGGGCGCCGCCCCGGCCCATGGGGCCGGGAGGCACTTCAGGTCTACGCGGCCCATGCCGCCGTCGCCGTCAGCAACGCCCGGCTGCGCGGGAACATGCAGCGGGCCCTGGTGCGCCTGGAGCGGGAGCAGCAGGCGCTGCGCGCGAGTGAGGAGTCGTTCCGGCAGGCGTTCGAGTACGCGCCCAGCGGTATGGCCGTCGCCGAGATGGGCGGCGATCAGCACGGCCGGATCGTGCGGGCCAACGACGCGCTGTGCCGACTGCTCGGCCGGCCCGCGTCCGCGATGCGCCGGTACTCCTTCTCCGATCTGGTGCATCCCGAGGACATCGGGACCCTGCTCCGCACCTCGGCCGAGGGCGGCCGCGCCGAAGTGCGCCTCGCGCGGCGCGACGGCTCGCGCGACGGCTCGTACGTCTGGGTGTCCATGCGCAACTCCGTTGTCGCGGACACCGTGGACGGGCCCCGCTATCTGCTGACCCACGTCGAGGACATCGAGGACCGCAGGGCCCCGGGCGGCGCCGGTGGCGCCGGTGGCACTGGTGGCATCGGCAGCGCCGGCGGCACTGGCGGCACCAGGTCGGCCGAAACGGACTGACAGATCCTCGTCCTGGTGCTTATGATCCCCGGGATGATGAACTTCTCCTCGTACAGATCGGGGGAATCGTTCGAGCAAGGTGAGTGCTGATGGCACATCACTTCGCGAACACGATTCCGGCCCACCTGCTGATGTGGCAGCGCGTGCGTGAGTACGCCGTGCCACCGTCCATGATCGAGACCGCGACCGCACGGCGTGCGGTCGGCGACTGGGCCGGGGCATGCGCCGCAGCCCGGGTCGACATCGATTTCGATCTGCGCGCCGTGCGCGACCGCCACGGCACCGGTCTTCTCACCCGCCTCCGTGCGGATCTGCGCCGGCTGGCGCCGGATCTGCTCCGCTGGCACATGCCCCGGATCGCCCCCGACGGGCGGCTCCGGCCCGGTCTGACCATCTCCCTGGCCCGTTACGGGAGTTCCGGCGCCACGCCGTTCCAGCTGGTGGCGCGGACACCGCCGGCCTGGGCGGACGCCGGACAGCGGATATCCCTGGCTCTGTGGGAGGAGTCCGGGGACGGCGCCCCCGGGCACCGGCCGCGTACGTATCCGCACCCGTATCCGCACCCGCATCCACATCCCGACCGGCGTTACCGGCTCGACCTGCACCGGCATCTCTGGGACTCCGAGCGGAGCGGCGAACTGGCGCGGCGGTGCGGTGCGGGCGTGGCACTGTCCATGGCGCCGCCTGACCTGCCCCATACACCGGCCTCCCGGCCGTGCGTGCCGGACCCGTCCGATCAGTGCGCCGTACACGACTGCTCGCGGGCGTCGTCCGTTCACGACTGCTCGTGGGCGTCGTCCAGTCACAACTGCTCGTGGGCGGCGGCGCGGTGGGCCGCCGAGGCCGAACTGCTGCTGGGGGCCGAGGGCCGCCCTCGCGGGGCCTTCACCGTGCGGCTCGGTGCGCGGAGCCGCGCCGTGCTCGAACTCGTCGCCCCCGACGACAGCCATACCCCGACGTTCCGGCCGCTGCGGGAAACGCTGCCGCCGCAGGAGGTCGCGGTGCTTCCGGTGCTGCCGGAGGCGGCGGCGCGGGTCCTTCCGGACCTGGAGCTGCTGCGGGCCGGGCTGATCACCACCGATCGGCTGCATCCGCTCGTCGCCGCGGTTCTGGCGGCGTCATTGGCGGCGTCCGGCCCAGCGGTGTCGGCCGGTTCGGTGGTGTCGTCCGGCGTAGTGGTGTCGGCCGGTTCGGGACCGGTGGCCGGGTCCGTCCGCCGGCCCGGCGATCCGCACCGGGTGGACTGCCGGGGTGAGGTCCACCGGATAGCGCTGCGGGACGGGACACTCACGGCGATCGACCACGACCCGGCACAACTGCGCCGGGAGGAACTGCTGGTGGCGCTCGGCGGCCCCGCGCTGCCCTGCCTGCGGGCGATCGACGAGGTGCACCGTAACCCCGAGGCACTGCCCGCGGTCCGGGAGCGACTGGGCCACGGTGACATCGCCGGGGCCCTGGCCGTGGTCGAGGGGCTGCTCGGTCCCGCTGCGATCCTGCGCGAGGGGCCGCTGCGGGACGAACTGGAGTCGGCCGCGGCCCGCCGCGTCGACCACGGGCTCTTCCGCTCGGGGTTGGTCGCCGTGCATCCCGGTGCCGGTCCGGTGGCGGGCGGAAACACCTCGGACCCGAGGCACGCGGAGGCGGGCCACCGCCCCCGGCTCGACCGCCGTACGCCTCCCGCGACGCGCCTCAAGCGGAGCAGCCGGGCCCGGCCCCGTACCGGCATGAAGCTGAGTGCCGGCTGACCGGCCGCCCCATCCGAGTCCTTTGCTCACGCCGCGCGTTCCGCGCCGCGCGCCCATGTCGTCCGGGACGTGCCGTCCCGATCCCTCATCCCACCCAAGGTGATGCCCATGCCGTCCAGTACCTTCCTGCCCGCTCCCGCTCCGGCCCCTGCTCCGGCACCCACCCCCGCCCCCGCTCTCGCCTCGGTCCCGGACGCCGGCGCCCTCATCGGCGCCCAACTCGCCGTCGCCGACGACCTCCTGGCCCTCCTGCGTGCGACCACCACCGAGCCGCGCCCCGACGAGCAGCTCGAAGCGCTCACCCTGGCCGTCGCGGCCGACCTGCCCGTGCTGCTCTGGGGCGAGCCGGGCATCGGCAAGACCGCGGCCCTGACGCACCTCGCCGCTTCCCTCGACCTGCCGCTGACGACCGTGATCGCCAGCGTCCACGAGCCGACCGACTTCTCCGGGCTGCCCATCGTCGGCGACGACCCGGCGGTGCAGGGGGTGCCGATGGCGCCGCCGCAGTGGGCCGTCGAACTGGTACGGGCCGGGCGGGGGCTGCTCTTCCTGGACGAACTCTCCACCGCCACCCCGGCCGTCCAGGCCGCGCTGCTCCGTGTCGTCCTGGAGCGGAGGGTCGGCGCGCTGCGACTGCCGCCGGACGTACGGATCGTGGCCGCGGCCAATCCGAGCGCGTCGGCGGCGGACGGATGGGAGCTGAGTCCGCCGCTGGCCAACCGGTTCGTCCATCTGTACTGGGTGCACGACCGGGAGGTGGTGGTGCGCGGGCTGGGCGGCGTCTGGCCCCGGGCGCAGCTGCCCCGGCTGGTGCCTGAGCGGCTGCCGGAGGCGGTGGCTTTCGCCCGGCGCGCGGTCTGCGGATTCCTGGAAGCCCGGCCGACGCTGATCCACCGGCTGCCCAGCACGGAGACACGGCGCGGCGGGGCCTGGCCCTCGCCCCGGAGCTGGGAGGCCGCGTTGGCCCTGCTGGCCTTCTCCACGGCGGCCTCCGTCTCCCGGGAGGTGCTGGCACTGCTGGTCCGGGGCACGGTGGGGGACGGGCCGGGGCTCGAACTCCTCGCCCATCTGGACCGGATGGACCTGCCGGACCCGGAGTCGCTGCTCGCCGATCCGGCCGCCGCCGAGCTGCCGGAGCGGGGCGATCTGCGTCAGGCCGCGCTGGAGGCGGTGGTGGCCGCCGTCGGGGCGCGGCCCGAGCGGGCCCGGTGGGAGGCGGGCTGGGCGGTGCTGGTCCGGGCGCTGGAGACCGGCGCCCCCGATTTGCTGGTCGCTCCCGCCACCGCGCTGGCGTCGTTGCGGCGCGACGACTGGGAGGTGCCGGAGGCGGTGGAGCGGCTGGCCGGGGTGATCGGTCTGACCCGGCGGGCGGACCGGTCGGTGGGGCGGGTCGCGGCGGCGGCCGACGCCCGGCGTGCGACGGGGGTACGCCGATGACGGGGGGCGCGAAGCCCCCGCTGCCGCGCCCGATGGCCCGGCCCGCGCCGCCGCGCCCGGTGCGGGCCACCGTACCGAAGCCGCCGTACGGCTCCGGCAGACCGTACGGTTCCGGCGCACCCGCAGACCCCGGCGGACCGGCAGGCCCCGGCGGACCGTACGGCTCCGGCACACCGTACGGCCCGCCCGGACTGCCGCTGGACATGGAGAAACTGCTGGCCGCCCGGCTGCACGCGGTGAAGGTCCGGCCCTACCTGGCGAGCGCGCTCTTCGCGCTGCACGTGGTGGAGGACCGGTCGGTGCCGACGATGGCGGTGGACGCGCACTGGCGCTGCTATGTCTCCCCCGCCTTCGTGGCGTGCCTCCCGGTGGAGGAACTGGCGGGCGTCTGGGTGCACGAGGTCTCCCATCTGCTCCGGGACCACCACGGGCGGGGCGAGCGGTACGCGCGGGAGCACGAGGAGTACGGGCCGGGCGCGCGGCTGCGGCGGAACATCGCCGCCGACTTCGAGATCAACGACGACATCTACGGTGACGGTCTGCCCCTGCCCGCCGGGGCCGTGCTCCCGTCGCTGCTGCGGATGGCCGACGGGCTGCTGATGGAGGAGTACCTGCGCACGGCGTCGATGTCGGGCCTCACCGGTGATCTGGCCTGGCTGGACTGCGGCAGTGGGGCCGACGGGCAGGACCGGCCGTGGGAGCTGGGACCCGACGGGGCGCACGGCCTCAGCAAGCAGCAGCGGGACGCGGTCCGCTTCCGGGTCGCCGAGGGGATCAGGGGACGGCCGGGCGAAGCTCCGGAGGGATGGCGCCGGTGGGCCGACGAGGCGTTCCATCCACCGCAGCCGTGGCGGCAGTTGCTGGGGGCGGCGGTCCGCTCCGCGGCGAGCGCGCCGGGGGCGGGCGAGAACCACAGCTACCGGCGTCCGTCCCGGCGCTCGGCCGGTGTCCCCGGTGTGCTGCTGCCGGGCCTGCGCCGTATGCCGCCCCGGGTCTGCGTCGTGATCGACACCTCCGGGTCGGTGAGCGACGCCGAGCTGGGCAGCGCGCTGCTGGAGGTGGCGGCGATCTCGCGGGCGGTGGGCGGGCGCCGCGACCTGGTGTCGGTGATCTCCTGCGACGCGGCGGCCGGGGTCGCCGTCGCGCTCTGCCGCACCGAGAACATCGAACTGGTCGGCGGCGGGGGAACGGATCTGCGTTCCGGTTTCGCCCGCGCGCTCCGCTCCCGGCCCCGCCCGGACGTGATCGTCGCCCTGACGGACGGTCAGACGCCATGGCCCTCCGCACGGCCGCCGTGTCGCACCGTTGTCGGACTCTTCCCCCGTCCGGCGAGCCCGGTGGACGAGGAAGATCCCGAGTACGTCCCGGACACCCCGCCGCCCTGGGCGCGTGTCGTCACCATTTCCTGAGAATCGGGTCCGGTTCGTGAGAATCGGGTCCGGCCCTTCGGCAGGGGGCTCGCTCGACGGGCTCGCTTTACGGGCTCTCGACGGGTCTTGCTCGACGGGGCTCACTCGACGGGCTTGCTCGACGGGGCTTGCTCGACGTTGCCGGAAGGCCGCCTGCCGTGCCGTGCGTCTCGGGTGCCGGTCGGCGGGCCCCGGACGGGGCACCGGTCCGACGGAGTGTCGGCGCAGGGGTGCGGGTGGAGGCTGACAGCATCGGCCGGGCGGGAGATCCGATGGTCACCGCGTCGGCGGCGCGCGGCGCGTCGGCTGTGAGAGGCGGGACTTCATGGCGCCACGGCCCCACTGGCTGTTCGGGGACCAGCTCGGTCCGCATTTCGTGGACCCGCGCCATGGCGGACCCGACGCCCAGGCTCCGGTGGTCATGATCGAGGCGCGTTCGGTGCTGCGCAGGCGTCGTTTCCACCGCGCCAAAGCCCATCTGGTGCTCTCGGCGATGCGGCACCGCGCCGCCGAACTCGGCGACCGGGTCATCTATGTGCGGGCCGAGACGTACGCCGAGGGTCTGGAGCAGGCCCTCGGGCGTCCGGCGTCCCGCCGGACGGGCGCTCATGACGGGAACTCGGGCCCCTCACGGGAGCGCGGCGCCGGTGACCGGCTGACGGTCTGTCACCCCACCTCGCGCCGGGCACTGGACTTCGTCGGCGCGCGGAACGGAGTGGAGATCCTCCCGGCGAAGGGCTTCATGGTGAGCCACGACGACTTCGCCGAGTGGGCCGGCCGCGGCGGCGGGAAGGGCCTGCGGCTGGAGGGCTTCTACCGCTGGGTGCGCGAGCGGCACGACCTGCTCATGGACGGCGACGGTCCGGCGGGCGGGCGGTGGAACCTCGACCACGACAACCGCGAACCCCCGCCGCGCGGACAGGAAACCCTCGGCGTCCGGGGTCCCTGGCAGGCGCGCGAGGACGCCATCGACGAGGAGGTCCGCCACGACCTCGACCGCTGGGAGCGCGACGGCGATGTCTCCTTCGTCGGCCGTGACGGCCCCAGGCTCTTCCCCGCCACCCGGCGCGAGGCGCTGTCCGCGCTGCGGCGGTTCGTCACCCACCGGCTGCCGGACTTCGGCCGATACGAGGACGCCATGCTCGCGGGCGACCCGGTGATGAGCCACAGTCTGCTGTCCGCGCCCCTGAACCTCGGTCTCCTCGACCCGGCCGAATGCGTGGAACACGCCGAGCGGGCCTACCGGGCCGGCGACGCGCCCCTCAGCAGCGTCGAGGGCTTCGTCCGGCAGATCGCCGGCTGGCGCGAGTACGTCTGGCACCTGTACTGGCACTTCGGTGAGGACTACCGCCACCGCAACGCACTGCGCCACACCGCCCCCCTGCCGGACTGGTTCCTCGACCTGGACGCCGACGCGGTCACCGCCAACTGCCTGTCCACCGTGCTCGCTCAGGTACGGGACACGGGCTGGACCCACCACATCCCCCGCCTGATGGTCCTCGGCAGCCGCGCCCTCCAGGACGGCTGGGACCCGGCCGCCGTCACGGACTGGTTCCACCGCTGCTTCGTCGACGGCTACGACTGGGTGATGCTCCCCAACGTCGTCGGCATGTCCCAGTACGCCGACGGCGGCCTCATGACCACCAAGCCCTACACCTCCGGCGGGGCCTACATCCACCGGATGAGCGACCTGTGCGGCCCCTGCGCCTACCGCCCCACCCAGCGCACGGGTGACCACGCCTGCCCCTACACCGCCGGTTACTGGGCCTTCCTGCACCGCCACCGCGACCGGCTGGCCGCCAATCACCGTACGGCCCGCGCCGTCAAGGGCCTCGACCGGCTCGTAGACCTGCCGGAACTCCTCGACACCGTCGCGCGCCGCGCCGACACACCTCCCTGACCGGCCCGGCGGGCTTTCTCCGCCCACGCCGGGACAGGACCTGGGCGGCACCGACCCGACGAGGGACTGCTCCCCGCGCCCGCCGGGCTCAGCCAAGGTCGGCCGGTTCCAGGAGCAGCAGGGGGATCACCCGGTCGCCCGCCCGCTCCCGGTACTCGGCGAAGTGCGGCCAGTGCGCTTCGGCCACCGCCCACCAGCGGGCCAACTCCTCCCCGGCCGGCTCCCGGGCCCGGAACTCCCGGACCCGGTCGCCGTCCTGCAACCGCACCCGCGGGTCGGCCAGTACGTTCCAGTACCAGGCAGGGTGTTCCGGCGCCCCGGCGGCGGAGGCCGTCACCGCGTAGACGCCGTCCTGCTCGATCCGGATCAGCGGGGTCTTCCTGACCTTGCCGGACTTCGCGCCCCTGCTGGTCAGGATGACCACCGGACGGCCCTCCAGCGTGCCGCCCTCGCGCCCGCCGGTCGCCTCGTACCGTGCCACCTGCTCCCGAACGCGCTCGCTCGGGCTGGGCTCGTACTCCATGTCGGCGTTGCTCATATCGGCGCTCCTCCGCTCTCAGCCCGCGACCAGGTCGAACTCGTTGCCCTCGGGGTCGGCGAAGGTGGTCCAGCGCACCGTGCCCTTGTCGACGTCGTTCAGCGGGGTCGCGCCGAGTGCGGTCAGCCGCTTCGACTCGGCCTCGAACTCGGTGGTGACCAGGTCGAGATGGAGCCGGTTCTTCACCGACTTCGGCTCGGGAACCTGATGGAAGCTCAACCTCGGCACGCCCTCCGCCGGGTCGATCGCGGCGAACTCGGCGCTCGCGCCGGGGGCGACCCGCCGCCCCAACGCGTCCGCCCAGAAGCGGGCCAGCTTGGCGGCGTCCGCGGTGTCGACGCTCAGGCTGTACAGGGTGCTACTCATGATCGTTACTCCTCGGGGTGAAGCGGACTCATGGCTTTGGGGGTCGGGTGGGGGAGTCGGGAGCCTGCTCAGATCGCGGTCCGGCCGCCGTCCACGGCGACCGTGGCACCGGTGACATAGCTGGCCTTCGGCGAGGCCAGGAAGGCGACCACCTCGGCGATCTCGGCGGGCTCGGCGGCCCGCTTCATCGCGGTGGTCGCGCCCAGCGCGTCGAACAGTTCACGGCCTTCGGGCCGGGTGTAGACCGGGCCGGGGGCCACGGTGTTGAAGCGGACACCGCGGGCGCTGTACTCGGCCGTCCAGCTCTGGGTCAGCGAGGCCAGCGCGGCCTTGGTCGCACCGTAGGCCGCACCGGTGGCGAGGCCGAGGCTGCCGGCCATGCTGCCGATGTTGATCACACTGCCCGACCCCCTCGCGGCCATCGCCGGGGCGAAGGCGGCCACCAGGAAGAAGGGCGCGCGGACGTTGCCGTCGAACATGGCGTCGTAGTCGGCCGGCTTCAGCTCCTCGGTCGGCGCCCAGAACGACACCCCGGCGTTGTTGACCAGTACGTCGATCTCGCCCACCTCGGCGGCCAGCCGGCTCGCGCCGTCCGGGGTGGTGAGGTCGACGGCGACGAACCGGGCCTGGCCGCCGGCCGCGGCGATCTCCGCCACGGTCTCGGTGCCGCGCTGGGTGTTGCGGCCCACCACGACGACGGACAGGCCGTCGGCGGCCAGCCGGTTGGCGATGGCCCGGCCGATGCCGGAGGTGGCGCCGGTGACCAGCGCGGTCAGGGGGCGGGAGTCGGAGGCGGTGCTCTGCGCGGACATGGAAGACACCTTTCGAGAATGGAAGTCAGACTGGTCTGTCTGGCAAGAGGAAGGTAGACAGACCTGTCTGCCTATGTCAACACCCGAGGTCCTCCTTCCAGACAGACAGATCGGTCTGTTAAGGTGGGGCTATGTCTGAAAAGCTGCCTTCTCCCAAGGAACGCAGTGCTGCCGCGCGGGCGCGACTGCTGGCGGCGGCCAACGAGTTGTTCTACGCCGAAGGTGTGCAGTCGGTCGGGATCGATCGGGTCATCGAGCGCGCGGGGGTCGCCAAGGCGACGCTCTACAGCGCGTTCGGAAACAAGGACGGCCTGGTCAGGGCCTATCTCCAGGCCCGCCACGCGGCCACCGTCGAGCGGATGGAGCGCGAGCTGCGCGCGCGCTACGACACCCCGAAGGAGCGTCTGATCGGCGCCTTCGAGGTACAGGGGCTGTCCTTCACCGAGCCGGGCTTCCGCGGCTGCGCGTTCGTCAGCGCCAGCTCCGACGCCCCGCCCGGAGGCGTGGTCGACCGGGCCGCCCAGGACTACCGCGCGTGGCTGCACGACCTCTTCCACGACCTGGCCCGGCAGGCCGGCGCCGCCGACGCCAGATCGCTCGCCCAGCAGCTGGTCCTGCTCTACGACGGCGCCGGCATCAGCGCCTGGATGGACCGCGACCCCAGCGCCGAAAACGCGGCCCGCACCCTGGCGGCCGTTGTGGTGAACGCCGCGATCCCGGATTGAGCCGCCCCCTGGTCGGGTCGACAGCGGTGCCCGGTGGCGGCTGGAAGCCGGTGATCCCGCCGGTCTTCGCACCGACGGAGCGAGGGCGCGCCGTTACCTCAACACGTCGCTACCTCTACGCCCCGTTACCTCTAACGGATGAGTGAGCGGGCCGTGGGCGCCAGCCGCAGGAGCTGGGGGGCCGCGGTCTGTGCCCGCTCGATGTCCGGAAGGATCTCGTCCCGTACGAGGGGATGGGCCATCGCGTCGGCGAGGTGGCGGCGGTGAGCGTTCTCGTCCGGGTACGAGGTGAAGACCGCGACGACGTTCTCCCCGGTGCGGACCGGGAGCCTGGGAAATGTGTTGGCTGCCGTCTCCGTGGCGAGGACGGCGAATGGCGCGGGCCCTGTCTGCCGCAGCAGCGGGACGAGACCGTCCTGGATCAGTCCGATGCCGTCGTGGGTGTCCGGGTCGTGGGTGTCCGGGTCGAGGGTGTTCGGGGCGTGGGTGTCCGGCGGGAAGTGCCACAGCGCGGCGACCACATACCGGTCCGGTGCCGTGGCGCCTGACAGCCGCCGTTCCGATGGGGTCACCGCGAAGCCCCGCCAGGCCGGCAGGGGCCGCAGCAGCAGGACATCGTCGGAATCGACCATGGTGGCATTGGCCCGGGGACCGTGCGCGGCCCAGACCGGCCCGCCGTAGAAGGCCGACAGGGCCTCCCGCCGGGCCTCCATGTCCGTGAAGCCGCGCAGCCAGACGAAACGGTCCGGATCGTCGAGGTCGCGGAACTGACCGAGGACGATCATTCCGGTCTCTTCCTGCGTTTCGACGAACTCCCGGTCGAACAGCTCGATGAGCTCGTCCCGTCGGCCGGGGCGCAGGGTGTACTGGCGCAGCTCGATCACAGCGGGGTGGCCGGTGGGGTCGGTTCCGGGCACGGCGGACTCCGTTCTTCTTCTTCTCACACTTCGAGCCGGGTGGACCGACCTCGGCCAGACGGTAGGGCCCACGTGTGCCAGTACCTGTCAGTGTTCCGGAGCAGAATCCTCGTATGTCCGCCGACCGGTTGCTGTCGATGCTGCTGTTGCTCCAGACCCGTGGCCGTATGTCGGCACGACGGCTGGCCGATGAGCTGGGGGTCTCCGTGCGTACCGCCTACCGCGACCTGGACCGTCTCCAGGCCACCGGGGTCCCGGTCTATGCCGAGCAGGGCCGCGCCGGCGGCTATCAGCTGCTCGACGGTTACCGCACCCGCCTCACCGGGTTGAGCGAGCGTGAGGCCAGGGTGCTGTTCCTCGCGGGACTGCCCACGCCCGCCGCCGATCTGGGGCTCGCCGAGGAAGTGGCCGCGACGCGGCTGAAGTTGCTGGCCGCTCTGCCCGCGGGCATGCGCGAAGAGGCGACGCGGACCGACGCGGTGTTCCTCTGGGATGCTCCGGGTTGGTACCGGGAAGCCGAGGCGACCCCATATCTGCCCCTGCTCGTGGAGGCGGTGTTCAGCCGGCGAGCGGTGGACGTGCGGTACCGCCGCTGGCGCGAACCGCAGGAGGTGGACCGCCGGCTGTATCCCTATGGCCTGGTGCTCAAGTCCGGTACCTGGTACCTCGTGGCAGCGGCCAGGGGCCGGACCGCCACCTACCGGATCACCCAGGTCCTCGACGCGGTTCTGAGCGATGAGCGCTTCGAACGGCCGGAGGACTTCGTCCTGGGCGAGTACTGGTCGTCCTACCTGGACGGCTTCCGAACGCGCCGCCATACGGGCACCGCCACCATCCGGCTGTCACCGAGGGGACGCGAGCGGCTGGCCGCCAACGTCCCCCCTGAGGTGGTACGGGCCTTCGACGCCACCGCGACCGCGGTCGGCGATGACGGCTGGAGCGAGGCCGTCATCCCGACCGAGAGCACCGACCACGCGTGCGGGGAACTGCTACGGCTCGGTATCGACGTCGAGGTCGTCGCGCCGGAAGAACTGCGGCAGGCCATGGCCGACACGGTGTCCGTACTCGCCCGGACCTATGGCCACATCCGCCCCGACGGGACCGAGACAGAGGCATCCGGCCGACCGGGCGCAGACCTGACGCCAAACGCCTGAACAGGTCTGCACAACACAGAGGCCCGGACCGGGGATCATGGGCCGCGCGCCTGGCGCGGACGTCCCCTGGGAGGGAGGTCCGCACCAGGCGCGACGAGGGTCATGTGAAAACCCGCTGACCCAGCGGCCGACGGGGGAAGGCCGCATCGATCACCCGTCAGCCGGGTCCGCTTCCCCCTGCCCAAGGGCGGCAGGCTGCTTCGCATCCGATCGAGAATAGACCTCGCCGGGTTTCGGGAATTCAACGGCCGGCGACAGACGCAGTTCTTTGGATTCCGCGGAGTAGGCGTACAGGCCAAAATTACCCAACCCCGGCGATCCGCACTGCCCATCCCGGAAGTTGACGGCAACCCACACATCCCCTCCCGCAGGAATAGTGTCCACCTTCCAGGAAAACCCACACACCTCTCTGGTTTCGCTTTCCTCTATCAGACTGCTCAGTTGAAGCTGTGCCCCCGCCGAAATGAGGCCCGTCCCGTCTTTCTTGAAGTTGATCCAGTCCCCTCCGGGATTGCTCCAGGCGCCGACGACCTGCCCTTCTGTCGGGACGGGGAAATCTCCTTCGTCGGTGCAGCCGGACACACTCATCACGAGGACCGCGGCGAGGATGGCGACAAACGGGGATTGCCGGCTTCGTCTAGTACGGTACATATACTTCCTCAATCCAGGTGATCTTCACGTCCATGTCCGTCTGACCATCAGGCCAGATGAACTTGGCAGCGTCCGAGATCTGTTTCATGACGGGGTTACTGCTTCCGTTCTTGTAGCCGTCGCTTGACAGGCTGCGCGTGGCCGAGGTTACCGTCAGGCCGTTGGACACCTCTACCTGCACTTGGCCGACGAGCCCTCCGCGGTCCCACTCCGAATCCGTCTGGGGATACAGCGCGCGCGATCCTGCGGATTGGGTACCCGGCGGCATGGCCCGAAGGGGCGGAAGAGAATACCCGCTCTGAGAACCGAGCTACCGCCTTTATGGCTCGACCACGTCATTCGTTGTTGGCCCTTTGTCGAACGTCAGCCTGTTTACGGTCCCGGCTTGGATCACCGGTCCGTATACTGCTCCGCCGCTCATGGAGTTCTTGACCGTCAGGAATGTCGATGTCATTCGGATTGCGGGATCGGTCTCGGCAAGCAGTGCTCGCACTTTTACTCCTGCAGTTGGAGCTGATGCGAGGAGTCGCCGTAGCTGGAGCTCCCACGGTTCACTGGTTGCTGCTGGTAATAAGTCTCTTTCCTGGGTGTCATATGTCGCCAGTAGCGTCGCGCCGTTTATTTCCGTCCGGACCGCTGGTGCTTCGCCGTTGCCAGTACGGCCAAGGAATCTTGTGAGTTTGTCCCTCATCCTGTGCCATGCGTCCGCCATCGCTCGTCGCAGCCGGACGACTGATATCGGTTTGCCTGGTGTCGGCTGCAACTGGAGATGGAATGACATGGGAGCCCCCTTGCTGGGTCACAGTTGGCGAAGCACGGCGACTGTCATCACGGGCTCATCACGGGTTCGGATCCGGATCCGGCGCGACTGCCGTATCGTCCGACTCCTGGACGTAGGGGGCATCGAACCGCTCAAGCAGCTCTTCCTCGATGTCAGCCAGCTCGTGCCACTTGGCGTGCTCGGCCACCTGCCGGACGAACAAGGGCCGTCGTGGATCGTCGTCCGTCATGCCCGCCGATCGTAAGAAGGCGTCGAAGTGGTCAGCGGCAGAAGGTTCTTGTTCCGATGAGTCCGCCTCTGCGGCGACGTCGAGGTTCTCCTGGAACAGGTCCGGTTCGGGAGCTGGGAACGGTACGAGGTGACGGAACTGTTCGGGGACGTCCTCGTTGTTCGCGGCTGATGAGAGTTGAGCGAGAAGGCCCAGGTCGTTCACGGTGCGTTCGACGTGGTCGTCGTTCCGGGCAAGCCACCAGACCACGGTGCTGCCGGCATCCTTCAGTACGTCATCGCCGAGATATGCGCGTTTGCTCTGCTCCCAGCGCCGTTCGTGTTCCCAGAGCTGTTCGTCCTTGCGGACCGCGGCGAGCTTGTCGAGGCGTTCCTGGTCGCGCGGGGCGAGAGCGAGTGTGGTCGCCTCGGCCATGGCCAGTACCCGTTCCGAGACATCCAGTTCCAGGGTGCTCAGCCCACCGTTGAGCTCGTGCTGGACGAGCGAGCTTCTGCCCGGTGAGCGTTTTTCGGTGATACGGCGAGCTCTTTCGAGGACGGCCTCGGCCGCCAGGCCGCCCGGATTGACCAAGGGAGTGTCGGCCTGCCCGTCGGCCGGGCACCAGCGCACCGTGGCCGAGAAGAGGAAATCGTAGTCGTCAGCCTCGCTCGGCAGAGCGACATCGATGAGGCGCAACTCACGGCTTTCCACCGGCGTGGCGGGCAGATATGGCACCAGTTGGGGCGGGACCTCGCCCGGCCTTCGGCGGGCGGCTGTCTTGACCTCCACCACCGGGACAAGCAGAAGAAGGACACCGATCAGCGGCCAGGTCCACTGCGGCCAGCCGGCGCCCAGGGCGATGATGGCAAGGACGAGTCCGGCGATGACGGTGATGAAGACCGTCATGATGGTGCGGCTTGAACTCATGGGGCACTGTCTCCCTGATGCGGTGTCACAGCGAGGGTGCGGCGGCTTGGCGGCGCTGGGCGGCACTGATCTTGTGCAGAAGCCGGGTCGTAACCTCGGCTCGGTCTTCTCGGGAGCCGGTCCCGGCCGCGGTCCAGTCACGTGCGGTCATATACAGGGCGCCGAAGATGGCTGCGCGGTGTGCGGCACCGGCGACCAGAACATCGAGGAATACGTCGCTGTACTGGTCGTTCTCACCGGCGGCGACCAGCCAGCGGGTCAGTGGGCTGCTCCACTCGTGCTGGGGGAGCAGACGGAATACTCCGGCCCACCCAGCTGCCAGCCGGCTGCGGACGACTCCATCGGGGAGGAGCGACTGTGCACGACGGGGACCAGGGTTGATGAGAAGCGCCGGATCACTGAGCTCCAGGAACAGCCGGGCGTCAACCTGCCACTGCGCCGAGGTGAGGTCGCGGCCGAGCCTGTGAAGCATACGGCGACGCATCCAGTGATCGCGTCGGACGAGAACGAGCAGGGCTTCGAAGGCGCTCGTCTTCTCGCGCTGCCGTCTGGCCAGATGGTGCAATCGGACCATGGCCTGGTCAGGATGGGACAGCGTCAGCACTTCGGCGCAGACTCCCACAAGTACTTGGGTGAGTTCGTCCGTCAGCCCTTCCCTGCCGGACCAGTTGTAGATCGCGGAACGGAAGAAGGCGCTGTGCCGTTCGTCCTTGAGACCGTATTCGAGCACCTGAGCCGCGGCACGGAGTCTTGGTTCCCATCGTGTTGTCGCGGTCCAGCGTTCCACCAGTTCCACCAGCCCTCGTGGGGGGCTGGTACGTAGCCATTGCTCGGCGAACCGCTCGATCAGCAGGTCGCGGCCTCTTTGGGCGAGCCTTCCGGGTTCAACGGCGTGGCCGACCCAGTCGCGCAAACGGACACGGAGGTCGGGTACGTGGTTCCAGAAATGCGCGCGCACGGCGGCGTCGTAGCCGAGCCCGGTGAAGCGCACCATGCCGTCGGCATCGGCTTCTGCCTTGATTTCGGTAAATCGTTCGGCGAGGTCCGCACGCTCCAGGAGGGGCGTCTCGTCCTTGGGATAGTTCACGGTGCGCAGTAGTTGGTCAGTGGCGTGGTGAAGGTCATCGGCATGTGCTCCGGACAGCATGGCCGTCGTCAGGAGCAGGGCTCTTTGCCGACCCGAGGGGAGCTCGGCAAGGAGTGCAGCCACTTGACCGGCTCGATCCCGCACCGCGTCCAGTGCATGCTCGCACCAGTCGGAGAAGCTCCCCTGTTCCCGCGCTCTTCGGCGTGCGGCCTCGATCAGAGCGGCGAGTTCGGCGATCTCCCGCATCGGCGGCAGGTTGTCCAGATGCTCGGACAGCGCTGGGACCGGCCGCAAGGTCTCGGAGACGGGGATCCCGGACTTCCGCAGATAGCTCTGCAGTACATCCATGCCCGGTCCGCGCCCGATCTCGACGTGAAAGGCGATGAGATCGGTGTGGAGTCTCGTCGCTCGCTGGTAGGGGAGTGTCACCACCAGATGGGCCTGGCGTTCCACCACCATGCTCCGGAACGTGGCGAGCTCGTCCTGGACTTCGCTCCAAAGGTGTTCGTCCGCGCCCGACAAGTTCAGCAGTAACTGATCACCCGCCTCTACGATTTCGGGATCGAGACGGGGACGTCCCTCCTCGCGCGTTTCCACTTCGTGGAACGTTCCGGCGTCGTCTCGCCGTTCGTGCAACAGGATGCGCGCGGCGGCGTTCCGGCCGCTGCCCGGCTTTCCGTCGAGCAGCACGGTGCCCTTGCGCTTGAGAACGTCGCGTGCGTCACCGAAACCGGGCGGGTGGACGAATCTCTGGTGCAGCCAGGCCAATTGGTCAGCGGCGACGACGCGAGGGCTCTTGCCCTTGAGATCCGCCAGCAGGCTCGCGGGGTTTTCGCGGTCGAAGTTGAAGATGTGGCCACTGCCGGTGTGCACCTGTTCCTGGCTGCCGGTCACGGAGGGGCCGACCGAGTCGGTCACCTGTCGCCGTCCTCGCGCCTGCGCGAGGTGCCGAACCGGTTGTGGACGCCCCCTTGATTGCCTCCCTCGAAGTATGTTCCTACATCCCCGGAGAAATGACGGGGTTCATGGCGTATGTCCCCTGTTCCCGTGTGGACGACTCCCTGGCTGCCCTTCACCACGGTTCCCACGTCGCCGGTGAAGTCTCGGGCCTGAACGACCGGACCGTTCACTTCACCCGTGGAGTTACTGGTGCTGCCGGGCTCGGACGGCGGCTGTTGTGCGTCGCGATCGGCGGCTTCGAGTGAGGGCACCAACGTCGCGAGTTCGTCACCGACGCGGGCCAGGTCCGCCCTGGCGTTGTGCCGCAGGTCGACCCGGATCGACTGGCGGTTGGCGAGCTGACTGAGCGCTGCGGGCAGGTCTGCCTCGCGTAACCGTTCCACATCCCGCCCGTCCAGGACAGGGATCACCGTGATCCCGCAGGCGAATGCTTCCAGGATCTCTCTGCGGACCCAGTCCTGTTCGTCATGCAACTGCGGACGGTGCACCCACGTCGGTCCGATGACAGCGAGGAGCAGGCTGCTTCGCCGTACATTGCGGACGAGTTCCCGGTCGAAGGACTCTCCGGCCCCGATGGACTTCGAAGCGTAGAAGATCCGCTCCTCTCCGAAGCGGCGGGAGAGTTCGCGCTCGATCGTGGTGGCGCACTTGTCGCCATCTCCGGTGCGATAGTTGATGAAGACGTCGGGCATGGACCTGTTACCTCTCTATTGGGCGGCAGGGTGCGGGAGTGAAGTCAACGAGGGTGCCAGGGCGCGCACCGACGGGTTCCTGGGGTGGCGGGCCAAGGTACGGGCGAGGTGCCGCGTATCGGTGGCGATCGTGGCGGAGTTCGCGGCGGTGACGGAGTCAAGCAGTTCGCCGGTCAACACGCAGGCGAGGTCGATGTCCCCCGCCGCGGCGTGGGCGAGTGCGCGACGCGCCCCGTACCGGGCCTGGGTACGAAGGGCCTCCGCCGGAATCTCGGCGACTTGCCGGTCCAGCATCGCGGCGGCCTCACGCGGCCGGCCCAGGTCGTGCAGGCACCAGCCGGTGATCATTCCCACGGGATCGGACAGATGAGTGGGACCGATGACAGGCGTCTCAGCTTCTCGCTCGTCCCGGTCGAATTGGCCTCGCGCCCGTTCCAGGCAGCGCATGCACGCGTCGTAGTCGCCGGCGAGAGCATGGCCCTGGGCCTCCCGCTGCGCGGCCAGGCCACGAATCCTCGGCGGTAGAGCACTGAACTGCGCCTGTCGGGCCAACTCGATCGTCTGCCCGGCGTCCCGTCTGTAGAGCGTTACCAGTGCCCGGCGGACCAGTGCGTAAGCGGCCAGGTCATGGTCTCCTCCAGCGTCCGCCAGCTCCACCGCATGCCGAGTCCATGAGAGGGCGGCTTCCTCATTTCCCGACTCCTGCATCAGCCAGCCGGCGTACTCGGCGTACCGGGATGCGAGCCGTAGCAACGCCCGGCGGGTGGAAGGGTCGGCCGAGGCCGATGTGTCTCGAAGCAGATGCGTCTGGGTGATGAGGGCGGGAAGTACCAGTGCCGGGCTTCCCATCTGGCCCAGTCGGCGGAACTCCCCGAAGAGCGAACGGGACGCTTCCAGTAATCCTCCCGCCGCCAACTCGGCGGACGGAGCGGGGCCGTTGATGCCCAACCCCGACACCGCAGAGGCTGCCCCCGCGGCCATCATCTGCCGGCGGCTGACGGGCCGGAACCAGCTCTGGCCTTCTGTTGACACGTGCATTACCCACACCTCCTCGTCGTCAGTAGCCGTTCTTACGGGTTTCCCGGCCATCGGCCCTGCGGGAGCGAGGGCGATAAGCGCACCGTCGGCACCCAGGGCGGCATCACTGAGGCGGGCCAACTCCTCGCTGGGTGGCTGGATACCGCGCTCGACCTTGCTCAACTGGCCCTTGCTGTAGTGGACAATTCCAGCAAGGACGGCAAGTGTGATGCCGGAGGCCAGGCGCAGCCTCCGCAACTCTCGCCCGAACTGGTTTGGCTGCTGGACCATGCAATCCTCCGACTCCGGTCGTCCGAGCAACCGAGAGCAAGCGTGCGGTGACGGCTGCTGGTCGGACAAGCCGAGTTCCGTTGTTTCCTGTTTCCAGTCGGATGCCAGCAGCCGCCTCATCCGTCTGTCCAGACCGCCCGACGAATTCGGGCATCCGGAATCGAGCGCGCATGGCCGGGCCGCGACTCGACACGCCCCCCTTCCCCATCGGTCAGGAGCGATCGCCCAAGATGTATGGCTCCAGGCGGCCTCGGCATGCGTTGCTGGCCTGGTCAGAGCTGGCAGGTTCGGCCCAGCCGATGGTGAGGGCGGTGGCCGGCGGTATCGGCCGGGGACCGGATCGAGGGCCCGCTCGGGAGGGTGGCGACCTGGGCCGTGGCGGCGACCTGGGCCGTGCCGCGTGCGACGGCGGTGACTCCCTTCGCCGCTTCCGTATCGCCGCGTCCGGATCGCTGCGGCCCGCGCTCTGTGTCCTGCGTTCGGCGCGCATCTCCTGTGTGAGCGCTGTTTGCCCGTTGTATGCCTTTTTCCTGTCTGATGGCGCACGGTCGTGAGCGCGACGGGTGTTGGCCCGTGCGTCCACTGCCGTCTCGCTCCGCACGCTCCGGTGTTCGGTCAGACAACGTTGTCTTTCTCCAGGCGGACTGTGCGGGCATCTCGCGACGCTGGAGAGGTTACGTGTCCATCACATCCCAAGCCCCCTTGCCCCGCGGGGTTCCCCCGCGGACCGCCCGCCGACGTCATCGGCCCCTGCGTGCGACGGTCGCCGTGCTGATCACCGGCGCGCTCGGCTTCGGCGCGCTGGCCGGTGCCGGCGCGGCCGCGGCCGTGCCCGGCGCCACCACGTCCACGCCGTCCGGCGGGACATCCGGCGGTACGGACTACACGAAACTCGTCGACCCGTTCGTGTCGACCGCCGGCGACGACGGCAACGACCTGCCGGGCGCCCAGGCGCCTCACGGTCTGGCCAAGGTCAACCCGCTGACCACGCCGAACCGCAACCACACCGGGTACGACTACAACGAGGACCACATCGCCGGGTTCACCGCGACGAACCTCGACGGCGTCGGCGGCTCGGGCGGCGGCGGCGACCTGCTCGTCGTCCCGACCTCCGTGCAGTACGACAGCCGCCCCGCCACCGGCACGTACGCCCACCCGTACAGCCACGACGACGAGACCGCGACGCCCGGCTACTACCAGGTGGGCCTCGGGGCCCTCTCCGGCACCGCGTCGTCGGTGAAGCAGGACTCCGGCACCGTCAAGGCCGAGATGGCCGCGACGACGCGCACCGCGCTCCAGCGGTACAGCTTCCCCGCCGGGTCGAACCCCCAGCTCGTCCTGGACCTGGCGAACAACTTCACCAGCCGCACCCGCTCGACCATGAAGGCGACGACGCTCCCGGACGGGACCACCTCGATCTCCGGGCTCGTCGCGGGGTCGTTCAACGGCGCCTCGTACCAGCTGTACTACAACGCCACCACCAACGTCCCCGTGACCTCCCTGAAGAGCTGGGGCAACGACGGCAGGCTGAGCGACGCGACCACGCGCGACGGGTCCGACACCGGCGCCGTCCTCGGGTTCGACAAGTCCGCCGGGGACGACATCGAACTGCGCGTCACGCTCTCGCCGATCAGCGCGGAACAGGCCGCGATCGACCAGCGCGCCGAGGTCGGCGACCTCACCTTCGACCAGGCGCGCGCCCGGACGAAGGCGGACTGGAACAGCGCGCTCGGCGCCGTCGCCGTGCGCTCCTCGGCGAAGTCCGACCCCGGGTCGACGCTCACCAAGGAGTTCTACACGCACCTGTACCGCATGTACGCGCTGCCGGTGAACGCCACCAGCACCAGCGGTACGTACCGCGGCGCCGACGGAGCGGTGCACCGGGCCAACGGCTTCACGTACTACGACGGCTGGTCCACCTGGGACGACTTCCGCAAGTACTCCGTCGAGGCGTACATCGACCCGGCCACCTACCGGGACATGGTGCAGTCGCTCATCGTGCTCTTCGCCGACGCGCGCACCTCCGGCAAGAGCCTCGGCAGCCTCACCCACTCGGTCCCGACCGTGCGCTGGGAGCGCTCGGCCGTGCTGGTCGCCGACGCGCTGTCGAAGGGCTTCACGAACTTCGACCGGCTCGACGAGGCGTACCCCGCGCTGCTGTCGTACTCCGGCTACTACACGGGGGCGCAGCTGCGCCAGGGATACGTCACCGGGGATCCCGGTACGACCGTCCAGCGCGGCTACGACCAGTGGGCGCTCTCCGTCATCGCCGACGCGCTCGGCAAGAAGGCGGACGCGAAGAAGCTGCGCACCCAGTCGACCATGGCGATCGACAACCTCGTGAAGTCCGGCGCCTGGACCGCGACCGACGGCACCGAGGTCGGGCTGCTCACCCCGCGCGCCGCGGGCGGTGACTGGCAGAGCGCCGACTACGAGAGGTTCGAGGCGGCCGGCCTCTACCAGGGCACGCTGTGGCAGTACCACTGGTACGACGCCTACGACATGGGCGGACTCATCGAGGCCATGGGCGGCCCGAAGGCCGGGCAGGCCGCCGTCAGGCACATGTTCGGCGAGGACTCCACCGTCGACGACGGCTCGACCATGCTGCACTCCAACGCCAACGAGATCGACCTGCAGGCCCCGTACCTGTTCAACTACGTCGGCGAGCCGAGCCTGACGCAGAAGTGGGTACGCGCCATCTACACCGGCACGACCTGGAACCGCTACATCGCGACGGGCTCCACGAACGAGGCCCCCAGCTCCGGCGGCCAGTTCACCCCGCCGGTCAAGACCCAGGTCTACAAGCTCTCCCCGAACGGCTTCCTGCCGACCATGGACAACGACGCCGGCACCATGTCGACCATGTTCGTCGGTGCCGCCCTGGGCCTGTTCCCGGTGACCGCCGGTTCCAGCCAGTTCCAGATCGGCAGCCCGTTCTTCGACTCCACGACGATCACCTACGCCAACGGCACCCGGTTCACGGTGAAGGCCGACGGCGTGTCGCCCAGCGACTACTACGTGCAGAACGCGACCCTCAACGGCAAGCGGTTCGACAACACGTGGCTCGACTACTCCCAGATCATCTCCGGCGGCACCCTGGACTTCACCATGGGCTCCAAGCCCTCCCGGTGGGGCGCCCGCACGGAGCCCGCGTACTCGCTGAACACCGACTCGGGCGACACGGGTGACGGCGGTACGGGTGGCGGCGGTGCGGGTAACGGCGGTACGGGAACGGACAAGGGCGACACCGTCGTCTCCGCCCACCCGGGCACCGTGAGCACCGCCGCGGACGGCACCGTCGACGGCAGTGTGAAGCTGACCCTGGACGGACCGGCGTCGTTCGCCGCCCGCAAGGGAACGAGCCTCACCAGGACCGGGGCGGCGACCGTGACCGGCCTGCCGCGCGGTGTCACGGCGGATCTTCGCGTCAGCGGCTCGCGCACGGCGACGCTGTCGCTCACCGGCACCGCGCAGGTCGACGCGCGCTTCGGCATCACCTTCCACGACACGGCCTTCGCCCATGGCGTACGGGCCTCGACGGTGGGCGGCACCGGGATATCCCCGACCGACCCGCTCGTCATCTCCGCCGCCGCGGTGCATCGCGAGGCCCTCGGCGCACTCGTCGACCAGGCGTCGCTGGTGCGCGGCGGCAACTACTCCGACGGCTCCTGGAGCCTGTTCCGGTCGGCGCTCGAACGCGCGCGGACCGTCCTCGCGGACACCAACGCGGACACCACCGCGTCCGCGAACACGTCCACCACCGCGTCCGCGAACACGTCCACCACCGCGTCCGCGACCGCGTCCGCCACCGGCACGATCATGGCCGCCGACGACGCGCTGCACTCCGCCATCGACGCGCTCACCATCGACGAGGGCGGCTACGCCGTCCTCCAGGCCGAGGACCCCGACCAGAAGGAGGGCCCCAGCCTCATCAGCGAGCGGAACAACTCGGACGGCAACCTCGGCGGCGTCACCGAGGGATCGTGGGAGCGCTTCACCAGGCTGGACTTCGGCGGGGCCGCCCCGCAGAGCGTCTCGGTCCGCTACGCGAACTCGCAGGCGACGAACGCCGAACCGAGCAGTGTCGACATCCACGCCGGCGCCGCCGACGGTCCCGTCGTCGCCACCGTCCAGCTCCCCGGAACCGGCGGCTGGCAGTACTACAACACGGTGCAGGCGTCCGTCACCGACCCGGACGCCCTGCTGGACGCGCAGAGCGCGACGTTCGTGTTCCACGCCCCGTCCGGCCAGCAGTGGGTGTCGAACTTCGACTGGTACCAGTTCTCGCCGTACGAGGTCTCCTCGTCCCCCACGACCACGCTCGCCACGCTGACCGCGGTGAACACCACCACGACCGGCGACGGCTCGCTCCCGCTCAACCTCTCGAACGGCATCTTCGAGAACGTGACGAACGGCGCGTGGGCCCGGTGGAAGGACACCGACCTCCGCGACGGCGCCGACACCGTCACCGTCAGCTATGACAAGCCCCAGTCGCGCGCCGCGTCGGACTCGCACATCGAGCTGCGCCTCGGCTCGAAGGACGGCCCGAAGAGCGTCGACATCCCCCTCGACTACAGCGGATCGGGCTGGGGAACCATCGCCACCACGAGCGTGCGGCTCGACCCGGCCGTCTTCACCGGCGTCCAGGACGTGTACGCGGCGTTCGTCTCCAGCACGCAGACCGCCTCCCAGCCCTACGTGGGCAACGTCTACTCACTGGCCCTGACGCGGACCGCCGGGGCCCCCGTGGGCTTCGACGCCACCGCGTTCCGCTCGCACAGCGGCGGCGGGCTCAAGAGCGAGCCGGTCGGCTGGACCGGCTCGGGTTCCACCACCGACCTCGGCGGCACCTACGACGGAGCCTGGCTCGACTACGGGGACATCGACTTCGGCGGCTCCCCGAAGAGCACCGTCACGATCACCTACGTCAACAACTCCGCCCGCTGCGGCACCGGCTCCGCCGTCCAGCTCTATCTGGACTCCTTCGACGCGGCCGACCCCGGCACGCCGTACGCGACCGTACCGCTGCCGGTCACGGGAAGCGCGTGGTCGTCAGGAGGGACGACGAGTCTGACACTGCCCAAGGCGATCACCGGCACGCACTCCGTCCATCTGCGGCTGACGACGAAGCCGGACTCCTCGCACCCGTACGTCGCGAATCTGGGCCGGATCACCTTCGACCACGTCGACACGCCCGTCGTGACGGACAAGTCCGCCCTGCGCGACGCGATCGACCGGTACGAGGGACTCTCCGGCGACGCGGAGCGCTACAACGCGATCGACTTCGGCGTGTACCAGCGCGAACTCGCCTCGGCGCGCGCCCTCGTGGACAGCGACGACGCGACGCGGCTCGAAGTCGACACCCGGACGCGCGGTCTCACCCTGGCCGCCGAACAGCTGGTCCCGGTGGCGAGGCTGCGACTGGAGGACCTGGTCACGACCGCGTCGGCCCTCGACAAGGACCGCTACACGGACGCGTCGTGGAAGGCGTTCACCAAGGCACTCGCCGAGGCGAGGACCGCGGTCGCGGACGGCACCGCCACGGACGCGGCCCTCACCGCGCGGTACGGGACCCTCCGCCACGCCCTGTCCGCGCTCGCCACGAAGCCCAGGACGGCGCCCGCCACGCCTGACGCGGTGTCGGCGACATCGTCCGGCTCCAGCGTGACCGTCGCCTGGTCCGCGCCCGAGGACACCGGCGGCTCACCGGTCACCGGCTACCGGGTCACCCTCGGCGACGGCCACCAGGTCGAGATCCACGATCCGGACAGCCGGAGCACGACCTTCACCCGGCTGCGCGCCAACAGGTCGTACACGGCCCGCGTCCAGGCGGTGAACGCGTTCGGCGCCTCGCGCCCGAGCGCCGCCACGGCGCCCGTGGTGACCGGCGGAGGCAAGCCGCAGAAGCCGGCCGTGACGGGTGTGATCACCGACGGCAAGCAGGTCCGCGTGACCTGGAAGCCGGCCGGCGACGGCGGATTCCCGATCATCGGCTACACCGTGGCCCTCGGCGACGGGACCACCGCGCACGTGCCCGCCACGACCGGCACGGCACTGCTCACGACCACCGGCAAGGCCAAGGCGCACACGGCCACCGTGACCGCGGTCACGCTGGCGGGAACCTCGGACGACTCCGCCGCGACGGTCCGGGCGACCACGTCGGCGACCACCTCGGCGACCACCGGAGCGTCCGCCGCGACGGACGCCTCCGACCCGGCGTACGAACCGTCCCCCTTCCCGGACGACACGCTCAACGCCACCTACGCGTCGGACAAGTGGCCGGGCACCGGCGACGGGACCGACTACTTCTACGGCCTGCTCAACGGCATCGAGGACCTCGGCACCGACATCCTCGGAGCCGACGCCAAGGTGCCGAACGGCACCGCGCTCACCGCCGAGAACGACCGCATCGCGGTGGGTGTCAACAACGCGGCGACCCAGAAGGAGGTGGACCGGGCCGAGGTGGACGCGACGAACAGCGCCACCGTCACGCTGGCCGACGGCCTCGGCTCCCGGCTCGGCCAGATCTACCGCGACGCCCTGAACGGCGGCCGGCTGCCGAAGACCAGCGCACTGTTCTCCCGCGTCACGAAGGACCTCGACAAGGTCGACGCGGCGAAGGACCACTACGCCTACCCGCGCCCGTATGTGCGGCTCGGCTTCGTCGGCGACGGCGGTGACATCTACGAGTCGCAGGACGGCTCGTACGGCAGCCTCGCCACCAGCGGCTCGTACCCGAGCGGCCACACCTACGGCGGCTACGAGACCGGGACCATCCTCGCCACGCTCCTGCCGGAGCTGGCGCCGTCGATCCTCGCGCGCACCTCGGAGTACGGGAACAACCGCGTCGTCCTCGGGTTCCACTACCCGCTCGACGTCATGGGCGGGCGCATCACCGGACAGGCCACCGTCGCGCACCGGTGGGCGGACCCCGACTTCGCGAAGCTGCTGACCCAGGCCCACACCGAGATGGAGAACGTGCTGCTCGCGCAGTGCGAGAAGGAGGGATACGGCGACACGCTCGCGGCCTGCGAGGGCGACTCCTACGCCGGTCTGAGCGAGGCGCAGCACGTCGACCTGTACACGCGGCGGCTGACCTACGGGTTCTCCCAGGTGGGGAAGGCCGGGCAGACTCTCAGGACACCGTCCGACGCGGCGGCCCTGCTGATCACCGCGTTCCCGGACCTCACCACCGGGCAGCGCACGCAGATCCTGGAGCAGACCGCGACGGACTCCGGCTACCCGCTCGACCTGACGGCGGACGGCGGAGCGAGCTGGGAGCGGATCAACCTGGCGGCGGCGATGTCGGCGCGCGTCGTCGTCAACGCCGACGGGTCGGTCACGGTGAGGAACTACGCGGACGCCACCAAGGCCGGTGTCGCCGACGCGAAGGCGATCACCGTCGGAGGCGCCGCGATCGACGGCTTCGACCCGGACGGCTCCACGTACGTGGTCGACTGGCCGAAGAACACGCGGATCCCGGCCGTCTCCGCCGTACCGGCCCAGTCCGGCGCGCGGGTGAAGGTCACCGACGGCAGTCCGGTCCTCTCGTCGACCGGATCCCGGTTCACCACCCGCACGATCAAGGTGACCTCGGCCAACGGTTCGGTCACCCGGACCTACACGGTCGGGTTCCAGCTCACGGACCGCGACGACCGCCCGGTCGCGGACGGCGGCAAGGGCCATGACGGCGATCACGCCGCCATCGCGGGATCGGGCTGGTGGCCCTACCCGGGCCTGTTCGGCACCGGAGGCACAGGGGTGGAGGCAGCCCAGACGATCCCCAGGGCGCCGGGCACGAGGTAACCGCCGCACCTGCCGCGCCCCGCACCTGCCGCGCCCCGCGGTGCCGCGGGGCGCGGCAGGATCCCGCTGATCCTCAAGAGGCGCACTTCCCACTCGTCCCGAGTGAGCGAGGAAGCGGCTTCCAGCAACTCGGGGACGTCCACACCCTCATTCTGGACCGCTCTCCTGCCGACGGCAGGACCTGCCCGACGAACCCCCACCGCGCGGGCCCCGCCGCTGACCCCGAAGTCGTGCCGGCGCATGGGCCGTTTCCCTGGAAAACAGCGAAGCCGTTGGTGAGGATGGTCACATGAGGACGGCACGTCGCATGCGGTGGGGCTGGTTGGCGCTGACGGTGGTGGCCGTGGGGGTGGCGGTCACCATAGCCGTCCGGGCGGGAACCGGGGAGGTGGACCCGGGCGGGTTGGTGGTCGGGCTGGTCAGCCTGGTGCTGGCGATAGCGGGCCTGCACCAGGCGGTGGACTCCCAGGCATGGCAGGACACCGACACCGCCGGACTCGCCGACCGCCTCACCGGCATCATCAGGGAACGCGAGGAGGAAGCCCGCCGCAGACTCCTCGGCGGCAGCGACCGCACCATCAACGTCGAGTTCACCTTCCTGCCCTCCCCCGCCCACCACACCGCGGGCGCAGCGCCCCACGGCACGTTGGAAGAAGTCGCCGCCTACTACCGCGCTCTCCGGCCGGGCCGCCTCGTCATCACCGGCGCGCCCGGAGCCGGCAAGACCGTACTCGCCCTCCACCTCATGCTGCTCCTCCTCACCGACCGGACGCCGGGCGACCCCGTTCCCGTACGCCTGTCGTTATCCACCTTCGACCCCAACCGGAACAAGCTCGACGACTGGCTCGCCGACCATCTCACCCGTACCTATCAGTTACGCCCGACCGCGGCCGCCGCCCTTGTCACCGACCGGCTGATCCTGCCCGTGCTCGACGGGCTCGACGAGATGGACGCCGGCGAGACTCCCGGGTACGGCTCCCGCGCCGCGGCCGCTTTGAAGGCCATGAACAGCTACCTCCATGGCACCACCAAGGGCCAACTCGTCCTCACCTGCCGCAGCACCCCCTATGTCGCTCTCGAAGGCGAGGCTCTGGGGGCGGAGGACGCCTCCCGTATCGACATCGCCCCCGTCAGCCTGGCCGCGACCGAGACGTTCGTCGCCGCCCGCACCCGCATCCTGGCCCGCTGGACACCCGTTCTGAACGCACTCCGCGCCGACCCGGCCGGTCCACTGGCCCTGGGCCTGTCCACACCCTGGCGGCTGACCGTAGCCCTCGCCGTCTACGACGAACGTCACCCCGACGGTCGCTGGGTCCGTGATCCCGGGGATCTCCTTGAGCGCACCCTGGAAACCCCCGAGCAGATCCGGGACCACCTGCTGAATCTGTTCATCCTCGCCGCCTTCCCGGCAGGCGGTACGACAGCGCCCTACAGCCGGCCGCAGGTACGCGCCTGGCTGACAGTCCTCGCCCGCCACCTGCACACCAACACCACCAGCGCCCGCGTAGTGGCCGGACGGCAACTGTCGGGCACCGACCTCGTACTCCACGAACTGTGGCCGCTCACCGGCCGCCGCCGCGCCCGCACCGTCCACGTCCTGCTGACCGTCGCGGTGTGGGCCATCGTCGACCTGCCCGCCGCCCTGCTCGACGCCTGGCACGTGTACGCGATGAACGTGGCACTCATGGTGGCGGCCGGCCTTCTCATCGGAATCCCACCCTGGCCCGTACCGTCTCGGCTGCAACGAGTAACCGCCCGAACGCCTGCTGAGAGACACCAGCTCGTGAACGGGCTTGTGGGTGGGCTCTTCTGGGGAGTGCTCGTGGTCGTGGCCGACTTCGGGAACGTCGTCGGGCTGGTGACCGGGCTCGTGTACGGATTGGTGGTAGGGCTCGCCGGTGGAGCGATGGTCGGGGTCGGACTGGCGGGCGTACTTTCGGACGCACATGAAACTCGCAGGTCACACGGGAACGCGTCGCCGCGCGGCATGGTGCGGGACGACCTCGTGACCGGGTTCGCGACCGGCCTCGTGGTCGGGCTCGCGTTCGTCCCCTTCTATTGGCTCGCCCTGAGCCCCGTACACGCCCTCGGGGCGGTACTCATCTACATGCTGCTGTTCGGTCTCGGCGGCGGGCGTGCGCTCGCACTCCTCTACAACCGCCTGTTCCGATGCGGTTACCGGGGCGCGCTCGACTCGCTGTTCAGGCCCTGGCGTGCGTTCGGACCCCTGTTCAGGACCGGCGCCGGTCCGGCCCTCGGCGCCGCGGGTGTCCGCTACATAGCCTTCCTGCTCTGTACCCGCCGCTGGTGGTCCCACCAACCACTGCCCTGGCGCCTCGGCCGTTTCCTCGACTGGTGCTGCGACGCAGGTCTGACGCGCACCGCCGGCATCGCCTACCAGTTCCGCCACCGCGAGCTCCAGGACTTCCTCATCCGCGGCGACGTCGACCACGACCCGCTGAACCGCCCCACTTCCGCTTCCGCGCACACAACGCGCCCCTGAGCTTGTGGGGCGAGCAGCCGCGGAGCAGGCGGGTCCGACCGGGCTCCTTGTACGGTCGCCTCAGCCGTCGGCGGCGCGGCGGTGGTTCTTCAGCCGCGAGCCGAGGCAGAGGGCGGCGACGCCCGCGGCAAGAATCCCGACAGCCGGCAGGATCAGGTCCTCGGCGTCCCCGCCGGTATTCGCGATGGTGCCCGTCCCCGTACCGTTGGCGGCAATTCCCGTCGGAGCCGACCCCCCGGCGGCGGAGGCCGCCGTAGGCGTGGAGCCCGGGGCTGTCGTGCCGTCGCCGTCCGTGCCGCCGTCCGTGCCCGAGCCGCCGTTCGTGCCCGTGCCGCCGGATGAGGTCGAGCCGCCGTCCGTGCCCGAGCCGGTCCCCGTCTTCGTGATCTTGAACGACCCGACGAAGTTCTTCTGCCCGCCGTCCAGCGTGCACGGCACGGGGAGTTCGAGGGCCTCGCCGCTCGCTTTCTTCCCGACGACGTTCAGGACGATGTCGCCGACGGTGATCCGCGCGGTGCCCGGCCGGGTGAAAGCGGGAGTGAGCACGGCGCCGGTCGCCGTGATGCCGAAGGAACCGGATGCCGGGATGTTGGTCCTGGTGATGTCGAGAGGCACTCCGATCTGCCTGTCGCCCTGCGGCGCGTTCACCTTGATCTTCGCGTCCACCGTGCCCTCAACGGTTTTCACACCGATCCGGCCGATCCACGGTGTGATGTCCGCGGCCACCGTCGTTCCCGCACGGATGGTGATTTTCTTACTGGATTGGCCGAGCGCGACCGACGCCGGGAGATTCGCGTCGATCCGCGCCGTGATGTGCTGGTCTTCGATCCACGGAACGTCGCATGTGTACTTCAGCGTCAGCGAAACCGGTTGTGCGGCCGCGGTTCCGGCTCCCAAACCCCCCATGACTCCGACGGCGGCTCCTGACGCCGTGACTAACCCAAGGGCGATCCTCACCCTGGTACTTCCCTTCGCGCGCCTGTCAGTCATATGCCACCTCCGTGACGTGGTCCACTGAGTTTTCCATCGGTACTGAATTATGGGGCTTCTCCGGAACGACACGCTGTTTCGGTCGGTAAAGGTTCCGGGTCCGCCATGCCCGCTGAATTCGATCGGCGAGAGGGGTGGTGCGCGTGGAACAATTGGGTGAGGTGGTCGTGGAGTTGGGCGTGGCGGAATTGACGGACCGCGCCGGCCCGGCGCGGCGCACCTCGACGGTGGGCGTCGTCCAGGAAAGCGATCAAGGTCCAGGGCGGCCGACCTGTCAGCGGCAGCCACACGCACGACAGGGCCACCCACCGATCCCGAGCGGGGAAACCCAGCCCGAATCCGAACCCGAACACGAATGCTGCCTCAAGCCCTAACGCAAGCCCGATTCCGAGTCCCGATTCCCTCCGGGAAGACGTTACTCACCGGCATCTCGAAACCGAGTCCTTCCGCAATCGCGTCATATCCGCGCGGACGGTCGGATTGAGCGGCGCCTCCGCCGCTCTCAACTCGCCCGCGGGCCAGGCGTCCTCGACCGGGCCGGCGAGAGTGCGGGCACATCGTGTGCCGGGCAGCGGCGTGCCGTGGAGCAGGGCGAATCCGGGCGGCGAGCGCCTGGTCCTATCCTGTGCCCCTGTGCCCCTGTGCCCCTGTGCCCCTGCCACAACGCCGCGCACCGGTGCACGGCGACGAAGGGTGGCGGGCAGTGCGGTGCGCGCCTCCATCCACGTGAGTCCGTTCAAAGGAACCCGCATGAGCCAGATGCCCGGCACCGTCAGGTCCGTCCGCGTCCTGCTTCTCACGGTGGGCGCAGGGAACATTCTCGCTGCCCTGTGGCTCGTAGTGGCCGCCGCCACCTTGGAGACCGGCGCCATGGGGGGACTGATAGCCGGCATGCTCCTCGTCGCGGCGCTCCCGTTCGGGATGCTCGCCGCGGCCGCGATCGTCGTTGCCGCGAAGTGCCCCGACGGCGGCAAGGGCGTCCGCGTCGGCGCGGTTGTCGTCGGCTCACTGATCATCGTCGGCTCATCGGTCGTCACCGGCACCGCGATCGACGCGAAGCTGCCCGACGGAGCGTGGGGCTTCGGTGTGGCGGTCGGCGTCCTTGTGATCGTCCTCTCGACCAGGCGGAACACCAGAGACTGGTTCGACCGGTCGCGCCACTGAACTGATACGTGTCCAGGATCTGATACGTGTCCAGGCCGGTCCCGGTGTCATTCGACGAACCGTGCCACCGGCCTCGAACGCGGGTGCCGTTCGGCCAGCGGAAGGGCCCCTCGCCCAGCGCGTGGCGTGGACCGCCGGCCCGCCGCGCTCGTACGACCGGTCGGCG
>NZ_JBSGVS010000073.1:38249-43718 GCF_053608565.1 Streptomyces sp. NPDC055025
TGGGCCCCGGGGGCGGCCCCCGCGCCGCGCGGGGGGGGGGCCCCCCCGGCCCCCCGCGCTCGCCCCCCGGGGGGGGGCCCGGGTGGGTGGGGCCCAGCCGCTCGGACGGCTCGCTCCGAACCCACGGGCCGGTCAGTTGACGGTCAGGACCGCCGTGTTGTTCGTGAGGTCCGGGTCGTAGCCGAAGGGGTACTCGCCGAACTCGCCGAACGCGGGGTGAATGCTCACGGCACCGGTCGCGCCTGGCACCACCGTGTCGACGCGCACCGAGAACGCGAACGTACGCTCGGTGTCCTCCAGCACCCAGTACCGCAGGTCGCAGTCGTAGCGCGGGGCGCCCGTCCGGTTCGGGTAGTAGCCGCCGCCGAGGGTGCGCGGGTAGCAGCCGGACGGCGCGCCGGTGACCTTGATGCCCTCGGGCACGATCAGCCGGACCTCGGCGACCGGGTCGCCGGAGCCGAGGTTGCCGATCCAGGCCGGGCCGTTGTTCTTGAACGTGAGCTCGGCCGTGGCCGTCTCGCCCGCCACGCCGGAGACGGCGTCACCGGTCACGGAGAAGTCCGCGGTGTTCTCCGCGCCGATCTGGAGGGTCACGTAGTCGTTCTCGGAGTCGATGTCCTGGACGCCGCCGCTCGGTTCGACGTCGATGTCGAGCCGCTCGTTCAGCGCGTGCGGGGTGAGTCGCACCGTCAGCGGCTCGGGCAGCTCGAAGGAGTCGCCCGGCGCCAGCACCTGGTCGAACGTGCAGACCGCGGTGCTCGACGGTGCGTAGTCCTCGCCGTCCGACGTGGTGTAGGCGCAGGCGTCGTACCGGGTCAGATCCGTCAGGCCGTACGAGGCGTACAGCTTGACGGTGAACCCGTCCGCGCTCTCGTTGCCGTTGTTGGTGACCTTGAACGGGATCGTCCGCTCGTCGCCGGGCCGACCGGCCTCGATGCCGGCGACGGGGTCGATGGCGAGGTCGGGCCCGGCGCCGACGGTGAGCGTGGTGTCGAAGCTCTCGTGCGGCGCGGTGAGCGTGCCGTCAGGCCCGCCGGTGGCCGTCGCCGCGTAGGTGATCCTGGCCTGCGTGCCGACCTCGACGCCGTCGGCCGCGCGCACCGTCAGGAACACCTGGTCCTCGTAGTCGCCTCCGATCGCGGGCACCACGGGGATGTCGCACACCGCGGTCGTGCCGCTCGGCGCGCAGTTGCCGGGCCAGATGACCTCGGCGACCCCGGCGAGGTCGGAGACGTCGACCGTGAGCCTGCCGTCGGTCACCGTGAAGCTCTCGTTGTCGTGGTAGATGCCGACGCCGAGGGTGCGGGACTGCGGCTGACCGCCGTCGGTGCCGAGCGGCAGCGTTTGCTCGTACGGCGCGTTGATCCACAACTGGTCGGTCTGCGGCGGGTCGTCGTCGGCGAACGCGGGCGTGGCGAGCCCGGCGGTCAGCAGACCGGCCGCCATCGCTACGGCGGCGCCGGATCTGAGACGTACCGGGCGTCCAGCAGAGAACAGTCTCATTGCTACCCCCAAGGGTGTGGTAATGCGACTGACGCGCCGGCAGCTCCGGCGCACCGGAGGGATCATCACATGGCAGGGGATCATGCCGCGCCTCAGTTTTTCGCCCGGTCGGAGACCACCCGGCCGCCGGCCAACCCGCTCGCTTCTCCTGAGCACATCGAGCACATCAAGGGCATCAAGGGCCCCAAGGCATCAAGGACTTGGACGGCTGGACGCCGCGCCGGCCGAGGCACTCCGCGCTCACCCACGACGCCGAGGACGGCACCGCCACCCCATGCCGCTTGCGCGGCGGCGGCAGTCGACCGAGGCGCGTGAAGCAGCGCCATCCCGCTCCGGGACCGGTGCGTGAACCCTCCCGGGGTGATGAGGACGCGCGTTCTCTGACGCAGTCCCGCCGTACATAGACAGGGGCCCATGACCTCAGCGAGGGAGGAACGCCCGCGCGCTGCTCGCCGGGGCCTCACGCCGATGGGTACGGCTGCTGCCGTGGGGCATTGCGTTCCTGCTGTTCTTCGCCCTGCTGCCCGCCACCATCCAGGTGCTCGGTGCCGACTACGGCCTGAACGGCGGCATCGCGAGCGGCCTGGCCGTTGTGCAGACGGCACCGCTGCTGCTCGCCGTCGTCCGTTCGCCGCGGGCCTGGTACATGGTCTTCGCCGCGGACGTGGCCGGGGCGCTCGTCCTGCTCGCCGTCGACTTCGAAGAGCGGCTGGTGTGGCCGTTCCCGCCTATGGAGATCGTCGGGTACGTCGGCCTCTGCCTGGCCCTCGGCCTGCGCGAGCCGCGCCGGACGCTGCTGCCGCCCTGCCGGATTTCATGCCCATGACGTGAGCCTGGCCCCACCCCCGCTCGGCGCTTTGTCCAGCGTGCCCGAGATGGCGTGGACCGGTGACCGGACGGCTCGGTCGCGGACGATCCTCGCAGGTCATCGGACTCGAACATCACTTGATGGAGCCAGTCGCACAGGACCTGGGACCTGCTCGGCTTCCGCCGGCGAGCGGCGGCGCCGGGTTGGGATCCGCACCTCGCCCCCCACGGCCGCCGCTGGATCCTCCGCCCCCTAAGGTGCGGAGTGGACCCGTTTGTACTGTGCGGACCTGAAAATTTGGAAGGAAAGCCGTTGTGAAGACCTTTACCCTGCCCGGCACCGACATCCTCGCACCGAACGTCGTGCTCGGCCTGATGCGTATCGCCGACAAGTCCGACGAGGACATCCGCGAACTCGTCCGCACCGGGCGCGACGCGGGCATCGACTTCGTCGACCACGCCGACGTATACGGAAGCGAGCTTCACGAATGTGAACGCCGCTTCGCCGACGCGATGGCGCTGAGCCCGTCGCAGCGCGACGAGATCACGATCCAGACCAAGGCCGGAATCGTGCCGGACGGCCCGTACTTCGACTTCTCCTACGAGCACATCGTCAAATCGGTCGAGGGCTCACTCGCGGCACTGCGGACCGACCGCATCGACATCCTGCTGCTGCACCGCCCCGACGCGCTCGTCGAGCCCGAAGAGGTCGCCCGCGCCTTCGACGAGCTCGAATCCTCGGGGAAGGTGCGCGCCTTCGGTGTCTCGAACCAGACCCCACGCCAGATCGACCTGCTGCGCAAGTACGTGCGCCAGCCCATCGTGGCCAACCAGCTTCAGCTCTCGATCACCCACGGGCCGATCATCGCTCAAGGGGTCTCCGCGAACATGCTCGCGGAGCAGCAGTCGGTCACCCTCGACGGCGGAGGCATCGTCGACTACTGCCGTCTGAACGACATCACCATCCAGGCGTGGTCTCCCTTCCAGGCCGGTTTCTTCACGGGCGTCTTCCTCGGCTCGCCGGACTACCCCGAGCTCAACGCCGTTATCGACCGTCTCGCCGGCCAGTACGACGTCCCCGCGATCGCGATCGCGACCGCCTGGATCACCCGCCACCCCGCTCAGATGCAGGTCGTACTGGGCACCACCAGCCCGGAGCGCGTCGCGGGCGCCGCCCAGGGCTCCGAACTCCCGCTCACCCGGGCCGAGTGGTACGAACTGTTCCGCGCCGCGGGCCACATCGTCCCCTGAATCCGGCCTGGTCATCACCACCTGACCATCCGGAACCGGACCGCATGGGCCGGTGTGGCCCAGACAGCTGATCCTCAAGACAAGGTGTGCGGAACGCGCGGCTCAACCCACAACGCGCCCGCACCGTTCGGCGGCTACCGAACTCCGCCCGGTAGCCGCCGAACCACCCTGAAGCCCTTCGCCCCGCGCACCGACGCCCTGATACCTCGGCGCTCACGGACCGGAGCGACCGGAGGAGACGGGGACTCCGCACCGGACCGGCATCACGCTCGCCCCCTCACGGTCAAGATCCGTGAGGCCGCACCCGAGCCGACGACCACCGGCCGCCCACGGCCTCCTGTTCGCCGAGGAGGCATGCTGCCCCATAGGGGTGGACACCATGAAGGCCCCGGCCTCATCCTCAGCCGCCCACACACAACGCTCGGCTGGCACACCCCGGCCGAGAGCCTGTCTCAACCGCTCGCCACCACATGTCAGTGATCACGTGTTGCGACGACCCCTGGATTTCGCCTCTCGGTCGGGGCGCTCCGTCACGTCCGGTGTTGCCTTGGGCGTCTCAGGGTTCACCAGGGGCATTCCACGTAGCTGCCTCCATCCGGCAGCTTCGCGTCCCAGATCCAGCCCTTGAGGACCAGGTTGCTGTAGTACGCGGTCACGTGTGTCCACGTGTTTTCGTAGCTGTTGGAGGTGAAGCAGTCGTATACGACCCTTGTCCCTGGGGTCAGGCTGTATCCAGGTGTGCAGTCCGAGTACGGGCCCCGCTGGTGGAGTGTCGCACTCTGGGTGAGTCTCGTTTCCGTGCCGTCCACGCTTTTCCAGGAAGCCGTCTGGCACGCTGCCGCGCCGGATGAGGCCGCGTGGGCTGGCGCGGCGGCTGCGTCGGCGAGGAGCGCGGTGCTGAATACGGTGCTGGCCATGGCATGGCGAAGACGCATGGGTTCCCCCTGGTGGCTGGGCTTCCGACGCCCCGTTGATGCGGCGGTCCGGTCAGCGTCTCCGGTCGGTCTTGTGGATTCCTTGGCGAGACCTTGAATGCGCTGGTCGCGTCTCCGGACCCGGGTTCGCACGGCCTCCTTGGGGGCAAGCGGGTGTCGACAAGGGATCCGTCGTCGGCATTCGGCGGCGGTGTCCGGCGTGCCGACGAACGGTGGCGGGGACGATGACGATGGCAGTGTCGAGGAACATCGCGGGATCGGCGCCGACCTCAGCCGGGGGTTCGCGAAGCATTGCAGCGGACGGCACCGCATGGGGCGCCGACTACTCGCCGTCGGCCGCGGGCCCGGTGTGGGCTACGGGCACATCCAGCAGTACAAGCCCTGCTCCTGAGCCACGGCTCGCTCCGCGAGGGAGGCCAACCGCCTGAGGAACCCGGCGAGGTGGTCCGCGTCAGGCGGTGTCGCGAAGCGACCTGAGCGGGCCCAGCCTTGGGCGACGTCGTCCAGAAACTCCCGGTCGACGCTCGCGAGTGCGTCACGGAAGGCATCCGTGAGGGACACGCTGACAAGCTCACTGTCCCCCACCATGGCGACCAGGTGGCCGTACCGGGGGTCGGACTTGATGACGCCCGCGGGTCGGCCTGTCAGGACCACCTCGACAGTCAGTAGGTCGACGACCGGGTCGATGCCCTTCACCACGAGCTGGTCGTACCCGCTCCCGCCGGGCTCGCCGTCCACGCGCCTGACCGCTCGGCCGGCATCCTGATCGTCCGCGGCGGCGTAGTAACCGAAAACAACTCCCACGCACCCGATCATGACACCCACTGACGACAGTCGGACCACGTCGCGTCAGTCCAGCGCTTCGCGGTGTTCCGACGACTCACCTCGGTGTGACCGGTTCTCATGACATGCGTCTCGCTGTCCGGGAAGCCCGGCACGGAGGGCCCCTGGGCGGCGGTGCGCCGCCCAGGGG
>NZ_JBSGVS010000074.1:0-43239 GCF_053608565.1 Streptomyces sp. NPDC055025
GCGGGTCAGGCGCTACTTTCGAAACACGCCCTAGGACCTCGGCTCGCCGTGCCGGGCCCCGTCCATCAGGATCAGCTCGGCTTCGGCCTGGGACACGGGACTTCCCTGATAGGTCAGGGAATCCGTTCCTCCGCGCACTTTCTTCGACAGTTTGGCCCAGTTCGTTATTGCCTCTTCGAAAGGCTGGGTCTCTTTTCTGGCGACTCCTGGAAGGTTCATCGGGAGGGGGGTCGACTGACTCCATCCACTTGACCACAACCCCAGGAAATTCCGATAGAACCCATCGAACCGGGCCATCTCCGCCGTCATCCTGGCAAGCGTATGGAATGCCTTTTCCGCCTTTGCCAGGTCCTTCTCGTCCGGGGCTTTACCTGAACGCTCCTCCGCCTTCACCACCTTGAACAGATAAGTATGGAGGACTTTCAGCTGGGCCGTCAGCTCCGCCTGCCCCAGCTTGACTTTCGAGACTTCTGTGCCATAACTGATCGAAATGGTGCCATTTCCGCTCCGCCTTGTCTCCTGGGGGACCACACCCCCTTCGGCGGCAAAGTATCTGCTTTCACCATTGTGATCGATCGCCCACCCCTGAAGGTAAAGATCCTCCTTCTGGAAATAGAGCTTGACCACAAGACTTCCCTCGTCCTCGGGCAGCTGGAAATCGACCCGAAAGAGGCGCTCATCGAATTTCTGCCTTGCGTTGTACTGACTGAATCTTTTACGCAGGAATAAGATCATGCTGTTGAAGCGAGCCCTGACAGGCACTTCCATGTCGCATTTATGTATGTCCTCGCCGCCGAGGGTCATTGCGCCCTCCCCCTCCCGCCCCACCGGTCCGCCACAGGCTCGCGGCCTCTCGGCGGGCAGCGCAAGCCCGCCGCTCAGGTGGACGGGAGTTTTCAGACATGCGCGGAGCGTGAGGCTTGCGCCAAAGGTTTTCGCCGGGTCCGATTCCCCGGACGGAAGCGAAAAGGCCGCGAGGCCGGCGCCGGGGGAGGGAGGCGAACCACCGATTCCGATTGCCCGGTGCCCGTGCGGGCCAAGGGCTCCGTACCCGTATCCGCCCTTGTTTCTCCTTCTCGCGGTCGGGTCGGCCGCGTCCGTCTCGCCGCGGGTTTTCCTCTCGCGGAGTGACTCCGGTGGGTCGGCTCCTACGGCATGACCCGCCCGGCGGTGCCCAGGCCCCAGGCCGCGCCGGTGCCGCACGGGAAACGTTTCGAAATCCCGGGAAGTGGCCGAACGGCGGTCCTTGTCCCCGCTCCTTGAATCTTGTTCAGCCGGATTGGAGTGAGCGGACTCGCTCAGCAGGCGGCGAGCCGCATGGCGCGCGTCAGGTCCCGGCGGTACGACCATTCCTCTTTGGGTGACGTTCGGAGGACACCTCGAAAGAATTCGATCGCACCCATACGCAACTCGCTCTGGAATTCCGCCCTTGCCACCACGGCGGAGCGCGGCATGTCAACCCCGCCCACCCCGATCAATATGCGACCGCCGGACATGGACCTCATGCGGACGGTATACGGGCGCTCGGGATAACTCAGCAGGGCTTCGTCGTTCCGCTCCAAGTCCTCCAATGCGGCAACGAAAAACGACCAGAGAGCATCGATGGTGTCAGTCATATCCCGGTCGAGCAGTTTCACGCCGTCCGCCTTGAGTTCGACCAGCCCATGAATATATGCATCCCGGGAAAATTCGCCATTAAAATCCTCGATGGCTACCGGACGCCCCATTGAATCAAAAACGTGCGATCGAACACATATAGCCACAATGATCCCTGATTTTGAGTTACTGATCAGAAATTTCTTAACGTTGCACCAAATAATGTACTCCTGGGGGCGGAGAGTCAGCTGGTGCTCTGAGCGGGAGGGGTCGCCGGGTTTGCGGGGAGGGCGGACGACATGCGACGACTTCCGACGACGGAGATCCGCCCCACAGGATCTTGAGCCCAGGCATTGATGTCGGAGGGCGACGATGGAACAGCCGCGGATACGCCTCGGCAGCGATGATGCGTGGCTGGAACTGGCTCGGGCCGGTGGAGCAGTTGGCAGATCACCGCAGACTGGAGCTCCTGCCTGACTGCTGACTTCGCCGTGGATCTCAGCGCTGCGGAGGCTGCGGACTTCGCAGCGAGGATGCTCTCTCACCTGCGCACTCCGTCGGGTGTGCGCTTTTCGGCGGCGGTGACTTCGGGCCGCGACAATCCGCTGACGCTGAACGCGGAGCCAGTCGGGGACGGTTTTGCCTTCTTCGTGCGCCTGACCCCCAACGGCGACGACACCGTCTGTCACTTGCAGATGGAGATCGATCCGATCGCCACGTCGGAACTCCGTGAGGCGTTCAACGCGCTGCACACGGCGCTGGCGGTGTGACCGCCCGGAGCGTTTTGGTCAGGCCGCGGTCGTGCGTGGGCGTCCGGGGTGGAGTTGGCGATGGTGAACTGCCTCAGCGGTCCGAAGCGCGCCTCGATCGGGTTCGCCCACGAGGCGTAGGCCGGGGTCTTGAGACGGCCCGCTCCAGCAGGGCGAAGTGCGGATAGCATCCGCCGTCAGACTGGAGGAACTGGCCGGGCGTATCCCGAAATGTGCTTTGTCCAGCCCCTCCTCCCAACTCAATCACATGGAAGGGAACAACCCCTGTGAGCGTTATCGGCTCCGGCGGGCGGGTCCTGCCTGCCCGTCCAGGCGACCCGAAGAAGGTGGGCCCCTACCGGATCATCGGCCGTCTCGGCTCGGGTGGTATGGGAACCGTCCATGCCGCGCTGGACCCGCAGGGTGCGCGGGTCGCGGTGAAGGTGATCCACCCGGCGCAGGCCGAAGACCTTGAGTTCCGGGCCCGGTTTCGCCGCGAAGCCGCCTTATCCTCCCGTGTCACGGGCCCCTGTCTGATACCGCTGCTGGCGGCTGATCCGGAGGCAGCGGCCCCGTGGCTGGCTACCGCGTACGCACCGGGTCCGACCTTGAACCAGCACCTGACCGCTCACGGTCCCCTCGCCGGCGGCGGCCTCTACGCCTTCGCGACCGGCACAGTCCAAGCATTGGCCGCGATCCACCAAGCCGGTGTGGTGCACCGGGACGTGAAGCCGCAGAACGTCATCCTCACCCCCGCCGGTCCCCGTGTTCTGGACTTCGGCATCGCGCACGCTGCCGACGGCACCTCCGTCACTCGCACCGGCGTGATGACCGGAACACCGGGTTGGATCAGCCCCGAGCACTACCGCACGGGCACCGCCGGACCAGCCGGAGACATGTTCGCCTGGGGCGCGCTCGTCGCGTACGCCGCCACCGGAAGGTTCCCGTTCGGCACCGGAGCCCCGGACGTGGTCGCGTACCGCGTCATGTCCGAAGCCCCCGACCTCGACCGTCTCCCTGAAACGCTGCGGGAGATCGTGGAGCAGGCTCTCGCCAAGGACCCCGACGCGCGGCCGACCGCCCAAGAGGCCGCCGAGAAGTGCGCCGGCCTGCTGGCCGCCCAGGCCACGCAAGTTCTCCCGGCGTTGGCCAGGATGGAGCCGACGCTGGTCGGCGACCTCATCGAGGCTGAGTGGGAGATGCCCACCTTGGACGATCCCACGTGGTACGTCCCTCGCCTGTCGTCCCGGAAGCGCACGGTCATCGCCGTCATCACCGCCGCGGCCGTCATCGGCGGCATCGCAGGGGGCACCCTCGCCTTCCCCTCGAAGGGCGGCAGCGCGGGCAGGACCACGACGGCCAGGCCCACACTGCCGGTCAGCGCCAGCCCCTACCCGGTCAGCGCCGACCCCCACCCCACCTCGGTCGCGCAGTCCACCGGCACTCCAACGGCCCGGTCGGTCCAAGACGCGCTCGCCTCGGTGCCCAACCCGGCCTACACCCGCTCCGACGACGAGACCCAGCCGGAGCCTGGTGAGTGGGCGATGAGCACCCGCGCTGAGACCTCGGAGGAGAAGGCCGCAGCGCAGGAGATTCGGGACCTCGCCAAAGCGATGCTCGCTACCAAAGGCTGGGAGGAGACGATTCCTGAAGTCAGCTTCGACCGCGAGGCGCAAACCGTGGTGGTCACCGCCGGTCCCATTCCGCAGATACCTGAAGATCACCAGGACGTGTTCCGTCGCGTGGGAGAGATGGCCGCCTGCACGGTCAACTCCCGCCGCCTGAGAGATCAGCCTGCTGCGTGGCCGTACGGGCGGTTCTCTGTGTACTGGCTGTACGGAGAGCAGGGAGGCGACGAGTCGATCCTCGGATTCGGGGACGCCGCCGACGGCTGCACCCGCGAGATCGCCGGAAGATGGCAGGGTGACGATTTCGGCCTGGCAACCGCCGGAATCCCGAGCAGCGACAAGGAGGAAATCCGCGTCGCAGACGCCACCGTGAAGTTCCTGTATGGCGCGTGGGATGCCAGGGCCGCCGACGCGGGGTTGGAACCTCTCGGTACAGGCACCGTCCAGCTCGGGTTCGACCCGGTGGAACAGGCGATGTACGTGTGGGCGCACGAGGACGGCTACGGGCCGCTCGGAGGCCGCGCACAGCAGTCCCACCTGACCGATGTGGTGGAGAAGACCGGCTGCGAGAAGCTGCTTGCCGAGGCGAATGCGAACAGCGGGTGGCGGTATACCCGCTACGTCGTCGCCATGTACTGGGGGAACAACGGCGAGACGCAGATCATCGACTCGGGAAGCTGCCTCAAGGACTGAGCCCCCGCACCTTGCTTGCGAAGGACTCGTACCAGGAAACGCACCTGCTTTGGCCTTGCCGTCCACTGCTGCGTCAGAACCGAGTCGCTGACCCTTGCCGGATGCCGCCCGCATCGAATGGATCAACAACGGGTGTGCCGCCCACCCGTCCAACGAGACCGCGGCGGTGGGCCTTTGCCGAGATGCCACGTCAGAGAGGTGGAGGTGCCCAGAGCGGTCCGGCCTGTACGCAAGAGCGTGCTCAGATGAGGCAGCCGATCGGCCGAGCTGACCGGGGCGGTCCTCGTGCTATCCCATGAAGGGATCTTCAAGCGTCGGGATGCATGGCGACAGCAGGGGCTCGGTGTGCTGGGTCACGCTTCCGCGGGCCAGCCTCAGGACGCGGACCTCGTTGCCATGGGCGGGATCTTCGTCGTCGCGCAGGTGGAGGAGGCCGTAGGAGCCCGGAGCGATCGTGCCGACATGGCTGAACAGGTCGAGGATCTCGGGTGAGGTGCGGTGGTTGGAGAAGCCTCCCATGTGGAGGAAGGGCTCGCCGTTCATCCATCGGAGGTCGAGAAGGTAGGGGCCGGCGATCTGCTGGATGTGGTGCTGGAGACTCTCGACGATGTCCGCCAGCCGGCCGTCGTCCTCGTCGTCCGCGGCACTGTCACGGATGGTGATCCAGCCGTGGTATTCGAACATAGCGGGAGCCTATCGGCGCGTCACGGAGCGCGGCCAAGTGTGGGCCTTGGACGTCGTTTCTCTGGTGTGATGGAGGCTGTCGGGGCTATGCGTCGGTCCATCCCGCGGTGTTTGAGTAGGACTCGTAGGAGTAGCGGGTGTTGCGGTCCCACTCTTCACCCGTGATGCGCCTGTACGCCTCGTCCGGCACGTAGAGCAGGCTCTCTGCCCAGATGAGGTCTCGGACGTAGGGAGTGAACAGTTGCGGATCACGGATCAGTGCTTCGTAGGCGTCACGGCCGGCTGCCACGACCGCTGCGCGGGTGTACAGGAAGCTGTCGCTCGACAGGTCGTGCCCGTACTCCTTGCGGTCCAGTCGGTAGAGCGCCCACGACAGCTCTTCGGCGAATCCGATGACCGTCGCCGGCGGGCCGGCTGAGAGACGGCTTGTCAGTGCCGCTGCCAGTTGTTCGGCATCCGGGTCGGGCGTTGACGAGGTGCAGTCGTCGATGAGCTGCCAGAAGGCGTTCTCGTTCATGCCGCAGAGCATGACGGATGGCTGTGACAGTGACCGGGCGGCGCCTGCTCGTCGCTCGTGGCGTCATCGTTTGTAGAATTTTGGTGGCTGATGGTGGCCGATGACCAGTTGCGTCAGGCTCGCTCGGTGACGTGGAACTCCATCCACTCGACGCCTGGGACGGCGGAGCGAGAGCCTGCGTTCGAGGCCGCGACACCTTCGAACTCGTTGCCTGGTCCTGGAGTTCCGAGGCTCCAGGGTGTCGCTGTCCTCCATGCGTACTGAAGAGTGGCGAGGAGTGCGGTCTCGGGGTGGAGCACTGAAGTGGGGAGACCAGCCGCATCTCGGCAAGCTCGGGGGACTTCCAGTACCGCTCGTAGCTCTCGATCTGAACGGCGCCGTCCAACTGAGTCCCAAGTCGCCTGGCCACACGCTCGGCACCGCGGCGGTCGGTAGCGCGCACGTGACAGCGCCACCAGATCGTTTCGAACATGCGAGAGACCATAGGCGTGTCACGCGTGGGAAGCTGCTTCATTTCATGAGGCGGCGGTGGCGGATGAGGGCTGCCTCTATGCCGGCGAAGGCGAGGAAGTTTTCGGCCTTGTGTTCGTAGCGGCGGTGGTGACGGCGGCAGCCAGCCAGGACACCGTCCTCTCGACCACGCACCGATGACGGCCGAGACGGGCAGGGTTGGAGCATTGGTCTACGCCAAGCCGCCCCTGTCCCTGTATCCTCATCCGTGGCCAGCGGCACACAATCCCCCCACCCCGGTTGCGTGCTGGCACGGGCTGACGCCCATGCAACTCCGCCCCAAGCAGCTGGGTTCCCCCCATTCGCCGCCTCCAGGAGGGTCACGGTGAAAGTTCGCACCAGAAGCTCGGCGATCATCGGCACCATCTGTCTCGTTGCTTCCCTCACCTTAGCCACGGCGTTCGCAGACGAGCCCGCCGCCCCACGTCAGGCGGCGGAGGTCACGCTTGAGCAAGTGGCCACAGCTCAGAATCCGATCGCCGGCGCGGCCGGGCCCGGTGACACGGTCTGGATAGCCGAACGCGCGGGCACCGTACGGGTCCTGGACGAGGACGGGCTCGGTGAGCCCGTCCTCGACATATCCGACGAGACCACCACCGACGGCGAACGCGGCCTGCTGGGCATCGCGTTCGACAAGGAGTTCGCGCACTTCTACATCTCGTTCACGGACCTCGAAGGCACCAGCACCGTAGACGAGTTCGCCGTGCAGTACGGCAGCATCCAGCCGGAGACCCGGCGCACCGTCATCACCCAGACGCAGCCGTACTCCAACCACAACGGCGGCGACATCAAGATCGGCCCCGACGGCTATCTCTACATCGCGCTCGGCGACGGCGGTTCGGGCGGCGACCCGCACGGCAACGGGCAGAACCTCGACACACTGCTCGGCAAGCTGCTGCGGATCGATCCGAGCGGCGGCGAGCCGTACGCGATCCCGCCGGACAACCCGTTCGTGGACGACCCGAACGCGAAGGACGAGATCTGGGCGTACGGGCTGCGCAACCCGTGGCGCTTCTCCTTCGACGCGGGCACGGGCGACCTGCTGATCGGCGATGTCGGCCAGACCGCCTGGGAGGAGATCGACTGGGCCCCGGCGGACAGCGACGGCGGCGAGAACTACGGCTGGTCCGGGATGGAGGGCAACCATCCCTTCCGGGGCGGTACGGAGCCCGCGAACCATGTGCCGCCGGTCCACGAGTACGACCGTAACGGGCTGGGCTGCTCGGTCACCGGCGGATACGTCTACCGCGGCGACGCGATCCCGGACCTCAAGGGGCAGTACGTGTTCAGCGACTACTGCGACGGCACCGTCCGTACTCTGCAAATAGAGAACGGCGAGGTGACCGGAGAGAGCGACCTCGGAGTCAACGGCGGCGAGGTCATCTCATTCGTGGAGGGCGGTGACGGCGAGCTGTACGTGCTCGCCATCGGCGGCAGCGTCTTCCGTATCGACCCGGCGTAACCACCACCACTGCTGGATGAAGGAACCACAGGTCAGGCCCGGTGCTGAGAGATCAGCACCGGGCCTGATCCGCGTCGCGGCAAGCGTCGGCACGTGTCGGCGAGCGTCGGCACGCGTCGGCCCCTGTCGGTAGGTTCGATTTGCGGACTCACCTCTCTGCGTTACCGTTGCGGGGTGAGTCGAAAAAGCGAACCAACGAACCTGGGAGCGCCCCGGGTGTGCTCCATCGCTGACGCACTTGACGTCGTGGGCGAGCGCTGGACGCTGCTCGTGCTGCGCGAGCTGGGCTTCGGCGTCCACCGGTTCAACGACATCCAGACCAACACCGGCGCCCCGCGGGAGACGCTCGTGCTGCGCCTGCGCAAGCTCGAAGACGCCGGGCTCATCGAGCGCCGTCAGTACTCGGAGCGCCCGCCCCGCGACGAGTACCTGCTCACCGCCGCCGGCAAGGACCTCTCACCCGTCCTCCGCTCCCTGCGGCAGTGGGGCGAACGCCACGTGACGCCGGTACTCCGCACTTCCTGAGCGGCCCGCCCGCCCGCCGTCAGTGCCGTCGCGCGGGGTCCGGCGTACGGCCTCGGCCTTCAGCCGGTGCTCGCTGGTCCGCCGTGATCGCCGGGGGATTGTCGGTGGCGGGTGCGATGCTGCTTGTCATGGATGAACTGCTGCGGCGGCGACGGGTGTACGGAGCCGACCACGACGATCCGGATCCGGGGCCCCGGCCGGGACATGTCTACCGGGAGCTGGTCGCCGGGCCGCTGGACGGTCTGCTGCTGGATGTCACAGGCTGGAGCGAACGACGGCTCCGGGAGGGCGCCGCACTCGACACCGAGATCGGCTCGTACGGATCCGGCGGCCATGCCCTGTACGGACCCAGACCCACCGACCCCGACCGCTGGGACTGGCAGGGCGACACCCCCTGACCGTGCCGCCCCGATCGTGCTGCCCGTGCTGCCCGTACTGCCCGTACGACCTGTCGTGCGGGGCAGTCGTACGGGCTGTGGTCCCTCTCGTCGTCCCCATGCCGTCCCTCCGCCATTGCCCTGCCATCCCTCTGCCGGGCCCCCGGCGCGGTCGGCGCGGTCGGCGGGCCCGGGTCAGCAGGGCTGTCTCCACGTGTCGAGGCTCAGGTTCTTGCGCATGGAGGAGAACCCCAGACGGCGGGTCTCCGCGCAGAACTCCCCGTTGGGCAGCGCGTATTCGACATGGAGGACGGCCTTTCCGGCCCGCACGAAGGGGGTGAGCAGTGCGCACTCGTCGTACTGCGCGCACTCCTCGTTCACGGCGAAGTCGAAGGTGCCCACGAGCGCGGGCACCTGCGGCAGATCGTTCTTCAGACCGACCGACATGCCTCGCTGGTGCGCGATCCGGGCGATCATACGGTTGTAGGCGAGCTGATGGGCGGCGCGGAGCGGGAATCCGGTGTCATTGAGATAGCCGTCGAGCAGATCGGGCTCGACGGCGTCGAAGCCCTTAGCACGGCACATGTCGAAGCGCTTCTCCATCAGCGGACCGAGGATGTCCAGCCGCCGGATGTCGAGCCAGCGCTCACCGTCCCAGCCGTTGGCCCGGCCGAGCACGGAGGCGGGGAAGGCAGCGCGGTCCGGACGGAAATCCTCCCAGGCACCGGCGTTGATGTAGCAGATGACCTTCCGCCCGTCCCGGTGGAGGCGCGCGACATCGGCGGCGGTGTTCTCGAATCCGTCGATGTCGTACACGGGCACATCGGGTCCGGGATCCACACGCCCGTCGAGCTGCCATTGCCAGGGAGTGCCGGGCCGGGGCGACCAGCGCTCCGCCGGAGTCCGCCGCTCGCCGTCCGCCGAGCAGCCGTTCACGAGCAGGAGAAGCACAAGGAGCACGGAACCCACCAGGACGTTTCGGGGAAGTCCCGTCCGACTCACGACGCCCGCCTCACAATGCCGCGCACTCGCGCACGCGCCGCGTTGTGCGAGTCGTCCAAGTACACGCGGTTCATCGACCACACCGATCCTCCGCCTCGCGATGCTCCCCCCCCCGCCGGGCGCGAGGAGGACGGGTCATGGTGCCTCCCCGAGCAGAGAGAACGGGGGAGCCGCCCACGGATTGGGCAGTTCCCCCGCGACCGGGCAGGAGACGGCCGCGCCACGCTCCCGGGCGGTGCGTACGGCGAGACGGGTCAGGGCGGGCGGCACGCCGTACACGAGATGGCAGAACCGCTCCGGCGGATAGCGGGAGGTCCAGCGCGGACGGACGAAGGAGGACAGATAGGTCGTCCAGTGCCCCTCGAACGTGACGACCAGATCGGCGGTACGGGCATAGCCGCGCGCCGGATGGACACCGGGGTTGAGGACGACCGTGGCCGCTCCCCGGCGCCGTGCGGCACGGACCAGCCGGCGGCAGCGGCGCAGATCCGCGGCCCCGGCGGGCGCGCGGTCCAGGAAGCAGCCGTCGACGCCGTACCACTCACGGTGGCGGTCGAGATCGTCCCGTACGGCGGTGCCCGGCCGCTCCCCGTAGTCGAGATCGACATATCCGAGGACGCGTGTGCCCGCCTCCCGCAGAGCGCGCGCGGCGGTGACGAAGGACGGATCGGGTGAGTCTCCGGGCCCGTCAGCGGGATTGAGCACCACACCATGGATACGGCCGGCCGCCGAGGCCAGCAGACGCCAGGCGGCCGGATCCTCGGCGGGATGGATGTAGAGCGGTACGAGCAGGGTCATCGGACCCGGTCCCCGGCCGGGGCCGCCGCCGGCCCGCCGCGCGCGGAGGCCCACAGGGCGGTGAGGGAGTCCTCCAGCGTGTACCGGGGAACCCAGCCGAGCGACGCGGCGGCGGCGGTGATGTCCGAACACTGCCAGGGCACGTCCGAGGAGCGCGGCGAACCGTCCCGCGTCTCCTCGACCCGTCCGCGGAAGCCGGCCGCCCGTACCAGACCGTGCACCAGCTCACGGACCGGCAGGGCCCGTCCGCCGCCGATGTTCAGTACGGGAGGCAGCGGCCCCGGCGCGGTGGTGGCCAGGACGACCGCGCGGGCGATGTCCCGTACGTCCACGAAGTCACGGTACGCCGAGAGATCGCCGAGACGGACAACGGCGCCGGGATCTCCGCCCGCCTGCCGGAACTGCTCGACGATACGGCCGGGCAGTCCGGCCGGCGGAGCCCCCGGCCCGACCGGGTTGCCCACGCGCAGGACGACGGAGTCCAGCCCGGAGGCGGTGACAGCGATGGTGCCCGCGAGCTTGGTGGCGCCGTAGGGTCCCGTCGGGCGGGTGGGGGACTCCTCGGTGACCAGCTCACCGTGCGCGCTCGGACCGTACTCGGCGGCGGACCCGAGGTGAACCAGCCGGGCACCGGGGGCCGCCGTACGCAGCGCCGCGCAGAGCACCGCCGGTCCCCGGGCGTTGACCTCGGCGAGTGTCACCGCGTCACCACCGACGGCTCCCGCGCAGTTGACGACCGCGTCCGGGGCGAACGAGGCGATCCGCTCCGCCAGTTGGCCGGGGCTGATGGCGGCGAGGTCGAGTGCGGGCCCCGGGACGGTGGCCCGGCCGCCGCCGAGCAGCCGCACGCCGGGCAGGGCGCGAAGCTGTTCGGCGGCGTGTCCGCCCAGGTATCCGGTGAGGCCCAGGACGAGGATGCGCATGGAGTGCTCAGGCTCCCTTGAGCAGGAGGGATTGGTAGGTGGTGAACTCGGCGTTGGCACGGTCGTAGTCGTCGGGGCGGCCGATGTCGAGCCAGTATCCGTCGAATTCGTAGGCGTGCGGTGGATTGCTCGATCTCAGCAGGTCGAGGACGAGTTCGTCGAAGCCGAGCGGCAGCCCGGGTGTGTAGGCGTCGAGGGTCTCCCGGCTGAGTCCGTACGCCCCCATCGAGACCCGGTAGTCCACGCTGGGCTTCTCGGTGAAGCCGACGACCCGTCCGGCGTCCGTGGTCAGGACGCCGAAGTCGATGTGCACCTTGCGCGCGTAGGTGGTGATCGTCAGGGGCGCGCCGGAACTCCGGTGGCGCAGCAGGACATCGCGGTAGTCGAGGTCGGTGAGGATGTCGCCGTTCATCACCAGGAAGGTCTCGGGCAGCCGGTCCCGCATCGTCAGGAGCGGGCCCATGGTGCCCAGCGGGCTCTCCTCGCTGGAGTAGTCCACATGGAGTCCCCAGCGGGAGCCGTTGCCGACATAGGCGCGGATGATCTGTCCCAGATGACCGATGGCGAGGGTGCAACTGGTGAATCCGGCGGCGGCGAGCTGGCGGAGGACGATCTCCAGAATCGCGTGCTGGTCGCCGATCGGCACCAGGGGTTTGGGCAGTGCCGTGGTGTAAGGGCGTAACCGGACGCCCTTGCCTCCGGCGAGGATCACTGCGTGCATGGGATGTCTCCCTTGTCTGGGGGCGGCCGGCGGCGGCCACCGGTGAGGGTTGTCGTCCGGAGTGGTGTGCGAGACGGACGTGTGAAGCGGGCGTGTGAAACGGACGTACGGGACGGGTCCGGGAAGCGGGCGTGTGAAATCGGCGTACGGGACGGGTGTACGAGACGGGTGTACGGAGTGCCGGGCGGAGCCGTGTACGGGACAGGGGCAGGGCCAGGGCCAGGGTCAGGGGCAGCGTCAGACGTTGTAGATCCCGGCCTTGTAGCGGGCGAGGCTCGCGGGATCCCTGAAGAAGTCGGCGGTACGGGCCAGTCCGCTCTCCAGGTCGTGCTCCGGCGCCCAGCCGGTGGCCGCACGCAGCCGGCCGGCGTCCGCGACCAGACGCATGACCTCGGAGTCGGCGGGGCGGATACGCCGCTCGTCCTCCCGTACGGCCAGTTCGGCGTCCATGACCTTGCCGATCAGCCGGACCAGATCACCGATCGAGATCTCGTCCCCCGTCCCCGCGTTGAAGGTCCGGCCCACGACGGCGGCGGCCGGGGCTGTCCCCACCGCCAGAAAGGCACGGACGGTGTCGGACACGAAGGTGAAGTCGCGGGTGGGGCGCAGATCTCCGAGTGTGACGGTCCGTGAACCGGCGGCGACCTGACCGATGACGGTGGGAATCACGGCCCGCATGGACTGACGTGGACCATAGGTGTTGAACGGACGCAGCACGACCACCGGAGTGCCGAAACTCGCGTGGTAGCTGTCGGCGAGCCGGTCACCGCCCGCCTTGGAGGCCGCGTACGGGGACTGGGTGTGGATGGGATGGTCCTCCGTGATGGGCACGGTGCGCGCGGTGCCGTACGTCTCGCTGGTGGAGGTGTGCACCAGCCGGGGCGTGCCCAGGGCGCGGACCGTCTCCAGCACATTGAGCGTGCCGGTCACATTGGTGTCCACGTAACTGTGCGGTGCCTGGTACGAGTAGGGGATCGCGATGAGCGCGGCCAGGTGGTACACGGTCTCGGCGCCCTCGGCCAGCGCCCGTACGGAGCCCGGGTCACGGACGTCTCCGAGCACGATCTCCACCTGGTCGAGGACATCGGGCGGAAGGCCGTCCAGCCAGCCGTAGGAGGAGAACGAGTTGTACTGCACCATGGCCCGGACCCGGTGTCCGGACGCCACGAGCGCCTCGGTCAGATGTGAGCCGATGAAGCCCTCGGCTCCGGTGACGGCTACGAGCGGTACGGAAGTCAACGGGTGTCTCCTCGCGTTGTCTGCGGTGGTGGACGTGGTCGTGGACGTGGTCGTGGACGGTGGGGGAGGGCGGTGGAGTCCCGGCCTCGGGTGTTTCTCACGGTGGCCCGTGCGGTGGCCGGTGGCCGGTTCCTCCTGCGTGGCGGGGGTGGCGGGCGTGGTGGGCGTGGTGGGCGTGGTGGGCGTGGTGGCGGTGAACGTGTCGGCCCGGCGGGCACGGCCGGTCGGATCAGGCGTGCGCCGTCGGTCTGCCCAGCAGCCGCAGCGCGCAGCCGACGAGCAGGAGCGCCGCGGCGCCGCAGGACAGGGAGAGCGTCAGGGGCCCCGGCGGACCGTGCAGGAGATCCGCGGCGGTGAGACCCGCCGCCACCGCGCAGCAGATCGCCGCGGGCGGCCGGCCGATTCCGAACGCCTGGAGCAGCAGGGCCGTCCACAGCGTCGCTCCCAGCGCGACCAGCGGTACGGGATCCGCCCCGGTCAGCAGCGCCCCGGGTATCAGCGGCAGCACATAGGCCGTCAGACAGACCGCCAGGACGGCCGCGGAGCGCAGCCGGAACCCGCGCGGTGTCACGGTGGCGCGCAGGGCCGCCACCGAGAGTCCCCGGTAGCGGTACAGCAGCCACTCGGCGGGGCCCATGCTCACGGTCAGGACGACCACCGCGAGGGGGTGGCCGCGCCCCACGGACAGCACCAGCACCCCGGCCGCCAGACCGAACAGACCGTACGGCAGGGAGGCCGCCGGGGAGGGCCGTCGTACGCCGGGCACAGGAGGTGCCTTGAGCGTTCCCCGTACGGCACGGGCCGCCGCCCCGGTGGCCAGTACCAGGGTGAGCAGGGGAAGTACGGTGCGCGGCAGGGGACCGGGTTCCCACCAGGGCAGCGCCGCCGCCCCCGCGGCGACCGGCACGAGCGCGGCCAGCAGGACGCGCTCCCTGCCGAGCACCAGCAGGACACCGGCCGCCGCGAGATAGCACGACTGCGCCGCGGCGAAGAGCGCCGCGGGACCGGGCCCGGCGATGGCGGCCCCCACCGCCGACGCCAGCAGCGCTCCCGCCGGGGCGCCGGTGAGCAGCACCCGGCCGGCCTCGTGGGGGCCGACGGCGAGCCGCAGATGGGTCCGGTGCCCGAGGGCCTGGCCCCATGCCCAGGAGACCAGCGCGGCGGCGATCAGCCCCTGGGCCGCGTGCCCGCCGTGCCCCAGCGGAGGCACCAGCAGATAGGCCAGGGCCGGCAGGGCGAACAGCGCTCCGCGCAGCGCGCACCGGACATGGTCGGGCGCCCAGGGATCGGGCGGCAGAGGCGGCTCGGGGAAGCTGCGGGGCACCTTGCGGAACAGGTCCTCGGCGAGCGAGAACAGATCCGGATGCCCGTACTGATGCTGTATCCGCTCGCCGGTCAGCCCCTCGGACTCGAGCAGCGCGGCCACCTCGTAGGCGTGCACGGCGGGCCCTATCCGGTCGGCCAGTTCGGCCGCCAGCCGGTCCACCGGATCGTCGGTGCGCGAGCGCCGCCCGACATGGCCGGTACGGGGCAGGCGCAGTGCCAGCGTCGTGTCCTGCGCCAGTCTCAGGGAGAGTGTGTCGTCCTGCCCGCCGTCGGGCTCCAGGGATATCGGGCCGCTCATCCCGCTCTTCCTCCGAGCTCGGCGACGGCCGGCTGTCCGGCCGGCGCGGGAGCGGTCCGGTCCGGCGCGCGGTCCGGCACTCTCCCCGCCGCCGGGTACGGGAGGGATGACACCGCACGGGGGAACGCCCCGGGCAGGGCGGGATCCGCGGCCCGCGGCGCGGCCGGGGCGGAGGCGCCGCGCGCGGACAGTTCCAGATAGATGGCGCGGAAGGTGTCCACCGTCTGCCGGAGGGTGAACTGCTCGATCACCCGCAGCCGTGCCGCCTCGCCCATCGCGGTGCGGCGGGGTGCGTCGGCCAGCAGCTCCAGCGCCGCCGCCGCCATGGCGGCGGGCTCGCGCGGGGGGACCACCAGACCGGTCGGACCCACCGCCTCGCGCACCCCGCCGACATCGGTGGAGACGGTCGCCCGCCCGCACGACATCGCTTCGATCAGGGTGAAGGGGAACCCCTCGCTGATGCTGGAGAGCATCACCACATTGCCCGCCGCGTAGGCGTCCTTGATGTCGTCGACCCGTCCCTCGAAGGTGACCGCGTCACCGTGACCGAGGGAGGCGGCGAGTTCCTCGCACCGCTCCCGGTACGCCTCACCGCCGCGCGGGGTGCCCCCGAAGAGCCGCAGCCGCGCCTGCGGCAGCTCCGCGCGGACCCGCGCGAACGCCCGTATCAGGGTCTCCAGATCCTTGATCGGGTCGACACGGCCCGCCCAGCTCAGGGTGGGCAGCGGCGGTTCCGGTCCGGCGGGCGGGAACGCCGAGGGATCGACCCCGTTGTAGACCGTGCGGATCAGCCGGGGGTCGGCTCCGCCCTGTTCCTCCCAGAGCCGGTTGTAGCGGTTCCCGGGGGTGATCAGCGCGGCCCTGCGGTACGTCTCCTCCGCCAGCAGACGGAAGAAGCCCAGCAGGACCGCCTTGACGGGCCATCGGTAGGGGGCGGTGCGGTAGCCGAGATAGCGCTCCCGCAGATAGACACCGTGTTCCGTCAGAAGCAGCGGGACACCGTGGAGTTCGGCCCCGGCCAGGCCCGGCAGTGCGGCGACGCCGCCGCTGACCGCGTGGCTCACGCCCCGCTCCGGCGGACGCGCGGCGAGAGGACGCAGCGCGTGCTCCAGGAGCCCGGTGGCGGTGACCGCGTCGTACAGCGTGGGGCGTGCTTCCCGTACGGGCAGCCCCGGCCGGTTCCACACGGCCGTCAGTATCCGTACCGCGCGGTCGTCGCGCAGGACGGGGCTGAGCGCTCCGTCCCGCGCGGCGCGCGCCATCTCGTAGAAGGCGGGCGCGAAACCGCTCTCGGCGGCCGGGTCGAGCAGCGCCGTCAGGAACCGTTCGTAGGCGGCCGTCAGCCGGCGCAGCGCACGGCCGCGTGGCATGGCTCCGTCGGGGGCGGGCCCCCACATGGGGACCGTATCGAGGCGGGTCACCTGTGCGGGCAGCTCCCACACGGCGCTCTCGCGGCCGGTTCCGGTCACCGCGACGACATGGAAGTCCATGTCGGGCATACCGCTGACGAGTTGGTCGCACCAGACGCTCACGCCACCGTGACTGTGAGGGTAGGTGCCTTCGGTGAGCAGGGTGACGCGTGCCGCGTCGGGACGCGGCGCGCGGTGACGCAGGGGCATGGAGGCGCTCCACGGCGAGAAGGATGCGGAGGCGTGACGGGTCCTGCCTGCCGTACGGCGGACAGGACCCGGTGCCGCGGGAGACGTGCCGGGATCAGCGCCCGGTGCCGGGCGTTACGGGACGCAGGACACCGGCGGGCACCGGCAGACGCGGCGCCGTCGGCAGCGGTGGCTCCGCCGCGCGTGGCGTGGTCCGTCCGGCCGGTGCGCCCGCGCGGTCCGGTGCGCCCGTGACAGCCGGTGTGTCCTCGCCGCCGGACGCGGCCGGGCCGCCTGGTGCGTCCGGGGCCGGCGCCGGAGCCTGGGCCAGTGCGAGGGTGACACGGTCCTGGCCGGCCGCCCGCGAGACCCAGCCGGAGGCGGTGCCCGCGTACGGCTGCCCGAAGCCGGTGGTCCCGGCCGGGAGGCTCTGCACGGTCCCGGACGGCATGGTGGCCGTGACGGCGACCTCTGCCGGTGCCTGTACGGACACGGTGTCGCCGATCCGATAGCCGGTGACGGTGCCGTTCGCGACGGCGGTGTTCCAGAGGGTCCGGCGGCGCAGCTCCTCGCCGATGTCACTCATCCGCAGATTCACCAGAGGCGTGTTGTCGGCGTGGAGAGCCGCGTACTGGTCGAGGACTCCGTCCAGGACCGGGAATCCGATCCGGTCCTCGGCGAGGTTGGACTGGTGCATGAAGTGCGGACGCGGGTCGTTGGCGAGGACATGCCCCAGGGCGATCCTCGTCTCCAGCGGCACGATGTACCCGCTGTAGCCGGCCGCGAGATCCAGGGGGGCGCCGAGACAGGTGGTGTTGGCGAGGTCCTCGCACAGACCGCTGCCGCCCTGCGCCCTGCTGGTGTAGAGCCAGTTGTACTCGTCGACCTGCTCGGACGTGCGGCCCGCGTTGTAGAAGATATTGATCGGGTACCGGGCCACGGTGAGGGCGGGGCCGACCGCGCGCTGCCCGGGGTCACGGGAGTTGTCGGACGCGAGCCAGGCGATGCCGTTGTCGGAGAGGGCGGGAGCGAGGTTGGGGTTGTCGTCGGGCTGCTGGGGGAGCACCTTCAACCCGGAGTGCTCACCGGTCACCAGCTCGTCGTCGCCCAGCGCGAGTCCCGCCCGTTCCCCCCACTGCCGGTTGTCGGATATCTGCTGGGATATGTCCGTACGGCTGACATAACGCGTGCTGCCGTCGGCGTTGGTGGCGCACTTCCACGGCACGACGTCGACGTTCTGCTCGCAGCCGAGGAACGCGTGGTCGTAGGTGTGGTTGAGCCAGCGGAAGTCGGCGCGCCTGGCCAGGAATTCGTCGGCGACGGGATCGGCCCCGCCGTTGTCCGCGCGGTGCTGCTCGCTGCCGCCGCCGTTGTACGCCAGATCGAGCGCGAAGCCGCGCCGCCGTGACCAGTCGGAGACGTTGCGCACATCGTCGACCGACATCCGGATGGGGTTCTGGGTGCCCTGGCCCGGCGGGCAGTCCACGTCACCGGGAGTGCAGTTGAGCAGGGGGTCCCAGCGGTCGTCGGCGCCGAAGACGTCGTCCACATGGACGGCGAAGTAGTTCCGGGAGGCGCCGAGGCGTACCTCCTGGGTCATCCAGTCCACGATGCCCCGGGCCAGCAGCCTGAACTGCTGCTGATACTGGTTGTATACAAAAGTGACCACCAGTTCCCGGCGGCCGTCGTGCCGGTACTCCCCGACGAGGGAACCCCTGGCCGTGGAACCCGGGATCGGCGCGTCGACATAGGTGGTGAAATCGGCGCCCGCGCGGGGCCTGGACAGATAGGCGTAACTCTCCCCGACGTCGGGCGCGTTGTCCTCGAAGGGGACCGCGCCGTCGAGATAGGCGAAGGGGCCCGCGCTGCCCGCGGCGGTCACCTGGGCCCGCACCCCGTCCACGGAGCCGCTGTAACCGCCGCTGGTGGGAACCTCCAGCCCGGCCTGGGGCCGCGCGTAGGTGTACGCGTCGACCTGGGGGATCGCGTACGTCTTCTCGTAGGCGGCCAGGGCGGCCATCTCGGCGGAACCGGCGGCGAACGGATTGTCGTTGGGCAGGACGACGGCCTGGAACTTCGCCCGCGGCCGGCCGTCCACCGTGTCGGCCAGGAACGCCGGTCCGATCACGGGCCGGTCGGAGCGTCCGAGATCCACGAGGGTGTACGGCGTACCGGCGGTGTCGAGTTCGGCGGCGATGGCGGCCGTGGCCGGACCGCCGTCGGTGACGACCAGGACGCGCAGATCGATACGGGGCGCCGGTTCCTCGGCCATCGCCGGCGCCCCGGGTAAGGCGAGCGCGAGCAGCAGTGCTCCGGTGGTCAGTGCGGTCGTGCGGATGCTCCGCTTCATGCGGTCGTGTCCCTCCCCGGCGGGTCCGGCCGGCTCTCCCGACCCACCGGACCCCTTCCCCCAGCACGGCGCCGGCCCTCGCGGGGAGGACCGGCGCCGCGCTCTTATGTCTCATATGGTGATGGATGCGTGCGGGTTTCGTGCGCCGGTTGTGAAACATGACGGAAAAACGCGGGCGATCTCGGCGTCCCGTCCGCCCCGCGACGGCGGTCCGGCATGACCGTGATGGTCCATTCGCCGTGCCCCGCCCGCACGGCGCACCGCGATGGCAGTACGGGCGACCGGCGCGGTGCGCCCGCGCTTCCCGGTGGAACGTTCCTTCTCCGGGCGTCTTGTTCGGCGGGATTGCGGTGGTGTTGGCGCTGTGTTACGGCGACGGCCGCGCTACCGGGTGCGGTACGGGCGGGCCGCCGGGCGGAGACGTTCAGGAGCGGGCCGCGGCCGACGCCGGGGGCGTCGCGCAGTTCACCCGCGTGGTCGGGGTGGTGTAGGTGCCGTCCTTCACATTCTGGCCGTAGTTGTACTCGTAGTACAGGTACGAATAGAAGGCGATGTCGGCGTTGCAGCCGGAGTTCGCGGCGATCTCGTAGGCGAGGGTGACGGTACGAGTCGCTCCGGGCGGCAGCGGAATCTCGTAGGTCACACCGAGTGCGGTGGTGCCGGTTCCGGTGCAGGCGACGCCGTCGGCGGTGCACGACGTGAAGGCGTACCTCAGATCCGTGCGCTGGGAGGTGGTCCAGGTGGGCTGGACGGACTGGTAGACGAACCAGATGTCGGTGGCCTGGTTGTTGGTGAGCGTCATCGTGATGTTGACCGTGGACCCCGGGACCGTGGTCGGCTGGTCGACGGAGAAGGCCAGGTCGGGGGTGTCGGCGGCGGCCGGCTGGGCCAGGCCGAACAGGGCGACGGTGAGGGCGACTAAGACGGAGAGACCGAAACGTCTCAGGTGTGTGATTCGCATGGCGGGGAGGCTAGGAGACGGTTCGGTCCCCCGTCTGCCCCACGACGCTCCGGCTGTCCCGTAGGCGGCTCGAACGACACGCCCGCGCTCCGCGCCCGGCAGCCCCCGTGCCGGCTCCCGGCTCCCGCGAACGCACCGGGTAGCGGCGTGGCGACTGTGTGTGCGGACCGCTGGAGTCCGGAACGGGGGCAAGCCGACGAGAATGGCGCATTCCGTGCGCCCGGCGGGGGGGGCAAGGCGAATGGCCCGGACAGGTCGGTCCGGGCCATTCGGGTGGTGGGGGAAAAGGTCGGTCAGTCGCCGGTGTTGGTCGCCCAGACGGGCCTGTTGGCGTTGTTGTAGACGACGACGTTGCCGTCGTCCTGCACGGCGAGGTAGTGGCCCTTGCGCCACGTTCCGGCGGCCCAGAGGGGCTGGCCGGCCTTGTTGTAGACGACGAGGTTGCCGTCGCTCTGCATGACGAGGCGGTCGGCGTTGGGGTAGACGTTCGGGGCCTGCCAGACGGGACGGTTGTTCTTGTAGAGGACGACATTGCCGTCGCTCTGCACGCGCAGGATGGCGCGGCCGTTGCCGGAGGTCCACGCCTGGTTCTTGCCGAGGGTGGCGGGCGCGTAGAAGCGCGAGTCGCTCCGCAGGGCCTCTTGGGTCTGCGTGCTCCGGACGGTATGGCTGCTTCCCGCGGCGTCGGCGGCGGGAACGGCGGCCAGGACGGGCAGTGCTGCGAGGGCGAGCGCGGGGAGGCCGCGCCGCACGAGATTTTTGATCACAAACCCGGATTTAGGCAGTTCGCATGGGTCTGCGACACCCCTGCGGCCATGAACTCACCCGTACGGCTCAGCGATTTCATCGCTGAAACGACTCTGCGTCTGCCGCACCGCCGAGGATGTCGATGATCTGGCGCCCGCCCGAAACGCGTCGCCGACGCCCGGGGGCGATGTGCGCGGCCGTACCGCGTACGTCGACCCCCGGGCGGTGATGATCTCAGCGCCTGGCGCAGCCCTGGGCGTAGCCGTGCCACTTCATCTTGGAACTGGTCTCGGGGCCGAAGACCCCGTCCTGGCCTGCTCCGGACTGCTGCTGCGCGTACAGGACGGCGGCCTTGGTCTTCGCCCCGTAGTCCCCGTCCAGGGTGAGGCGGGTCTTGTTGGCGGGCGCCAGATAGCAGTGGTTCAGCGTGTTCTGCAAGGCCACGACCGCCACGCTCTGGTTCCCCGGGCCGAGTACGCAGTTGGTGTTGTTGGTCTCGCTGCCCTTGGTCGGGACCTCCGCCCATCCTCCGTTGGTCAGCCGGAAGTGACTGAACGAGTCGCAGCTGACGGCCGCCGATGCCGGAGTGGCCATGGTCATGGTTCCGGCGGCCGAAGCCAGGGCGATCATTGCCGCCGCGGCGGCTGTACGAATGCGCATGATTAACCCCCTGTTGAAGCGGGCGTCCGCCCCAGCCGGCGCGAACTCCCCCCGTTTTGTGGGAGTTTTACACACTCAACGGTGGAATTCGACCTTCCATACGGATGCGTTCGAATTCGGGTCGGGCGATCTTGCCGACGGGCGCGAACCGATGGGTCCCGGTAGCGCACCGAGCAGGACGTGGAGCCGGGCATCGTGGGCAAGCGGCGGGGACCGGCCCTGAGCGGTGCGCGCCGATGGGCATTGTTCGGGTATTCGCACGGAGCGTAAACTGGCCGTTGTGGATTGATTCCGCGTGCGTTCGGCGAGAAGGGCGTTGCCTGACCCGGCCGTATGCCATGTGTCGTGCGCGGATTCATTCGGGACTATTTCCTCGGGGGCCGTATGACTGGAGGAGCATATGTCCACAGCTACCCCGACCCGTGAACAGCCGGCCACCCACTTTCACACCGAGAACATCGACGGCGTGAACGTGTTCTACCGTGAAGCGGGCCCCGAGGACGCGCGCGCCGTGGTCCTGCTGCACGGATTTCCCACCTCGTCGCGCATGTACCGAAATCTGATGCCGCGGTTGTCGGACCGCTACCACGTCATCGCGCCCGACTACCCGGGGTTCGGACACAGCGACGTACCCGACCGGGAAAGCTTCACCTACAATTTCGACCATATCGCCGACATCATCGACAAGCTGCTGGACCGGCTGCGCATAAGGGAGTTCACGCCCTACATGATGGATTTCGGCGGATCCATCGGCTGGCGTCTCGCCGTCAGGCACCCCGGGAGAATCAGCGCCGTCGTTCTCCAGAACGCTCCTCTGTACCCGGAAGGCGGCGGCGACGGGTTCTGGAAGGATCTCATTCCCTACTGGGGCGACGGATCCGATGAGCATCGCGATGCCGCCCGGTCCTATGTGACGCCGGAATGCACCAGGGACCAGTACCTCGACGGGGCACACGATGCCTCCCTGATCGACCCCGACTGCTGGTTGATCGACCAGGCGCTGCTCGACCGTCCGGGCGTCGACGAGATCATGCTGGACCTTCTGTACGACATCTCGAAGCAGGAGGCCGTCTTCGGTGCGGCGAAGGAGTTCCTCCGCGAGGAGCGGCCCCCGGCGCTGATCGCTACCGGCGCCAACGACGAGGTGTTCCCCGAGTCCAGCATGCGGCACTTCCTGGACGATCTCCCCGACGCCGAGTTCCACGCCCTCGACACAGGTCACTTCGCGCTGGAGGAGAAAGGCGCGGAGATCGGAAGTCTGATGCGGTCCTTCCTCGACCGGACCTTCCCGGACGCGTAGTTCCGCTGTGTTCGCGCCGGGGTGTGTGCCGGCCTTCGCGGCCATCGGCCGCAGTCCTTGATCAGGAGGCCACGGGTCCGGATCCCGCTGAGTGACCCAGCTGAGTGACACGGAGACCCCCGGAGAAAACCGGGGGTCCCGGGCGTCAGAGGGAGACGGCGACGGCGTTGAACGTCGTTTCAGGCGTCTGGGGGCTGGTGAAGCGGGCGTTGACGAGGTAGAGGCGATCGCCCCGGCGGGCGGCGGTGGTGGGGACGTCGAAGCGGGGGTCGGTGATCGTGCGGCGCAGGGTGGCGGAGCGCGCCTTGGCGTCGAGGCCGAACACGCTGATGAGGTTCAGCCGGTTCTGTACGACATACAGTGTGCGGCCGACGCGGAAGAGACCGTCGCCGTTGGCGACGTCCGCCGCGCCGCTCAGCGCGATCTCCGTGGCCCGACCGGTCCTCAGGCTCACCTGGTACAGCTTGCCGGGCGTGCTGCTGACGACGATCAGCCCTCGGCCGTCGGGGGTGCCGACGATGCCGTTGGCGTTGTTCACATCGGGTGTCTGCACCCAGTCGCCGCCGAGCGGCAGGCCGCGGATCTCGCCCCGGTGGCCGCGCGGTATGCCGTAGAGCACACTGTCGCGTGAGTCGGTGAACCAGGCGCGGTCGCCGAGCAGGATGACATCGTTGATGAAGTGGCCGGTGCTGTCGGTCAGTTGATATGAGGCCACGAGCTTGCCGGTGCGGGAGTCGACGACCCGCGCGGATCCACCGCCCCCTCCGGCGATGTAGAGCAGGCCGTCATGATCCAGCTTCAGCCCGATGGCCGCCGATCCGGTGGTGCCCTGATGGATGAACCCGCCCTCCCCGGTGCGCAGATCCGTGCGGTAGACGGCGCCGTCGGCGCGCGAGCCCATGTAGGCGTACGGCTTGGCGCCGATGGTGATCCCCTCGGGGAGGAAGCCGTTCGGGAGCGGGAACTCGGTCGGCCACGCGGCGGTCCGGGCGGTGGGAGCGGCGTTCGCCGTGCCTGCGCCGGTCGCCGCCGCCAGCGCGGCGAGGGCGGCGCCGCCGAGAACGGCGCGCCGGGACGGTTGGAGCTGGTTCCTGACCATGGTTCGGGGCCTCCGTGAAGAGTGGGGGTGGAAGTCTGCGAACTCGGTAGCTCAGCGAACTCGGCTTCGGCCCGGCTTCGACTCCGACCCGGTGCCGAGTTCTCCTCGTTGTTCTCCTCGTTCGTAACGGACCGTCACCTGCCGGAGTTCCCGGTCCGACCCCCGCCGTCCCCCGCGGCGACATCGCGACGCACACCTGTGGCCGGAGCGGCCTGTGACTTTTCAGGGTCCTTCATCTGTGAAGCGTTATGCTGTAAGGTGGAGATCCAGAGAGGCGGCCGGAGCAGCGATGGCGGAGATGAAGAACAGCCGCGTGACGGCCGGTGTCCCGTCCGTGACGGTCGTTCCGGGAAGCATGCTCAGTTTTCACCTGAAGCGCGCCGAGCAGGCGATCATCGCCCGCAAAGCGCACGGTGTTCGCGATCTGGATCTGACCGAGCCGCAGTGCAAGGTCCTCGGGTATCTCGCCGGAGGGGTCGCCAAGTCCTGCACCCAGCTCTCCCGTGAGGCGCTGGTCACCTCGCAGACGATGACCGGCATCGTCAAGAACCTGGAGGCCAAGGGTCTGGTCGAGCGGCACAGCTCACCGGATCATGGACGGGTCATGCTGGTCTCGCTCACCCCGGCCGGTGTCGAGCGCGCCGCCGTGGCGAGCGGCTTCTCCGAGCGGGTCGAGCGCGGACTGCGCGAGGCCATGTCGGACGAGGACTATCGCAGGCTCGTGGAACTCCTCGACCGTGTCGCGCGGCTCGCCCCCGACGTGACGGCCACCGCCGAGGCCTGACGTAACGGTTTGCGGCAGCGGGGAGGGCTCCGTCGGGTGACACCGCCCCGACGGAGTCCTCCTTTTCTTACGTGATCACGACAGGCACCGGCGGTCCGGGCCCCTGGCACCGTCGGCCAGGTCGCGTCGGTGTTTGATCTCCGGCCGCACGCGGTCCGGCCACCGGGAATAAGGGCGTCATCCTCCGCCGTTCCCTCCAAACGTTGAAGGAACCTTCAATGAGTCGCTGCTGGTGTCTATAGCAGGGTCCTACATTGAAGTAGGATACTGGCGGTGGACCGCTCGGCCGGAGCCACCTGCTGCCCGCCGGGACGACATACGCCCGTCTCGCAGACCGATTCGCAGACCGATTCGCAGACCGAAAGGCAACATGACCATGGGAATGTCCGGACTCACCGCTCTCGTCACCGGCGCCACCGCGGGCATCGGCCGCGCCGTTGCCGTACAGCTCGCGCGGGAGGGGGCCGAGATCGTCGTCCATGGCCGTGACGCCGACCGTGGTGCCGATGTCGTCGCGGAGATCGAGAAGGCGGGAGGAACCGCGCGCTTCGTCCGCGCCGACCTCGCCGACTCCTCGGACGTCCTGCGACTGGCCGAGGAAGCCGGTGACATCGACGTGCTCATCAACAACGCCGGCGTCTACAAGTTCCTGCCGACATCCGAAATGACCGACGAACTCTTCGACCTCCATATGGACCTCAACACCAAGGCCCCTTATGTCCTCGTCCGCGCCCTGGCCCCCGGCATGGCCAGGCGCGGACGCGGATCCATCGTGAACATCAGCACCATGGCCGCGTCCGTGATCACGCGCGGCACCGGGATGTACTCCGCCTCCAAGGCCGCCCTTGAGCAGCTCACCGAGGTCTGGGCCGCCGAGTACGCGGAGCAGGGCGTCCGCGTCAACGCCGTCGCACCCGGTCCCACCCGCACCCCGGGCACCGACGACATGGACGCGGCCACTCTCAAGGCCGTGGCCGGCACGACCGCCATGCGCCGTCTCGCCGAACCGGAGGAAGTCGCCGAAGCCGTCGTCTTCCTCGCCTCGGACCGCGCCAGCTACATCACCGGCGCCGTCCTCGACGTGATCGGCGGCCGTCCCGCCATCGGCTGAACCCCGGGAACACCCGGCCCTGGGCGGTGCGCACCTGGCCACGGCCGTCCAAGGGGCACCCCCGTCCAAGGGCGGGCCCCGCACCACTCACACGAACCGTTGAAAGGCCACGTCCGTGCCACCGGCCCTCTTCGCCCTGGCCCTCAGCGCCTTCGGCATCGGCACCACCGAGTTCGTCACCATGGGCCTGCTGCCCAATGTGGCGGCCGATCTGCACACCAGCGTCCCCACCGCCGGCAACCTGGTTTCCGCCTACGCCCTCGGTGTCGTCATCGGGGCGCCCCTGCTCGCCGTCATCGGCGTACGCATGGCCCGCAAACACCTGCTCGTACTCCTTATGAGCATCTTCGTGGCGGGCAATCTGCTCTCCGCGCTGTCGCCGGACTTCGGCTGGGCCCTGGCGGGACGCTTCCTGTCCGGCCTGCCCCACGGCGCCTTCTTCGGAGCGGGCTCCGTCGTCGCGGCGCGTCTCGCCCCCAAGGGGCGCGAAGGCCGGGCCATCGCCACCATCCTGCTCGGCCTGACCACCGCCAACATCGTCGGCGTTCCCGCCGCCACCCTGCTCGGCCAGGATCTCGGCTGGCGCGCCACCTTCCTCGTCGTCACCGCCATCGGTGTCCTCGCCGTCGCCGGCCTGGCCCTGCTGATCCCCTACGAGCCCGTCGAGCCCGGACAGAGCCTGCGCCGCGAACTGCGCGCCCTGCGCAAAGCGCAGGTCCTGCTCGGCCTCGCCACGGCCGTGTTCGGCTTCGCGGGTGTCTTCGCCGTCTACGCCTACCTCTCCTCCATCACGACCCATGTGATGGGGCTGGGCGAAAGCTCCGTCCTGTGGGTACTGGCGCTGGCCGGCGTCGGTATGACCATCGGTGTCGCCGCGGCCGGTCCTCTCACCGACCGCGCGGCACGCCCCACCGCCTACGCCGCTCTCGCCGGTCTCGCCCTCGCGCTGACCGTCTTCCACTTCACCGCGCACATCGTCTGGATCGCGCTGCCCATGGTCGTCGTCCTCGGGGCGACCGGCTTCCTCATGACAGCACCGCTGCAGACCATGGTGATCCGCTACGCCGCCGACGCCCCCACTCTCTCCGCGGCCTCCAACCACTCCGCCTTCAACCTCGCCAACGCCGGAGGCGTCTGGCTGGCGGGCGCGGGTGTCGCCGCCGGCTGGGGCTGGATGTCGACCGCTCTTGTCGGCGCCGTACTCGCCACGGCGGGTCTGGCCATCGCACTGACCGCCGGATACCTCGACCGCGGGCCCGGCACCACGGCTCCCGGGCCGGACCGTCCGCTCCGTACGCGGGTTTCCGGTGGCCGAGAAAAACGCGTGGACCGCGCGGGCGCTGTCACGGGACACTCAGGATCTTGACCTGACCTCCCCGTACTCGCGCGTACGTGTCGCCGCGAGCCGCGTGGGGGGTCCCGCAGAGGCATGTGGCGGGCTGCCGCACGACCACACAGGGTTGGTATGGGATCTCCTGAATCGGGTGAGGTGCCGGGCAGGGGCCCGGTACTTCTCGCACTTCGTTACTACGGACGGGAGTTGGCCCGGCTCCGGCTGGTGACCGTGCCCGCGATGCTGTTGCCGGCGCTGGGCAACATCGGCATCAACTACATCGCGCCGCTGGTCGTCGCGAAGCTTGTCGGCCGGATCGCCGGCGACGACGGCATCACCATCGGCTCGACACTGCCCTACGTCCTCGGCTTCGCCGTCGTACTGCTCCTCGCGGAGACGCTGTGGCGTATCGGTCTGCACTTCCTGAACCGTCTCGACGCCCTCGGCATCGAGCACCTGTACGTGATCGGAATGGACGAACTGTTCGCCAAGGACGCCGCGTTCTTCCACGACAACTTCGCCGGGTCGCTGACCAAACGGGTTCTGAGCTTCGCCTCCCGTTTCGAGGAGTTCGTCGACACCCTGACGTTCTCGGTCGTGGGCAGTCTCGTGCCGCTGGTGTTCGGATCGGTGGTGCTGTGGCGCTACGAACCGCTGCTCGTCGTCGGGCTCCTGGCGATGATCGCGCTGACGGGGCTGTGCGTGGCCCCTCTCATCCGTCGCCGCCAAGCGCTTGTCGACCAGCGCGAGGAGGCGATCGCCCGGGTGTCGGGCCATGTCGCCGACAGCCTGATGAACATGGACACGGTTCGGGCCTTCGCCGCCGAGGACCGCGAGGCCGCCGAGCACCAGACCCGCGTCGCGGAGTCGCGGCGGCTCACGCTGCGTTCGTGGGACTACGGCAATCTGCGCATCGACACGCTGGTCGCGCCGATGTCCGTACTGACCAACGCGATGGGCCTGCTGCTCGCGGTCGCTCTCGGCGGGGGTGAGCACGGCGTGGAAGCGGTCGTTCTCGCCTTCACCTACTACAGCAACGCGACGCGGATCATGTTCGAGTTCAACCAGATCTACCGCCGTCTGGAGAGCTCGATGACGGAGGCCGCGCAGTTCACCGAACTGCTGCTGACACCGTCGACCGTGCTCGACCCCGAGTCGCCGGAGCCGCTGCTGTCCCGGAGCGCCGATGTCCGCTTCGAGCGGGTGACCTTCGCCCACGCGGGCGCGGAGCCTCTCTTCGAGGGCCTCGACCTGGCCGTGCACAGCGGGGCGAAGATCGGCCTGGTCGGCCGGTCCGGCGGGGGCAAGACCACGCTCAGCCGGCTGCTGCTGCGGATGACGGACATCGACTCCGGCCGGATCCTGATCGGCGGTCAGGACATCAGCAGGCTGCGCCAGGCCGACGTGCGCGGCATGATCGCCTACGTACCCCAGGACCCGGCGATGTTCCACCGCACGCTGCGGGACAACATCGCGTTCGCCCGGCCGGACGCCACGGAGGCCGAGATCCGCCGCGCGTCCGAGGCGGCGCACGTCACGGAGTTCGCCGACGCGCTGCCGGACGGCTTCGACACCATGGTGGGCGAGCGTGGTGTCAAGCTGTCCGGCGGACAGCGCCAGCGGGTCGCCCTCGCCAGGGCGATCCTGCGCGACGCGCCGATCCTGCTGCTCGACGAGGCGACCAGCGCCCTGGACTCCGAGAGCGAGACCCTCGTCCAGGAGGCGCTGTGGCGGCTCATGGACGGGCGGACGGCACTCGTGGTGGCGCACAGGCTGAGCACGGTCGCCACCATGGACCGGCTCGTGGTCCTGGACCGCGGCCGGATCATCGAGCAGGGCACGCACCACGAGCTGCTCGCGTCGGACGGCGCCTACGCGAAACTGTGGCAGCGTCAGTCGGGCGGCTTCCTCGACGACACCCCCGAGTCGCGGGCGGATCTGCGCTGAGGCCCCGGCCGTATTTTAGGCGGAGCCCTGCCGGTCACGGTGGGGCCATCGCCGGGTCCGTGTGATGAGTTGAGCGAGCAGATGGGCGCGGGGGACCATCCGTGCCACCTCGACGTACTCGGTGTCCGCGTGGGCGCCACCGCCCACGGCGCCCACGCCGTCCAGTGTCGGGCAGCCCGCCGCGGCGGTGTAGTTGCCGTCCGAGGCACCGCCGACGGCGATCCCCCGCGGTGGCTCCTGGCCCAGTTCCGCGGCGAGCCGGGAGGCGAGGGCGAACAGTTCGGCGGACGACTCCGCTTCCATGGGCGGCCGTTGCCTGCCGCCCAGCACCTCCAGCCGGGCGCCGGGCGTCCGGGCGGTGAGCCCCCGCATGAGCTCGTCGATACGGTCCTGTGCCGCCGCGGTCGGCGCGCGCACATCCACCGAGACGCGTGCCAGCGCGGGAACCGTGTTGCGTGTGCTGCCGGCCGACAGCAGGGTGGGCGTGACGGTGGCGGGGCCAAGGGCGGAGTGGGCGGCACCGACGGCACCCGTCGAGGCCCCGAGGCCGGCGATGGACAGCACCTGGTGAGCGGCCTCGACCGCGGCGTTGACCCCCTTCTGGGGTTCGAGACCCGCGTGCGCGGCCCTGCCGCGTACCACGACCTCGTATCGCGACGTGCCCTTCCGGGCGGTCTTGAGCGCACCCTTCTCGTCACCGGACGCCTCCAGCACGAAGGCGGCCACGCAGCTCCGCGCGGTTCGCTCGATCAGCTGCCGGGAGGTCGTGGAGCCGACCTCCTCGTCCCCGTTGACCAGGACGCACACCCCGTCCGGGGAGGGCAGGGAGGCCAGCGCGTGGAACATCTGCACCAGGCCCGCCTTCATGTCCAGGACTCCCGGGCCGCGGGCGATCCCGTCGGTCACCGACCAGGGGTGGTGCCGGAGAGAGCCCAGGGGCCACACCGTGTCGTGATGTCCCATCAGCAGGACCCGCGGGGTGCCGAAGGCCCACCGCAGATGGGTCACACCGTCGATCACGACCGTCTCCGGCTCTGCCCCCAGCAGTCTTGTCCCCAGGGCGCCGACCACCTCCGCGCTGCGCGCCACCGCCGCGTGGTCGTTCGAGAAGGACTCGCAGAGCACGAGCTCCTCCAGATCGGCCAGCATCGCCGGCAACGCCAGCACACCGGATTGGGTCACCGGTCCCGTCCCCTCTCCATTTCCCTTCGTGACAGCACACTTCCCCCTCGGATCTCATCGGCCGTCGGAGCGGCGGAGCCCGTTCCCCGGAGTCCGTTCCCCCGGAGTTCTGCCGTCCCCTGGAGCCCTGCCGCGTGAACGACGTTAGGACGGGACAAGGCATTCCACCAGCGACTGGATCGCATGGAACCCATGCGCGTGATGCATGGGTTGGAGGAAGATGGGCGTGGGCGTGGGCGAAGGATGAAGGAACGGGGAGGCGGGGGAGACATGTTCGAGAGCGACGCGCTTCGGCTGCTGGTGGCCGTGGCGGAGACCGGATCGTTCACCAAGGCGGCGGTCCGGCTCAACTACACGCAGTCCGCGGTGTCCCGGCGGATCGCCGCGCTGGAGCAGCGGGCGGGCGGACCGCTGTTCGACCGGCTTCCCCGAGGCGTACGGCTGAATCCCGCCGGCCGCGCGCTGCACCGGCACGCGGCGGAGGTGCTGGACCGGCTGTCGCGGGCGGAGCGGGAGCTGGCCGTACTGCACGCCGGGCACGGCGGGCTGCTGCACATGGGCGCGTTCGCCACCGCCAACATCTCGTTGGTGCCCGCCGCCCTGCGGACGCTCCAGAACGCGAGGCCGGATGTCGAGGTCGTCGCGGTCGAGGGCCCGACCGACACGCTGATGGAGCGTCTCGCGGACGGGGCGCTGGACCTCGCCGTCGTCAGCGACTACCCGTCAGGTCTGCCGTCGGCCGACGGTGTCACGACGACCGTGCTCTGTGAGGACGAACTCTTCGTCGCCCTCCCGCGCGGGCACCGCCTGGCCGGAGCCGCGACGGTCGACCTGCGTGAACTGCGCGACGAGGCATGGCTTCACAGCGCGTACGGCGACCGTCCCACGATGCTCGCCGACGCCTGCGCACGGGCGGGCTTCACCCCCAGGAAGATCATCAGGATCGCGGAGTGGTCCGGGAAGTTCGGCTACGCGGCCGCCGGGCTGGGGGTGGCGCTGGTCCCCTCACTGGCCGCCCGTGCGGTCCCCGGCGAACTCGTCCTGTGCCGCCTCACCGACCCGGCCCTGCGCCGGACCGTCCATGTGGCGCTGCCCGCCGCCCCGCTACCGGCGGCACTGACACTGCGGGATCTGCTGAGCGACGCCGTCGACTGAGCCCGGCGCTGCCCCGGCCCCGTCTCAAGACCGGCACTGATCCGCCCGTGGCCCAGCACGATCCGAAGGAGAGGCCCTGGAACGAGGGGCCCTGGAACGCCCTGGAACGAGAGGCCCCAGAGCGAGGCCCTAGGAGGTCGGCGGACCGGTCGCGCGCTCGACGAGCGGCAGTTCGGCCCAGATGGTCTTGCCCCTGCGCCCGTAGCGACAGCCCCAGCGGTTGGTGCACTGAGCCACGATGAACAGTCCGCGTCCGCCCTCGTCGGTGTCGCCGGCCCGTACCAGCCGAGGCTGTGTGTTGCTCGGATCGGTGACCTCGCAGATCAGGGTCTGGTCCCGGATCAGCCGCAGTTCCACCGGTCCGCCCGCGTAGCGGATGGCGTTGGTCACGAGTTCGCTCACCACGAGTTCCGTGGTGAAGGCGACACCGGCCAGATTCCAGGCCGCCAACTGGTGCCCGGCCACGGCGCGGGCCTCGGAGACCGCGTCCAGATCCGCCGGGAACGCCCAGCTCCGCACACTGTCCTTCGGCAGTCGTCGCATACGGGAGAGCAGCAAGGTGACGTCGTCGCGCGACGGTCCCCCGCGGACGTCGCCGAGAACGGCCTGCCCGATGTCGTCCAGCGTGTCGTCCAGCGCCCGGTGCGAGTGCGTCTGGACGGCGATCTCGTCCTTGAGGCGTCGTATCCCGTCGCCGTCGGCATACGGTTTCAGACCGAGTATTCCGTCGGTGTAGAGAGCGAGGACGCTGCCCGCCTCGATCTCCATGGTGCTGGACTCGTAGGGGACGCCGCCGACTCCGAGGGGCGGTCCGGCGTCGACGTCGATCAGCCGGGCCGTGCCGTCGGGACCGACGAGTACGGGAGGCGGCTGCCCCGCGCTGGCCAGGGTGCACCGGCCGGTGACCGGGTCGTAGACGGCGTACAGGCAGGTGGCTCCCACGACATCGCGCGTGGCGGGCGGCGCTTCGGCCGCGAGCCGGTGGACCAGGTCGTCGACATGGGTGAGGACCTCCGCGGGATCCAGTTCCAGATCGGCGAAGGTCTGGATGGCCGTACGCAGCCGTCCCATCGTGGCGCTGGCGATCAGCCCGTGCCCGATGACATCACCGACGACCAGCGCCACCCGCAGGGACGGCAGCGCGATGGCGTCGAACCAGTCTCCGCTGATGCCGTGTCCGCCGTGGGACGGCCGGTAGAGGGCGGTGGTCTCGGCCGCCGGGGTGTCCGTGGTCGCCCATGGCAGGAGCCGTTGCTGCAAGGTCATCGCCGTACGGTGCTCCCTGGCGTAACGACGGGCGTTGTCGATGGCGAGCGCGGCCCGGGAGCCGATCTCCGCGAGCAGTTCCATCTCGGTGTCGTCGAACGGTCCGGGCTGCCGGGTGCGCCACGCCGTGATCGTGCCGAGCACCCGGCCCCTGGCGTGGAGCGGTGTCGCGACCAGATCGTGGGCATCCGGGGGAACGAGAAGAGGAGCCATCTCCCCCAGCGCGTGGATCACCTCGTCCCGGGTCAGCCGGACGGAACGGTTCTTCTGCAACTGGCGCAACTCGGGGCTCGGCGGCAGGGCGGGATAGACGGCGTCGGCCTGGAGCAGTTCCGGGGGCCACGGGCCGTCGGTGGAGGCGACCGCGACGCGGACCAGGTCCGATTCACCGCTGCCGAACACCTGCGGGGGTTCGCCGCCGGACAGGACGGGCTCGGACAGGTCGACCGTGACGATATTCGCCAGGTCGGGTGTGACGATGTCGGTCAGGGCGTGCGCCGTCCGCGTGATGTCGAGGGACATTCCCAGCCGGCTGGCGGACCGGTGCAGCAGATCGCGATGGCGGCGGATCCTGCTCTGCTCGGTGACGTCGACGACCGACACCATGAGTCCGGCCGGCTCTCCCCGGGCGTTCTCCATCCGCATCACGTTCAGTGACAGCGTCCACTCACGCTCACCGGGCTTCCGGGAGCGCATCCGTGACTGGTGCCCGAAGATGGGCGTACCTGTTTTGAGGACTTGCCGCAGCAGCACCTCGACCGCCGCCGCGTCGTCGACCCGCAGGACGGCGTCCAGCCGGTCGCCGGGAGTGAGCGGCGGGCCGCCGAACATCTCCGGGGTGATGTTCGTCCGCACCACGGTCAGATCGGTGTCGTGGAATGCCATGCCGACCAGTTCCTGCCCGAATACCGCGTGCAGGAAGGAGAACCCGTGTCCCCATCCGAGTGCCTGGCTGAGCGGAACGAGCAGTACGAGGCGGCCCCCGGAGCCGGCCAGTGGTGACGACCACAGGAAGACGTCCGTGTCCTTGCCCGGGGCGGACCGCGCGAGGACCGCGCGAGTGCCGGGGGCGCCGAACGCGGCGGGCCCTCCTGATTCCGGCCGGCGGTCTGCCGCAGGCCCGGTGTCTGCCATCCGCGCTTCCGGTCCGGTGTGTACCGACCGCGCTTCCGGCCCGGTGCCTTCCGCCGGTGGCGGCGGCGCGACCAGCAGATCGGCGAACGGCCGGCCTTCCACCTCCGCGAAGGTCATGCCCACGAGGCGCTCCGCTTCCGCGGACCACTCCATGATCCTGCCGTGTCCGTCCAGCACCGCGACGGCGGGGGCGGGAAGGCAGAAGCCCGGCTCGCCCATGACATCGGCATGCTCATCCATTGCGGCTCCCTGGTTCCCCGGCGGAGCGCTCTCCCCCTGTCTGGCTCCTACCCGGCCATATCGACCCATAAATATCTAGATCGGTTCGGTGGGGTGGTGCTCAGGGGGGACCGGATAGTCCGGATTTGAGCGTGATCAAATGTAGTACTGAATATTGTCTACAAATCATGCTAACGTCGGAATGATGAGTTTTGAGTGTGGGCTGCCGGCTGACCGGCTCGACCGTACGGCCGACGCGACTCCGGCCGTCCGGGAGGCACCTCGTAGGCGGGATGGCCACGGTGGACAGCACTGAGCGCATGGCGTTCGACGCCGTGCAGGGGGCGGTGCGGACGGACGGCACGGCGACCGCGGTGCTGGACGCGAAAGGGGTCGTGATCGGGTGGACGCCGGCCGCTGAGCGGCTGGTCGGCTACTCGGCCGCGGAGGTGATGGGCCGGCTCGCCGGGATCGTGCTGCTCCCCGACGGAGACGCGCCGAAGGCCTCGGTGTTCGCGGAGCGGTGCCGTACCCAGGGCGGCTGGTCCGGTTTCGCGGCGCTTCGCCATCGTGACGGCCGCAGGCTCGATATGAACCTGCGGGTCTCCCCGCTGTCCGGCCCGGACGGAACGGCGCAGTGGCTGGTCTCGGCGGGCGACGCGGCCGCGGTCTCGCCGGGAGCGGCGAAGGGACTGGTGCTGGAGTCGCTGCTGGCCCGCGCGCCGATCGGGATCATCGTCCGCGATCCGGAGCTCCGCTGCACCTGGGTGAACGACACCCTGGAACTGCAGGACGGCATCCCCCGCGAGGAGCGGCTCGGGCGCCGGCTGACGGAGTCACTGCCCGGTATCACCGAGGCCGTGGAGGCCGAGGCGGTGATGCGGCGAGTGCTGAACACCGGCACGCCGGTGGTGGACCTGGAGTTCCGGGCGTGGGTGCCGCTGGACCGGCACCGGGAACGCGCGTTCTCCGTCTCCATCTTCCGTCTGGAGGACGGAGGCGGCCATGCGCTGGGCGTGTGCGCCATGTGGACGGATGTCACCCGCAGGGAGCAGGCGCGCGAACGCCTGGCGATCCTCAGCGAGGCCAGCACGCGTATCGGCAGCACCCTGGACGTCATGCGGACCGGGCAGGAGCTGGCCGATCTCGCCGTGCCGCTCCTCGCCGACTTCGCCGCCGTCGACCTCGCGGAGTCGGTCCCGCTCGGTGAGGAGCCCCTGGCCCGGCTGGGGCCGATGGGCGACAGCGTTCCCGTGTTCTGCCGCGCGGGTGTGGCATCGGTCCGCCCGGGTGCCCCCGAGGCCCTGTGGGCACGGGGGGAGGCGGTCTTCGTCCCGGGGGATTCGCCCTTCACACGCGTTCTGTCCTCCGGGAAGTCCCATATGGAACGGGTCGTGGACACATCTCCCGGGTCGTGGCTCGGCCAGGACCCGGTACGGGTGGAGAGGATCAACGAGGTCGGGATCCACTCCTGCATGTATGTGCCGATCCACGCGCGCGGCACGGTGCTCGGCGTGGCGCTCTTCGCGCGTACGGAGGACCCGACGCCGTTCGAGCAGGACGATCTGATCCTCGCCGAGGAACTCGTCAACCGGGCCGCGCTGTCCCTGGACAACGCCAACCGGTACACCCGCGAACGCGCCACGGCCTTCGCGCTCCAGCGCAATCTGCTCCCGCAGCGCCTCACCGGCGGGACCGCCGTCGAGGTGGCCTCGCACTATCTGCCGGCCGACAGCCGGCACGGCGCCGGGGGCGACTGGTTCGATGTGATCCCGCTGTCCGGCGCCAGGGTGGCCCTGGTCGTCGGCGATGTGGTCGGGCACGGCATCAACGCCGCGGCGACCATGGGCCGGCTCCGTACCGCCGTACACACCCTCGCCGACATGGATCTGCCCCCCGACGAACTGCTGGCCCACCTCGACGATCTGGCCATCCGCCTCATCGAGGAGGACGCCGACGGCAAAGGCATGGCCACCGCGGTCCTGGGGGCCACCTGTCTGTACGCCGTCTACGACCCGGTCATCCGGCGCTGCACGATGGCGCGGGCCGGCCACCCGCCGCCCGCGATCGTCGACCCGCACGGCAAGGTCACCTTCCCCGACCTTCCCGCGGGAACCCCGCTCGGCCTCGGACTGGTGCCCTTCGAGGCCGTGGAGATGGAACTGCCCGAGGGAAGTGTGCTCGCCTTCTACACCGACGGCCTCGTCGAGAGCCGCGACCAGGACATCGACGCCGGGATGCGCCGTCTGAGCACCGTTCTGGCACAACCCGGCCTTCCGCTGGGGGATCTGCGCTCGGCCGTGGTCGATTCGCTACAGACCCCGGCGCCGTACGACGATGTCGCCCTGCTCCTCGCCCGGACCCGCACGCTCAGCCCGACCCAGACGGCCTCGTGGGAGCTGCCGCCCGATCCCGCCGTCGTCAGCACCGCCCGGTCCCTGGCCGTCGGGCAACTCGCCGAGTGGGGGCTGGAGGATCTGGCGATGACCACCGAGCTGATCGTCAGCGAGCTGGTCACCAACGCCATCCGCCACGCCGTCGGCCCGATCGGTCTGCGCCTGATCCGGCACCAGCTTCTGACCTGCGAGGTCTCCGACGGCAGCAACAGCCTTCCGCGTCTGCGCCACGCCAGGACCACCGACGAGGACGGCCGGGGCCTCTTCCTCGTGGCGCAGATGTCCCACCGGCGGGGCACCCGGTACACCACGGGAGGCAAGACCGTGTGGGCCGAACAGGAACTGACTCCGCTGTCCTCGTTCGACCTCGGCTCCACGGCGGCCCCGCAAGAGTGAACGTCCCCCGTCCGGCCGCTCCAGCCGCTCCGGGGGTGTCGTGCGGTGCCGTGCGGCCGTGCGGCGTCGTACGGTCACGCCGCCCCCTCGCGCCGCGCGGACGGACTATTCCTTTTCGCTGCTCGCCGACGGATCGGTGGTCGGAATCCCTTGCGCCGCCGTGCCGTCGGAAGCGGTAAGGCTTCCCAATATCGCCAGCAGTTCGGCGTTCCGGCTGCCGGGTTCCGCGTGGAAGGCCACCAGGATCAGGCCGTCCGTACCGCCGATGGTGAGTTTGTTGGACTGAAGATCCATGTCGCCGACCTGTGGATGGGAGAGCCGGCTGACGCGGCCCTTCTTCGGCTGTATGTCATGGCGTCCCCAGAGCTGCCGGAATCTTTCGCTCCGGACCGACAGCTCTCCGACGAGCTCCACCAGTCGGGGATCGTCGACATCAGGCCCGACGAGGGTTCTCAGACCGGCGACCCCCTCCGCTGTCGCCTCCTCCCAGTCCCTGCGCAACGCACGCTCCGCGGGATCGAGGAACACGGCCCGCAGAAGATTCACCCCGGGCGCGTAGTTCGGGGAAAGGGCCGCCGCGGGCGCGTTCACCGCCAGTATGTCCAGAAACCTGTTCTGCACATACGCGGGATTGTCGGGCCAGCCGTCGATCAGCTGGCGAATGCTTGTCGGCACCCGCTCCGGTTTCCGTGCCGTTCGTTTCCTGGGCACCGGCCGCGCCAGCCGGTGCAGATGGGCGGCCGCTTCGGCGTCGAGCCGCAGAACGCGCGCCAGGGCGTCGAGAACCTCCGGCGAGGGACGATGATCGCGGCCTTGTTCCAGCCGGAGGTAGTAGTCGCTGCTGATACCGGCCAGCATCGCCACCTCCTCGCGCCGCAGTCCGGGTACGCGACGCAGGCCACCGCCCGGCAGTCCCACGTCCTGCGGGCGAACCAGGTTGCGCCGGGCACGGAGGTACTCACCGATGCGGTTGTCGCTGCCGTCCATGACATCAACGGTAGCGACGGGACATGTTCCCCGCCTGGCCCTGTTACCCCCAGGAACGTCCCGTTGGTCCCAGGAGGGGAGGGATGCCCGCTGCCCGCGGCGGGAGCACGGAGGCCGGAGGGCGATCGGCAAGTCCTGCCGGTCCGAGGACCGGCAGGACCAGTGACCGAGGTCGTGACCGAGGTCGCAGGGAGATTCCCCGCCGCGGAGGCAACCTGACCGGCATCCCAACGTGTTCCAGAGGCGTGGGAGACCGAGGAGAGCGGCGGGGGCGGGACGCTGGGCCCGAGCGTGAGCGGTGGGAGCCGGAGGAGCGGGAGCTGCGGGTTCTGCTGGAACGGGCCGTGCCCCGGCTGCCCGCACCGGAAGGGCGGCTGCGTCGGGTACGGGAACGGGCCGTACGCACCGGGCGCCGACGGCGTACGGCGGGTGCCGCCGCGGCGGCCGTGACCGGGCTCGTGCTGGCGGGCGCCCTCCTGCCCGAGGCGCTGGGCGGCGGCTCGGAAGCGGTGTGGCCCGCCGCCCCCGTCCCCTCGGTGACCACACGGGACAACGCGCCGGACACCCGGGTCGGATTCTCCGAGGTGGCCGGTCCGACTCCGCGGCTGCCCGAACACTGGCAGGCACTCCGGACGCCGGCGGGCCTTGGACACAAGGCGCAGGCCAGGGGCTTCGCCTCGGCGCAGCGGCTCACCGCGTGCGAACAACCCTGCCCGGCCCGGGGACTGGACCGGTATCCGTCCTCAGGCTCGGGCCCGTCCTCAGGCTCGGGTCCGGACCCGGGCTCGGGTCCGGACCTGGGCGGGCGGGACTGTCCGCCGGTGCGGGCACTTCGGCGCGCACCAAGCTCCCCTGAACGTACGACGAACGCATGACGAAAGGTCCCTCCATGTCTGTCAGATCTGTCCGCGGAAGGCCGCGCCTGGCCGCCGCGTTGCTCGCTTCAGGCCTGCTGCTCAGCGGCTGCGGGGGCGCGACGGCCATCGGAGGATCCCCGCCGGGCGGGACGACCGCCGACGGGAAGGGCGTCGACGGCAAGAGCGCCGACGGGACGGACGGCGCCGGTTCCCTCGGTGGCGCCGCCGGCCGGTCCGCCCCCGAGCCGCGGACCTCCGAGCCGCGGACGGCCGAACCGAGGGAGATACCCGGACTCGGCCCGAAGACCCTCGCCGCCATCCCTCCGGGGACGACCCAGGCTGTCGTGGCGACCGGCTCGGGCAAGAACCGCAACACCGGTACCGTGCTGGTCTACGAGCGCGACCCGGTCACCGGCTGGACACCCGTCACCGACGTATGGCCCACCCACAACGCGAAGCGTGGCTGGACCGACGACCACGACCGGGGCGATCTGCGTACGCCGATCGGTGTGTTCGGCCTCACCGACGCGGGCGGGCTGCTGCCCGATCCGGGCACGAGACTCCCGTACGACCGGGGCCCCGCCTTCTCGGTCTCGGGCACCGGTTTCCAGGGCGAATCGCTCGCCGGGTCCTTCGACTACGTCGTGGCGGTCAACTACAACCGCGTACCGGGCAACACGCCGCTGGACTGGACCCGCCCGCTCGGTGCGGACAAGGGCGGCGGCATCTGGCTCCATGTGGATCACGGCGGCCCCACCGAGGGGTGTGTCTCGCTGCCGCGCGGGCGGATGAAGGAGTTGCTGCGGCGGCTGGATCCGGGGAAGAGGCCGGTGGTGGTGATGGGGGACGCGGAGTCACTCAAACGCTGAAGCGCCGAAGCCGCCGAAGCCGCCGGTCCGCCGGTCCGCCGGTCCGCTCGGGGCGAGGCGGCACAGGTCGGACTACGCCGGACCACGTCACGATCACGTGCGGCGGACCTGCCAGGCTTGGGGTTATATGTCCCCGTGTGATGGTTCCCGAGATCTCACCGAAGGGAGCGGGCGCGATGGAGCGGACCACGTGCTGTGTGGTGGGCGGCGGGCCCGCCGGAATGGTTCTCGGTCTGCTGCTGGCCCGAGCCGGTGTCGAGGTCACGGTCCTGGAGAAGCACGGCGACTTCCTGCGTGACTTCCGCGGTGACACCGTGCATCCGTCCACCCTGGCCCTGCTGGACGAGCTGGGCCTCGCCGAGCGGTTCGCCCGGCTGCCGCAGCGGCGGGTGACAACGATCCAGCTGCCGCTCGGCCCGGACCGCTCGCTGGTCACCGTCGGGAACATCGGCGCGCTGCGGGCCCCGTACAACTACATCGCGATGGTGCCGCAGCGGGACCTGCTCAACCTCCTCGCGGACGAGGCCGGGCGGGAGCCGTCCTTCTCCCTGCGGATGAACACCGAGGCCACGTCCTTCCTGGTGGAGCGCGGACGGGTCAGGGGGGTGCGGTACCGCACGCCCGAAGGCCGTACCGGTGAGCTACGGGCCTCGCTGACCGTGGCCTGCGACGGGCGGGGCTCGCTGGCGCGGTGGCGACCCGAACTGAGGCCGCGGCGGTTCACCTGCCCCATGGACGCCTGGTGGTTCCGGCTGCCGCGGCGGGACAGCGACCCGCGCGGGCTCGTGGTGAGCGCCGGCGACCGGCTTCTCGCCGTCACGATCGACCGCGGGGAGTACTGGCAGTGCTCCGCGCTGATTCCCAAGGGATCCGACGGCAGGCGCCGCGCGGCCGGTCTCGACCGGTTCATGGCCGAATTCGCGACCGCCGTCCCGTGGCTCGCGGACCGGGTGCACGCGCTGCGGTCATGGGACGAGGTGAAGCTGCTCGACGTACGGCTCGACCGCCTCAGGCGCTGGCACCGCCCTGGGCTGCTGTGCATCGGCGACGCGGCACACGCGATGTCGCCGGTCTTCGGGATCGGAGTCAACCTCGCCGTCGAGGACGCCGTGGCCGCCGCGCGGTATCTCGTCGAGCCGCTGCGCGAGGGCGCGGTCGGGCTGCGGGACGTACGCGCGGTCCAGCGCCGGCGGTGGCCCACCGCGGCCTTGGCGCAGGCGCTGCAACGGATCGCCCACGCACGGGTCGTCGAACCGGTGCTGGCCGGACGCCCGGCCTTCGGCGATCCCAGGAGGGCGCGGCGGATGACCGAGTCGCTGACCGCCTCACGGTGGCTGAACCGGGTACCGGCGTACTTCATCGCGTACGGCGCCGTACGCGAGCGTCCCCCGGCGGCGTCGGTGCGCTGAGCCGCGGCGCACGGGCCGGTGCCGCCACCAGTCGTCCCGCGCGCTGATCGCGCGCACCGCGCGGAACACCGCGGCGCGGGTCGTCGGGAAACGCGCTGCGGCTGCCATGAGATTCCTTCCGGGTCAACGCACTTGGTCTCCGCCCGGCGGCAGCCGCTCGGCCTCCGCCTCGACTCCGGCGGCACGCAGGCGCTCGACGAGAAGAGCTGTCTCCGGCATCGTCCCCACGAGCACGCCGTCCCTGATCCGCTGGAGCAGCCGTTTGGCATGGGCCGGGCCGCCGCCGAACTCGGCACGGAGAACCTTCATCACGATGGCCGGACGCGCCGGAGGATCGCCGAGGGCGACCCGGGCCGCACCGTGCTCTGCCAGCAGACGCCCACGCAGATCCTCGGGCATGTCGCCGCCCCCCGGCCCGCACTCGTACAGAGTCGTGCCACAGGAGGGGCAGTGGTGGCCGATGTCCCATTCCAGGGTGTGCCCGACCAACGCCTGAGCGCCGACGCACTCCATCACCGAGCCGCAGTCCGAACACCGCGACATGTACCGCACGGACTCGATCATCACGATGTGTTCCATCCCCCCACGCGTCGCTCGACACCCTCGGGCCGCCTTGTCCGACCCGGCTCATCCATATCCGGGGTGTTCGTTCCCCACGGCCGGTCGCCGTCCGGCGGACCCGGTGGATCCGACTGCTCCGCCCGGCGGTTGTGGACACAGGGATGTCGGCCATACTGCTCCCCGTGGAGCAACACACAGATCCCAGTATTCTGCCGACGCACCCGGCCGGGACCGATCCGGCGTATGTACCCGGGCTGCTGCCCTCGCACCCTGCCGGGGTGGACGAGGCGGACGAGAACGCCCCGGCCCCGGAGCCGACGGCGGTGGACACGCCGCCGGAAGACGCCGTTCCAGGGGAAAAGACCGCCGGCTCCGCCGAAGGGAAGGTGGCCGACAGCGAAGCGGTGACGCCCGCCGAGGAGGAACAGGAAGACGACGGACCCGTCTTCGAGGCGTCGGACCGGCGCGGAGTCATCCTCGCCGACCACGCCGGAATCAGGTTTCGGCTGGACGGCGAGGAGGCCGATTTCGACTGGGAGGAGATCAAGGCGGTGGAAACGGACGTCCCGCGGTTCGGGCGCCGTTTCGGCATCACGGTCTATACGTCCTCCCAGCGGTGGTTCCAGCACGATGTGGAGGGCTCGTCCAGGGAGCAGCTCAAGAAGTGGGCGGCCGAACTCGACGAGGTCCTCGACGCGCGGTTCGACACCGGGGCCTAGGGTCTTTCGGGCGGATCGAGCCGGCCACGCCCGCGCGGGCGTGGCCAGCTCGCGGCCCGAAGATTGGGCGGAACCAGCGCCCCGGGCGTCGTCTACTGCATACAATCGTTTCTGCCGGTGGATCGGCGCATCGATGGGACGATGGCGATGGATCACCCCAACGCGGAGGCGTCATGGAAGACTTGGACCCCGAAGTCGTACTCGGAATGGCGGCCAAGGCGCCCGACGGCCTGGTGATCATCGACCGTGAAGGGCTGATCCGCTACTGGAACCGGGGCGCCGAGAGGATCTTCGGTTACTCGGCCGCCGAGGTGGCCGGGCGCGATCTGGACGTGATCATTCCCGAGAAGCACCGGCAGCGTCACTGGGACGGATTCGTGGCGGCCATGGCCGCCGGCGCCAGCAAGTACGGGGATGACGACCTCCTGGCCGTGCCCGCGCTGACCGCCGACGGTTCGACCGTCTCGATCGAGTTCAGTGTGGTGCTGCTGACCGATTCCGACGGCAACGCGAGCCATGTCGGGGCGGTCATCAGGGATGTCACCGCGCGGCGGGCCCAGGAGAAGGAGATACGGCGGCGACTGCTGGCCGCCGAGCCGAGCGGTACGGCGTCCTGACCGGATTCTGACAGGCACAGGCACAGGCGGTCCGGCGCGAACGGCCGAGGGTACGAACGGCCGGGCCGGTGCCGTCCGTCAGTCGTTCCCGGAGGCGCGCCGCGCGAGGCTCTCACGGATTCCCGTCAGCCGGCCGATCTCGGCGTCGAGCACGGCGAGCCTGCGGCCGACGACGCCGGAGGCGGGGGCACCGGCCTCGACGGAACCGCACCGCCGCCCGGGGTTCTCGGAGAGAAGATGGAGGCGGTCGGCGCAACTGCGCAGATCCTCGACGGTGAGTCCGAGACCCAGCAACTCGCGGATGACACGGACCCGCTCGATCTCGGCGGGACCGTATTCGCGCTGGCCGGAGGCCGTACGGACGGGCGGGGGCAGCAACCCGCGCTGTTCGTAGAACCGCAGCGCCCTGGGCGTCGTGCCGGTCGCCGCCGCCGCTTCGCCGATCCGCATCCTTCGTCCCTCACTTCCGTCCTCCGTCGGCCCCCGGCTGACGGACGGGGCTAGGGCGTGTTTCGAAAGTCCCGCCTGGCCCGT
>NZ_JBSGVS010000075.1:0-42145 GCF_053608565.1 Streptomyces sp. NPDC055025
GGTCCGTCCGACCGGACGGACCTGGAGCCCGCTCGTCCGACCTGTCTAGCCGCGTTGATGGCGGAGCCGGGCGGAAACCCAGCGTGCCCTGCGGCGGAGAATCAGGGAAATGCCGAGGCGCGCATCATGCCCCTGACCTTCCTGGCCGCCCCCTTTGTGGGTGATCGGCCCAGCGGCCGAGCGGCGGTTGCGTGCGGCGTCACCGTAGTCGTGCGTCCAGCCCATACCCCGACGTCTGCCCCTGCCCCATGGTCGGTAACCGTACGGGAGAGGGCCAATTGGCCTATGCGCGAGGCAATTGGCTGTTCGTAGGACAAGCGTTCAGAGGGTGACCATATCGGCGCAGCGAATCAGTCGTCCGGGTTACGTCTTCGGTCCCCGTCCGCGGTCCCTGCCGACGGCCCCTGTCAGGGGTTCGGCCGGCGGTTCGGCCAGCCGTTCTTCCAGCGGTCCGGCCGGCGGTTCGGCTAGCGGTCCGGCTCGGGATCCTTGAGCCAGTTGATGAGCTCCGCGGAGAACGCCGCCGGGTCCTCTTCATGGGGAAAGTGCCCGAGCCCATCGAACAGCCGCCACCTGTAGGGCGCTTCCACATACTCGGCCGATCCCGCCGTACTTCGCGTCCTCATCGCCGGATCGAGCGACCCGTGCAACTGGAGCGTGGGCACCCGCACCGGCCGCTTCATCCGCCGGTTGAACTGGATGCCGTCGGGCCGTGCCATCGACCGCACCATCCAGCGGTACGGCTCGATCGAGCAGTGCGCCGTCGAGGGGATGGTCATCGCGCGCCGGTAGACGTCGATCGCCTTGTCGTCGGGGAGCGCGGGCCCGGACCAGTCCCGGATCAGCCGCCCCACCAGCGCCGCGTCGTCCGCGACGAGCTGACGTTCCGGCAGCCACGGCCGCTGGAAGCCCCAGATATAGGAACCGGCCCGGCTCTGGGCGAAGTCGGAGAGCATCGCCGAGCGCCAGCGGCGCGGGTGCGGCATCGAGGAGACCGCGAGTCTGCGCACCAGCTTGGGCCGCATCACGGCCGCGGTCCAGGCGAGATAGCCGCCCAGGTCGTGCCCGACGAGCGCGGCGTCGGGCTCGCCGAGGGAGCGCACCACACCGGTGATGTCGAGGGCCAGATTGGCGGGGTCGTACCCCCGGGGCGTACGGTCGCTGCCGCCCACGCCCCGCAAGTCCATGGCCACGGCGCGGTAGCCGGCGTCCGCGAGCGCCGTGAGCTGATGCCGCCAGGTCCACCAGAACTGCGGAAAGCCATGCAACAGCAGTACCAGCGGTCCCTCGCCCAACTCCGCGATATGGAAGCGGGCACCATTGGCCGCCACATCCCTGTGTGTCCAGGGACCAGCAAGACGGACGGCAGAGGTCGGCGACGTACCGGAGGTCGGCGACGTACCGGAGAGCGGCGTTGCGCCGGAGAGCGGCGTTGTGCCAGCGGACGACGTCGAACCGGCGGACGACGTCGAACCGGGGTGATCAGACGCACCAGAGGCACCGGAAACACCGGAAGCACCAGAAGTCGCAGGCGAGCCGTGGGCCTTGCCCGGGTCGGAATCAGCGGCGGTCATGCAGACGAGCGTGCCACAGACTTGACGCGCTTCCCCACCGTGCGCGGGTGAGGCTTGACGTTCTGGAGCACGGCGGCCGTCTCCTTCGCCGAGGCGATCGACTTCTCCGGCGGCTTGACCTTCTTGAACTTCAGCAGCGCGAGCCCGGCGGCCAGTGCGGCGAGCACCAGAAACGCTCCGCCGACGATCAGGAACGACCAGGCGAGACCGAGCCCCAGATTATGGATCCCGTACGCGGCGGCGAAACTCAGCACCGGCAGTGAGAACAGGGCGAGGACGCCCGCGATGGTGATGGCCGCACCGCCCATCGCACCACGCTTCACATCCTGCCGGAGCTCGGCCTTGGCCAGGGCGATCTCGTCGTGCACCAGCGCGGACATCTCGGCGGTCGCCGAGGCGACCAGTTGACCGATACTGCGGTCGGTACTGACGGGCTGGACCACGGTGCCGGTCCGGACAGCGTCGGCGACTTGCGTGCCGCGGTCGCTCATCGGTGACTCCCTCTTCTCGCTTCTCCGCCACGAACTTCTCCGCCGCGGATCCGATGTCCGATCATGCCGGACTGTCGCCCTTATCGCGCGCCGCCCCCGCGTGTTCAGCCAGCCGACGGTGCTCCGCGGCCTTCGCCTCGTAGAGCGCGGCCATCCGCAGGTGGTACGCCGGATCATCCTGTTCGTAGATGTCGGGGATGCCGTCCAGATCCTCGTCCCGCTCCTCGTCCTCGTACAGCGCCCGGTAGGTCCGCACCCGCAGCTTGAGCAGAATGCCGGATATGACGGCGGCGATCAGCGAACCCGTCAGTACGGCCGCCTTCACCTCGTCGGTGAGCGCCGGGTCGGACGAGAAGGCCAGCTCGCCGATGAGCAGCGAGACCGTGAAGCCGATCCCGGCGAGCGAGGCGAGGGCGAGGACATCGGGCCAGGCCAGGTCGTCGTTCAGCTCGGCCCTGGTGAAGCGCACGGCCAGCCAGGTACCGCCGAAGATACCGACCGTCTTGCCGACCACCAGCCCCAGCACGACACCGAGGGTCTCCGGTCGGTGGAAGACCTCACCGAGCGCCCCGCCCGAGACCGGGACGCCCGCGGAGAACAGGGCGAACAGCGGCACGGCCAGACCGGCCGAGACCGGGCGTACCCGATGCTCGATGTACTCGCCCGGGGAGTGCTCCTCGCCTTCGTTTCTGTGGCAGCGCAGCATCAGCCCCATCGCGACACCGGCGATGGTGGCGTGCACGCCGCTGTTGTACATCAGCCCCCAGATGACCAGGGCCAGCGGGACATATACGTACCAGCCCCGCACCCCCTTCCGCAGCAGCAGCCAGAAGACGGCGAGGGCGACGACGGCGCCGCCGAACGCCACGAAGTTCAGATCGCTGGTGAAGAAGACGGCGATGATCAGGATCGCGAACAGATCGTCGACGACGGCGAGAGTGAGCAGGAACGCGCGCAGTGCGGAGGGGAGCGAGGTGCCGATGACCGCGAGAACGGCGAGCGCGAACGCGATATCGGTGGCGACAGGTACGGCCCAGCCGTCCCATGACCCGCCGCCGACCGCGTTGACCAGCACATAGACCAGCGCTGGTACGGCCATGCCGGACAGCGCGGCGATCACGGGGAGCGCGGCGGCTCTGGGATCGCGCAGTTCCCCCGCGACAAGCTCACGCTTGAGTTCGATACCGGCGACAAAGAAGAAGACGGCGAGCAGCCCGTCGGCGGCCCAGTGCTCCACGGAGAGGTCGAGACCGAGCGCGCCGGGTCCGAGACGGAAGTCGCGTACGGATTCGTAGCTCCCGCTCAACGGGGTGTTCGCCCAGATCAGGGCGGCGACGGCGGCGACGAGCAGCAGTACGCCACCGACGGTCTCGGTGCGCAGCGCGTCCGCGAGATAGTTCCGCTCGGGCAGTGACAGGCGTCCGAGAAACTTACGGGTGGTGGCCGTGGGCGCTGGCACGGGCGAAGACCTCCGGGGCGGTTCGGCGGACATGACGGATCACATGCCGACCAGACTTCCCGGCGCACCCAGAATCTTGCTGTGTTGTTGTCGCGACGCCCACCTTACCGGGGTGCGCAGGGGACGTATCAGGCGATCTTCACTTTATGCGTGGACCGGCGCGAGCACCGGTCGGGACAGATGCCCGGCGGGGGCGCCGGGCACGCGCTGTGCCTGACGCCCCGCTCCGGATGCCTCCGCTCAGTCCTCGCTGGTCGCGCTGGGCAACTGGCTCTGGATCAGATCCATGACGGAGGAGTCGGTGAGGGTGGTGACATCTCCGAGCGCGCGGTTCTCCGCGATGTCGCGCAGCAGTCGTCGCATGATCTTGCCGGAGCGGGTCTTGGGAAGTTCCGCGACGGGCAGGATCCGCTTGGGCTTGGCGATCGGGCCGAGCGTGGTGCTGACGTGATTGCGCAGTTCGGCGACGAGCCCGTCGTCGACGGTGGCGCTGCCGCGCAGGATGACGAAGGCGACGATGGCCTGGCCGGTGGTCTCGTCGGCGGCGCCGACGACGGCGGCCTCGGCGACCTTGGGGTGCGAGACGAGCGCGGACTCGACCTCGGTGGTGGAGATGTTGTGCCCCGAGACCAGCATGACGTCGTCGACACGGCCGAGCAGCCAGATATCGCCGTCGTCGTCCTTCTTGGCACCGTCCCCGGCGAAGTACTTGCCCTCGAAGCGTGACCAGTAGGTGTCGATGAACCGCTGGTCGTCGCCCCAGATCGTACGGAGCATGGAGGGCCACGGCGCGGTCAGGACGAGATAGCCGCCGCCCCCGTCGGGCACTTCGCTGGCCTCGTCGTCGACGACCGTGGCGGAGATGCCGGGCAGGGCGCGCTGGGCGGAGCCGGGCTTGGTCTCGGTGACACCGGGGAGCGGGGAGATCATCATGGCCCCGGTCTCGGTCTGCCACCAGGTGTCCACGATGGGTGTCTTGCCGGCGCCGATGTTCTCCCGGTACCAGATCCAGGCCTCGGGGTTGATCGGTTCGCCGACCGAGCCCAGCACACGCAGGGAGGTCAGGTCGAACTTGGCGGGGATGTCGTCGCCCCACTTCATGAACGTACGGATCGCCGTGGGCGCCGTGTAGAGGATCGTCACCCCGTACTTCTGGATGATCTCCCAGAAGCGGCCCTGATGGGGGGTGTCGGGGGTGCCTTCGTACATGACCTGGGTGGCGCCGTTGGCGAGCGGGCCGTAGACGATGTACGAGTGGCCCGTCACCCAGCCGATGTCGGCGGTGCACCAGTACACGTCCGACTCGGGCTTGAGGTCGAAGACCGCGTGGTGGGTGTACGCGGCCTGGGTGAGATAGCCGCCCGAGGTGTGCAGGATGCCCTTCGGCTTCCCCGTCGTGCCCGAGGTGTAGAGGATGAACAGCGGGTGCTCCGCGCCGAACGCCTGAGGGGCGTGCTCCGTGGACTGGCGGCTGACGATGTCGTGCCACCACACATCGCGGCTGTCGTCGAAGGCCGTGTCCTGGCCGGTGCGCCGTACCACCAGCACATGCTCGACCTGCGGACACTTGGTCACGGCCTCGTCGATGGCGGGCTTGAGCGCGCTCGGCTTGCCCCGGCGGTAACCGCCGTCGGCCGTGATGACCAGCTTGGCGTCGGCGTCCTGGATACGGGAGGCGACGGCGTCGGCGGAGAAGCCGCCGAAGACCACCGAGTGCGCGGCCCCGATCCGCGCACAGGCCAGCATCGCGACGGCGGCCTCGGGGATCATCGGCAGATAGACCGCGACCCGGTCGCCCTTGCGCACCCCCAGCTCGGTGAGGGCGTTGGCGGCCTGGGACACCTCGTCCTTCAGCTCCGCGTAGGTGATCGCGCGGCTGTCGCCCGGCTCGCCCTCGAAGTGGATCGCGACACGGTCACCGTGGCCGGCCTCCACATGGCGGTCGACGCAGTTGTAGGCGACATTCAGCTCACCGTCCGCGAACCACTTCGCGAACGGCGGATTCGACCAGTCGAGCGTCTCGGTCGGCTCGGTGACCCAGTCGAGCCGCCTCGCCTGCTCGGCCCAGAAGCCAAGCCTGTCCGCCTCGGCCCGCTCGTACGCCTCCGCCGTCACATTGGCGTGCGCGGCCAGCTCGACGGGCGGCGCGAACCGCCGCTCCTCCTTGAGCAGATTGGCCAGGCTTTCGTTGCTCACGACATCTCCCTTTCCCAGGGCGTCCTATGTGTCCCGGGCCTAGCTCATCAGGCGGATGCCCGGGTGACAAGGGTGTTCCGGAAATTGGTTTAGACCTATGTGTTCAGGCCTCCTGTGTGGCGCCAGCCCCGGCACGGTCTCCCGTACGACGGTGGGTGGCCCTCCTCCCCCGGGCGGGTGGGGTGGGGAAGGGGGGCCACACACTCTCACGGATGCGGCGGGAGAAGGGTTCAGGCGCGCGACTCCTCCAGCGCGGTCGGTGCCACCGGATTGAAGACCCTTTCGCCGGCTCCGCCGCTCCCGGCGCCGGTCGCCAGCAGATAGGCCTGGGCCTCGCCGACATGGAAGTACATCCCATGCAGCTCCAGTGTGCCGTCGGCCAGTCTGCGAGCCACCGATTCATGGGCCCGCAGATGCTCCAACTGCTGGACGACATTGGTGAGACAGAGCTGCTCGACCGCGTCCGCCGGCAGCCGTCCGGAGATCCTGGCCCAGGAGTGGCTTCGGCTCCTCATCCGCTCCAGGCTGGGCAGACCGTGGCGCAGCCAGCGGCGCAGCGGTGTCGCGGGCTCGCCGTCGGTGGCCCGGGGTGAGTCGTCCAGCAGGGCCTGCATCGCCCCGCACCCCGAATGTCCGCAGATGGTGATGGAGTCCACCCGCAGCACATCGACCGCGTACTCGATCGCGGCGGCCACCGACTCGTCCCCACCGTCCGTACCCGGCAGCGGTACGAGATTGCCCACGTTCCGCACGGTGAAGAGGTCGCCCGGACCGCTTGATGTGATCATGCTGGTGACCAGCCGGGAGTCGGCGCAGGTGAGGAAGAGCTGAGACGGCCGTTGCCCCTCGCGGGCCAGCCGCGCCAGCTCTTCGCGCACCAGTGGGGCCGTGTTCCGCTGGAAGGAGCTGAGCCCGCTGGCCAGTTGGAGAATGCTGGACGTACGCCCGCCTCCTGCGGGACTTCCCCGTCCGGAGCCGGTACGCGCCTCATGCGTCTCGCCCGGCTGCCGGACACTGTCGAATCCCGTACCGCCGGACGGCGCCTCGCCGGACAGCACCCCGCCGGGCTCCGTACCGCCGGCCCCGCCGGTGGCCAGGAGCTCCGTACTCATGGCTCCCATGCCGGGCTCCCCCGCTCCGGACAGGCGGCCTCCCGTATATACCGGGACCGCCTGCTCCACGGCCGTCTGCTCCACGGCCGTCCATCCCGCGCCGGGTCCAGCGGCGGTGTGTCCGGCGGCGGCGCACGCCGCGGTGGCCCGCTCCGCGTCGGGATGCCCGTCGCAGTGGTGATTGCGCCAGGGGGTCCAGGGGCGGCAGCAGGCATGGAACTCACTCGTGGACTCCGCGATCTGGGCTCCCGCCCGGCCGGTGAACTCGGCCGTGCCGCCCCGGGCGATATGCGCGGCCCGCCAGTCTTGCAGTGCCTCGTGGGCCGCGTGATCCATGAAGGACCCGTCCAACTCGACGACGCAGTCCGCGCCCTGCGGTACCTGATGCAGCATCCGGCTGAGCCTCGGCACGGCGAGGAACGTCAACTGGCCGCGCGCGTGCACGCGGTGGACCCCGCTCCGCTCCTCCGTGGTGATCCGCGTCCTGGTCAGCCGGTGCAGCGAGACCGCGACCGCCACCCCGATCCCGATGACGACGCCTTCCAGCACCCCGGTGAGCACGATGGCGGTCAGTGTGACGACATACACCAGCAGCTCGCGATTCCGTCTCACGTTGCGCATGTGCGTGAGATTCACCATCTGGATCCCGACGAACATCACCAGCGCGGCCAGCGCCGCCAGCGGGATCAGATCCAGCACAGGCACCAGCAGCAGAGCCGCGACCGCGATCCACAGGCCGTGCAGCATGGCGGAGTTCCTGCTGACACTTCCCGCGGCCACATTGGCGGCACTGCGCACGGCGACGCCCGTGATGGGCAGTCCGCCGAGCGCGCCGGAGACGACATTGCCCGCGCCCTGTCCGGCCAGCTCCCGGTCGAGCCGGGCCCGGGGGATCTGGACGGCCGGTTCCTTGCGGGCGGCCACCAGCTTGTCCACGGCGACCGCGGAGAGCAGGGACTCGACGCTGCCGACCAGGGTGACCGTGAGGACGGCGGCGAGCAGCCCGAGCACGGGTCCCTCGGGGAGCTCGGGCAGGGCATGACTTCTCCAGGAGGGCAGATCGACACGCTCCAGTCGGATTCCGGCGAGGGCGGCCAGGGTGCTCGCGACGGCCACCGCCGCGAGCGCGGCCGGGAGCTTCCGTACGCCCCGGCCCACGCGCCCCGGAATCCGCGGCCACACGAGCAGCACCGCGATGGTCAGAACGCTCACGGAGAGCGCGCCGGGATGCAGATTGGCCAACTGGGCGGGCAGCCCCAGCACATTGTCGACGGCGGAACTCTGAGGTGAACCGCCGAGCACGATATGGAGCTGGGCCAGGGCGATCGTGACACCGATGCCCCCGAGCATCCCGTGCACGATCGCCGGGCTGACGGCGAGCGCGGACCGGGCCACCCGCAGTGCCGCGAGAACGAGCTGTGCGAGCCCGGCGCAGATGGTGATGGCGCAGGTGGTGCGCCAGCCGTACCGCTGGATCAGATCGGCTGTGACGACGGTGAGCCCGGCGGCCGGACCACTGACCTGGAGCGGTGCCCCGCCCAGCCGGCCGACGACCAGACCGCCGACCGCCGCGGCCACCAGCCCCGCCTGGAGCGGTGCGCCCGTGGCGAGCGCGATGCCCAGCGAGAGCGGCAGCGCGATCAGAAAGACGGAGATCGAAGCGGAGAGGTCCGCCCCCGCGATCCGGAAGCCACCGCCGTCCGGAGGTGGGTCGTGCGGCCTCCGGAAGCGTGCGATGCGAGGGAACCGGGCCGTGGGCTGGGCGCGGCTCGTCCGAGAGCTCTGATCGGTACGAGAGATGACACACGTGGACATATTTTCCGTCTCCTCCGGGGCGGCGCGGACGCGGCCATGGGGCGCAGCCGAGAGGCATGGCATGCGACATCGGAATGCGCAGCTCAACTCTCGGTAAACGAATCGTAATGGAGGGTAAAGATTGTGGCAGGACTTTCCGGGCAAATGGTGCAATCATTCACCTGTCCTAGTGATTAGTAATCTTGTACGGCTGGTCGTCTCTTCATTTCTTCAGCCTTGGTGCGACGGTGTCCGCGCTCGGCGCCGTGCCGGCAGTCGCCGCTCGGCACTTCGGTACTGAAACCTGAAGGAAGAGGGTGGGCGGATGCTGGCCGCCACAAAGAGAACCGCCTTCGGCGCCGCCGTCACGGCGCTCGCCGTCGGCGTTGCCGGATGCTCCGGATCGGGCGGGGACGGCCCCCGGGCGAGGGCCCCCGAAGCCAAGAAGGGGCCCGCCGCCCCCAAGGCCGTGGTCAAACTCATCGGGGACGGCTCGACCGCGTTCACCGGTGCCCAGCCGAACCTGGCGAAGCCCGAGCGGCTCAAACCGGGTGAGAAGCCCCCGCAGTTCGTGGTGTTCTCGTGGGACGGCGCCGGCGAGGACAGCCAGAAGCTCTTCTCCCACTTCCGAGAGCTGAGCAAGAAGTACAAAATGACCATGACGTACTTCCTGAGCGGCGTCTATCTGCTGCCCGAGGAGAAGGCGGAGAAGTACCGGCCGCCCCAGCACTCGGCGGGCAGCTCGGACATCGGTTTCAACGACGTCAAGGGGATCAAGGCCACCCTGCGGGAGCTGCGCGCCGCCTGGCAGGAAGGCAATGAGATCGGCACCCACTTCAACGGCCATTTCTGCGGCGACGACGGCGGCGTCGGCACCTGGTCCGTCGACGAGTGGAAGAGCGAGATCAACCAGGCCAAGTCCTTTGTGAAGAACTGGAAGACCAACACGGGGCTGAAGAGCGAGGCCCCCCTGCCGTTCGACTACGACAAGGAGATGGTCGGCGCCCGCACACCCTGCCTGGAAGGGCAGAAGAACATGATGAAGGCGGCCCGGACGATGGGCTTCCGCTACGACTCCAGCGGGATCAGCAACCAGGTCTGGCCCAAGAAGACCGAGGGCATGTGGGACGTCCCCCTTCAGCTCGTCCCCGTACCGGGGCGTGACTTCGAGACCCTCTCGATGGACTACAACTTCATGTACAACCAGTCGGGAACGGTCCACGGCGACCCGTCGCAGCACACGTACTGGGGCAACCAGATGCGTGACGGCCTGCTCCAGGCCTTCGACCGCGCCTACAAGGGCAACCGCGCCCCGCTGATCATCGGCAACCACTTCGAGTCCTGGAACGGCGGCACCTACATGCGTGCCGTCGAGGAGACGATCAAGAAGGTCTGTGTGCAGAAGGACGTACGGTGTGTGTCCTTCCGTCAGCTCGCCGACTGGCTGGACGTACAGGACCCGGCGCACCTGGCCAAGCTGCGCGGTCTCCGTGTCGGCAAGGCGCCCAAGGGAGGCTGGGAGAAGTTCCTGCCCACGGCGGCGGCGGGCTCGAAGGCCTCCGCGAGCCCGTCGCCCCACCCGTCGGCCCACTCCGGCAAGCACTGACCGTACAAGCGCCGAGCGTGCGAGCACTGACCGAGCGCTGACCGGGTAGGCGCCGGCGGGGGTAGGTACCAGCCGCGGACGTGCCGACGGCGACCCGTCGGGCCCCGGCCCCGGCCGACCGTGCGGGCCGGGGCTGGACCTCATGACGGGATGACAGGTGCGGCGCCCAGCGACAGCGCCGCGCCGCCGCCGGTTGCCGCCACTTTGAAGACACGCTCTAGGACGGCTGACGTACGGCCAGGGTCTCGTTGAGCACGAAGGCGGGGTCGACCTGGGCTGCCAGGTCGACGCCCGTCTTGGCGTTGCCCCAGCTCTGCGCGTTCTTGAGATGGAAGTGGACCATCTGCTGTGTGTACCGCTCCCAGTCGCGGCGCTCGTACGAATCCTCCGCCGCGTCCTGGAGCGTCTGGAGCGCACAGCGGTTGTCCGCCTCCAGCAGATCGAACGGGCGCGGCCGGCCCTTCTCCATCGCCCGGACCCAGTCCGAGTGGCCCACCGAGATGAGCAGATCGTCGCCCACCTCCGTACGGAGGAAGTCCAGATCGTCCTCGCTCTGGATCTTGTTGCCGACGACCGCCAGTGAGACGCCAAAGTCCCGTGCGTACTCCCTGTACTGGCGGTAGACGGAGACACCCTTGCGCGTCGGCTCGGCCACCAGGAACGTCAGGTCGAACCGGGTGAACATCCCGGAGGCGAAGGAGTCCGAACCGGCCGTCATGTCGACGACCACATACTCCTCGGGGCCGTCGATGAGATGGTTGAGGCACAGTTCCACCGCGCCGACCTTGGAGTGGTAGCAGGCCACCCCGAGATCGGACTCGGTGAACGGGCCGGTGGCCATCAGCCGGATCTCGCCGCCGTCGAGTGCGAGGGACCGGGCGCAGGCCTCGTACACCGGGTTGTTCTCGCCGACCCGGAGGAGCCGCGATCCCTCACCGGGCGGAGTGGTCTTGATCATCGCGTCGGCGGAGGCGATCCGTGGATTGCTGCCGCGCAGATAGTCCTTGATCAGCGGGAGGTGCGCCCCCATCGCGGGCAGCGCGGCGGCCTCCGCCTCGTCGAGGCCGAGCGCGACCCCGAGATGCTGGTTGATATCGGCGTCCACCGCGATGACGGGGGCCTCGTTGGCGGTCAGATGGCGGATGAAGAGCGAGGACAGCGTCGTCTTGCCGCTGCCGCCCTTGCCCACGAAAGCGATCTTCATGTTCACATAGGGTAGTCGAGGTCTTGCTCAAGGTGATGGTTTCGTGCGGGGAAGACCACTCCAAGGTGGGGTGCATGCCATGGGCGTAGCCTCCCTACTTATGAGTACGACAGCCTCTGACGGCTTTTTCGCGCCGCGGCCGGAGGATCCCCTTGCCGCGCTGGCCGCCCTGCCGGGAGTCCCCGAGGCGGTGGATTCCGTACGCCGAGCGGTGGACCGTGTCTACAGCCACCGTGTCATGCGCCGCCGCAGTGACGAGGTCACCTCGGAAGCGGCCCTGCGCGCGGCGCGTGGTTCCGCGGCGCTGTCCGGCGCCGACTGGGCGCTCGAAGAGGTGCGCAGGCGCAGTGACTTCAGCTCCGGTGCCGAGGCCCGTACGGTCGGCGCGGCCCTGCGGTTGAACGCGGAGGCCGGTCAACTCCTTTCCATCTGGGTGCAGTCGCCGCTGCGCGTGCTGGCCAGGCTGCATCTGGTGGCCGCGGGCGGCTCCGGCGTCCGGGACGGAACGGTGGGCCGGCCCCGGCTGGCGGGCGAGCCGGTCGTGGAGATGCCCGGTGGCGACATCGCCGGGCCGCCGGCCGAGGCCCCGCTGCCCGGCGCGGACGAGGTGGCGGGACGGCTGGACGGGCTGTCGGCGCTGATCATCGCGGCCAGTACCGCGCCGGCGCTGGTGACGGCCGCGGTGGTGCACGGCGAACTGCTCGCTCTGCGCCCCTTCGGTTCGTACAACGGCCTGGTGGCACGGGCCGCCGAGCGGGTGGTGCTCATCGGCAGCGGTCTGGACCCCAAATCGGTCTGCCCGGCGGAGGCCGGCCACGCGGAGCTGGGACGCGCGGCCTACGCGGCCGCCTTTGACGGCTATCTCTCGGGCACCCCGGACGGCATGGTGGCGTGGATCACCCACTGCGGACGCGCGGTGGAGCTGGGTGTCCGGGAATCGACGGCCGTCTGTGAGGCGCTCCAGCGAGGCGCGGCCTGATCTGTCCCGACAGGGCTGCGGCGGCACCGTCCTGGCGCCGCCGCTGGCATGTCCACCGAGTTACCAGGCGTCCTCGTTGTGTTGCCCATCAGGTCGGGTGCTTTGCCCGTCACCTGGTGCGGCTGGCCCGTAATCGACGGGTCGACGTCGCGTGGGTACCCGGTGTCCATGCTTCGGTCCGTGGGGCCTTATGCGTTAACTGGTGATCCTCTCGGATGTCCTTGGTCTCGCGGGCCGTTGAATCCTTTCTACTCCTGCGCGGAGTAATGCGAAACCCTTGGCTTTACTTCTTTACTTTTAGCTTCAAACAAGGACGAAACGGTCATGCGCGCGATGGCTTCCGACGGGGCGGTTGACCGGGGCTGATTCCCGCCCGGACGCGGTGGCCGCCGCCCATGCGGGGGTGGCCGGTCACGCGAGGGTGGACTGGCGGCGCCGGCTGGCGTACCAGACCAGCCCGGCTGTCGCTGCCGCCGCACCCACGGCCGCCGCCGCTACCAGCGCCGGGCGGGGCGGCATGGAGAAGGCGGGCAGTCGCTGCTTGAGCCGGACGGGCCGGTTGAAGACGAGAACCGGCCAATCGCGAGCCAGTGCCTCGCGGCGTAGCGCGCGGTCCGGGTTGACCGCGTACGGGTGGCCGACCGACTGGAGCATCGGCACGTCGGTGATGGAATCGCTGTACGCGTAACAGCGGGACAGGTCGTACCCCTCGGACTCGGCGAGTGCCTTGATCGCCTCGGCCTTGGTCGGGCCGTACGCGTAGTACTCCACCTCGCCCGTGAAACAGCCGTCGTCGCCGACGACCATCCGGGTGGCCACCACCCGGTCGGCTCCGAGCAGCTCGCCGATGGGCTCGACGACCTCCGCTCCGGAGGTGGAGACGATCACCACATCGCGGCCCGCGATGTGATGGTCCTCGATGAGGGAGGCGGCCTCGTCGTAGATGATCGGGTCGATCAGGTCGTGCAGTGTCTCGGCGACGATCTCTTTGACCTGCTGGACGTTCCAGCCTTTGCAGAGCGCGGAGAGGTACTCCCGCATCCGTTCCATCTGGTCGTGATCGGCGCCTCCCGCGAGGAAGACGAACTGCGCGTACGCGGTGCGCAGTACGGCGCGGCGGTTGATCAGACCGCCTTGGTAGAAGGACTTGCTGAAGGTCAGCGTCGATGACTTCGCAATGACCGTCTTGTCCAGGTCAAAGAAGGCTGCTGTGCGCGGCAAGGAGTGGTTTTCCACGACGCCGAGCATATGCGCCCACCATTCGGCGTAAGCTCGGGCGCGTGGGTTTGCCTGAGAAGGCTGTCGGGTACACCATGGAAGTCACGGATCGTTCGCGACCGTGCTAACCCGGTCCGGCTCCTCCCCCCCCCGAGTCGGCCGTGGGGACGACCCCCGCTCTCCCCCCCGGCGGGGGTCGTCGCATGTCCGGACGCGTTTTGGACTCTCCAGCACGCCGTCCTCCTCTCCTCGATGGCTCTGTGCGGCGGCCTCTCTCCATGTATACGCGTCACTGTGCGTAGTCGATGCGCTGCTCTCCGGAAGTCACCGGTATGAGCGAGCGGGATATTCACAACTGGTGAGTTGTCCACAGTTTTCGAGCAAGATCCACACGATTTCCCGTTCCGCTGCACGGTGATTCCCGTCGTGAAGTTCACGGAAGCCGGAATCGCCGATACCGGATGAGTGCGAGATCGCCGAGAGGCGTTCGCAGTTCCGGGTCGGGGCGTGGATAGATAGGGGGCGGAGATCGTGGCTGGATCCATGACATCCGACCGGTCGCATGCGACCGAAGGACGCGGGACGGGACCGCTGATCGTCACCGAGGATGTGGAGCTGCTCGACGATCTGCTGCGGTTGTGTGCCGCGGCGGGCGCCGAGCCCGAAGTGCACCATTCGGTTCCCGAGCGCACGGAATGCTGGGACGACGCGCCGATGGTGCTCGTCGGGGACGACGCGGCGGCCCGCTGCCGCGGTGCCACCCGCAGACGGGGTGTGATGCTCGTCGGGCGGGATCAGGACGACCCCGACGTATGGCGGCGGGCGGTGGAGATCGGCGCCGACTGTGTGCTGCGGCTGCCCGACGCGGAGAGCTGGCTCGTCGACCGGATCGCGGACGCCGCGGAGGGCGTGGGCAGGCAGGCACTGACAGTCGGCGTGATCGGCGGGCGCGGTGGGGCCGGGGCCTCGACGCTGGCCTGTGCCCTGGCCGTGACCGCCGCGCGGAGCGGCCGGCGCACGATCCTCATCGACGGAGATCCCCTCGGCGGCGGGCTCGATGTGCTGCTCGGCGGGGAGCAGACACAGGGCAGACGCTGGCCGGATTTCGCGGCGTCCAAAGGGCGGGTCGCCGGCGGAGCGCTGGAGGAGTCGCTGCCCCGCCTCCATGAGCTGCGGGTGCTGAGCTGGGATCGCGGGGACTCGGTGGTGATCCGGCCGGAAGCCATGCGGTCGGTGCTCGCCGCCGCCCGCAGAGGCGGTGGCGTCGTGGTGGTGGATCTGCCGCGCCGGGTCGACGAGGCCGTGGCGGAGGCGCTGGCCCAGCTCGATCTGGGGCTGCTGCTGGTGCCGGCCGAACTGCGGGCGGTCGCGGCGGCCCGCCGGGTGGCCTCGGCGGTGAGCATGGTGCTCCAGGATCTGCGGGCGGTGGTCCGCGGTCCGTACGCGGCCGGACTGGACGAGCGGTGGATCGCCGACGCGCTGAGGCTCCCGCTCGTGGGCGAACTGCCCCTGGAAGCGGGTCTGTCGCAGGACCAGGACGGTGGAGCGCCACCGGGCTCCCGGGCGCGCGGACCGCTGGCCGCGTTCTGTACGGCCTTCTGGGAGCGGGCCCTGGCCGGGGACGGGAGCGTGGCGTCATGACCGCGGACACGGCCGGGGGCGGGCTGCTCGACGCCGTACGGCTGCGGCTCGCGGCGAGCGGGGCGGATCCGACGCCGGCGAGGGTGGCCGCCGCCTTACGGGCCCAGGGGCGGCTGCTGGGAGACACGGAAGTGCTGGGCGCCGCCGAGGAGCTGCGGTGCGAGCTGGTGGGGACGGGGCCGCTGGAGCCGCTCCTCGCCGACCCGTCGGTGACCGATGTGCTGGTCTCCGCACCCGACCGGGTGTGGGTGGACCGGGGCGGCGGGCTGGAGCTGACCACCGTGTCGTTCGCGGACGCCGCTTCCGTACGGAGGCTGGCGCAGCGGCTCGCCGCGGTGGCCGGGCGGCGACTGGACGACGCGCGGCCCTGGGTGGACGCCCGGCTTCCCGACGGGACCCGTATGCACGCGGTACTGCCGCCGGTGGCGGTCGGCTCGACGTATCTCTCGCTGCGAGTGGTGCGGCCCACGGCGTTCTCACTGGGTGAACTGACCGAGGCGGGGACGGTGCCACCAGGCGGTGAGCGGGTCCTGCGGGCGCTGATCGAGGCGCGGCTGTCGTTCCTGATCAGCGGTGGCACCGGCACAGGAAAGACCACTCTCCTGTCCAGCCTCCTCGGCCTGGTCGGGCCGCGCGAACGGATCGTACTGGCCGAGGACTCCGCGGAGTTGAGGCCCGACCACCCGCATGTGGTGCGGCTGGAGGGCCGGCCGGCGAACCAGGAGGGCGCGGGACTGGTGGAGCTGCGGGATCTGGTCCGGCAGGCGCTGCGGATGCGGCCGGACCGGCTGGTCGTCGGCGAGGTCAGAGGCCATGAGGTCACCGAATTGCTGGCCGCTCTGAACACGGGCCACGAGGGCGGCTGCGGCACCGTGCACGCCAATACGGCGGCGGATGTTCCCGCGCGGTTGGAGGCCCTGGGGACGGCGGCGGGCCTCGACCGGGCGGCGCTGCACAGCCAGTTGGCCGCCGCGCTCTCGGCCGTGATCCATCTGGTGAGGGACCGCGACGGGCGCCGGAGGATCGCCGAGGTGCATGTGCTGGAGCGGGACACCGCGGGGTTGGTGGTGCCGGTGCCCGCGCTTCGTTGGGGCGCCGAGGCCTTCGCGTACGAGCGGGGCTGGCCACGGCTGCGGGCGCGGATCGGGGGTGCGCTGTGACGGTCCTGTGGACGGCGCTCTGGGCGGGCGCGGTGGCCCTGTGCGCGGGGGCCGCGGCCTGGCTGACGGTCGGTCACGCGCGCGGGCTGCGCCGGGCCGTGCTGCTGTTCGGGGACGGCGGGGGCGGCGACGGGCCGGGCGACACCGGGCCGGGGGTTCCTCGGTGGCGGCGCTGGACGGCCAGGGCATGGGGGCGGGTGCGAAGTCCGGGGCGGGAGTGGCTCTGTCTGCCGCCCGCACTGCTGCTCGCCGTCCTCGGGGACTCGGTGCTGCCGCTGATCGGGGGCGCAGTGGCGGTGCCGCTGATGAGGCGGAGGTTGCGGTCGGGGGAGCGGAGGAGATCGCGGGAGCGGCGGGCCGACGGGGTCGTCGCGCTGTGCGGCACGGCGGCGGGCGAGCTGAGGGCCGGTCTCCAGCCCGCGCAGGCCCTGCTGGCCGCCTCGGGGGCCACGGGCGGGCTGGGAGGCACCGAGGCCGCCGTGCTCGCCGCTGTGCGGTTCGGCGGCGACGTACCGGACGCCCTGCGCCTGGCGGCCCGTGAGCCGGGCGCTGACGGGCTCGTGGGGCTCGCCGCCTGCTGGCGGGTGGCCGTGGACGGCGGGGCGGGGTTCGCCGCGGGGCTGGACCGGCTGGAGGCCGCGCTGCGGGCCGATCGGGAGCGACGGGAAGCGTTACGGGCCCAGCTGACCGGCGCCTGGTCGACGGTCGCGCTGCTCGCGGTGCTTCCGGCGGTGGGTCTGCTGCTGGGCTGGGCTCTGGGCGCGGACCCGCTGCGGGTACTGCTCCACACCCCGGCCGGCTGGGGACTGCTGGCGGTGGGCGGAGCGCTGGAGGGCGCGGGCCTGTGGTGGGCCGTCCGGATCGTGCGGGCGGGGGAGGCGTCATGAGCCACGACGTCGTCCACAGGCTGTGGGCAGTGGTCCCGGCCCTTGCCGCCCTCGGGTGCGCCGTGCTCGCGGTGGCGGCTCTACGGCGCGAACGGCGCGTACGCGGGAGGCTGGCGGCCCTGCTGGCGGTCGAGGACGGCCTGCTGGCGGTCGGGGACGGACGGCGGAGAGCGAGGCCGCAGATCGGGGCCTGGGCGCGGCGCTGGGGCCCGCCGCTCTGCGCGGCCGTCATCGGCTGTCTCTTGGTCGGCGGGGCGGCCGGCCTGCTCGTGGGGCTCGCGGGGGCGTACGGGGTACGGAGATGGCTGCGTACCCGGAAGCCGGACGACGGCACCCTGGCCGATGAGACCGTCCGTCAACTGCCGCTCGCGGCAGATCTACTGGCAGCCTGCCTCGCCGCGGGGGCCGGACCCCGTGAGGCGGCGGAGGCGGTCGGTGAGTCGCTGGGCGGGCCCGTGGGAGACCGGCTGGCGCGGACAGCGGCCGAGCTGCGGCTCGGCGGCGAACCGGAGGAGGCGTGGGGACGGCTCGGGGCGATACCGGGCGCGGCCGGGCTGGCCCGCTGTCTGGAGCGGGCGGCGGCCACGGGCGCGCCGGCCGCGGAGCCGGTGTCCCGGCTGGCCGAGGGCTTCAGGGCGGAGCGGTCACGAGCCGCCCTGGCCAGGGCCCAGCGGGCCCAGGTGTTGATCACCGCGCCGGTGGGACTCTGCTTCCTGCCCGCCTTTCTGACGGTGGGGGTGGCGCCGGTGCTCATCGGCCTCGCGAGCGGGCTGCTGAAGGGCAACTGAGGTTTCTGCGGGCCGGTAATTCGAGTGGATCTTCTTTCAGCTCTTTGATCTTTCAGCTCTTTGAGCGATTTCTACGGGGAGGCAGACATGAGGACGACCCTGCGAGGGACAGGCCGGACGATCCGGACGGCACTGATGACGCGGATCGGGTGGACAGGACGAACGGGGCTGACGGGCCGCGTGAACCGGTGGGGGCGGATGAGGCGGGCATGGCCGGGGCGGCTCCGCGCTGACACGGGGATGGCCACGTCCGAGTACGCCGTGGCGACCATCGCCGCCTGCGCGCTCGCGGCCGTGCTCTACAAGGTGGTCACGAGCGGGTCCGTCTCGGCCGCGCTGGAATCGGTGATCGGGAAGGCGCTCCATGCGCAGATCTGAGGCCGTACGTTCCGAGCGGGGGTCCGTGACGGCGGAGGCGGCCGTGGCCGTGCCGGCGCTGGTTGTGTTCACGATGGCCCTGGTCTGGGCTCTGACGGCGGCCTCCGCGCAGATCCAGTGCGTGGACGCGGCACGGGCGGTGGCGCGGGCCGCCGCCCGGTCCGAGCCACGGTCAGCGGCTCTGGAAGCCGGGCGCTCGACGGCCCCCGACGGCGCGAGGGTCACGCTGGAGCGCGAGGGGGATCTGTGGCGGGCACGGGTGGAGGCGCCGACGCCGGGGACGGGCGGACTGGGCGTGACGCTCACGGCGGAGGCGGCCGCGTCGGCCGAGGACGCCCTGGACGCCTCTGGAGACGGCATGGGAGGCCCGGTGCCGGCCGTGGTGGTGCCATGACCAGGGACCGGGGCGCTGCGACGGTGTGGGCGGCCATGGCGGCCACCACGATGTGCGTGGTGTTCGCGGTGGTGCTCGCCATGGGACAGGCGGTCGTCGCCCGCCACCGGGCGGCTGCCGCGGCGGATCTTGCCGCCCTCGCCGCGGCAGATCACGCGCTGCTGGGGCAGACGGACGCCTGCCGCCGGGCGGCCGCCGTGGCCTCGGCACAGGGGGCGGAGGTGGTGAGGTGCGGGCTGAGCGGGGGCATCGCGGATGTGACGGCTCGGGCGCCCTTCGGACCGTACGTCCCGAAGGTCAGGGCCCGCGCGGGCCCGCCGCTCGCGACACCCCCGCCCGGAGCCGGGGAGGCCGTGCCATGAGATGACGGCCGCTCGGCGGCGGGCCCGCGTTACGAGTACGAGCCTCCGCTGCCCGACGGCTACTCCACGGAGGGCGCGACCGTCTCGGCCGCCGCGGCCCCTGAGACCGCCGGGGCGGCCAGGGGCCCGGGGGTTGCCGAGATCACCGAGACCGCTGGGGGTGCGGGGTCCCGCGGACCGTCCGGATCCCGGGGGCTCCCCGGGGCGGCCGGATCCGGGGCGGAGCTGAGCAGCTCGGTCAGGAGCCGTACGGCTCCTCGCTTGTGCAGGGGGTCGTTGCCGTTGCCGCACTTGGGGGACTGGACGCAGGAGGGACAGCCGGCGTCGCACTCGCAGGAGGCGATGGCCTCGCGGGTGGCCGAGAGCCACTCCCGGGCCGTCCGGAAGGCCCGTTCCGCGAAGCCCGCGCCGCCCGGATGGCCGTCGTACACGAAGACCGTCGGCAGCAGGGTGTCCGGGTGGAGCGGGACGGACACTCCGCCGATGTCCCAGCGGTCGCAGGTGGCGAAGAGCGGGAGCATCCCGATCGAGGCGTGCTCGGCCGCGTGCAGCGCGCCGCCGAGCTGCTCCGGATTGACCCGTGCCCGGTCGAGCTGGTCCTCGGTGACCGTCCACCACACGGCCCGGGTGCGGAGCGTCCGTGGCGGCAGATCGAGCTTGCTCTCGCCGAGCACCTCGCCGGTGATGAGCCTGCGGCGCAGAAAGGAGACGACCTGGTTGGTGACCTCGACGGAGCCGTAGCAGAGGCGTCCGTCGCCCCAGGGGATCTCGGTGTCGGTCTCGAGTACGGAGATGGCGGTGATGTCGCGGGCGGCGGTGGAGTACGGCGGGGCGGCCTCCTCGACCAGGGCGACCGAGTCGGCCAGATCGAGCCGCCTCACCAGATAGGTCCGGCCCTGGTGGAGATGGACGGCGCCGTCGTGGACCGCGGTGTGGGCGGCGGCCTCGTCGACCGTGCCCAGCAGTCGGCCGGTCGCGGCCTCGACGATCTGGACGGGACGGCCGCCCTCGCCCCGGATGTCGGTGAGGTCGGCGGCCCGCTCCCGGCGGGTCCAGTACCAGCCGGAGGCACGGCGGCGCAGCAGTCCGGCGGTTTCGAGCTGCGGCAGCAGATCGGGGACGGCCGGGCCGAAGAGCGTCAGATCGTCCTCGGTGAGCGGGAGTTCGGCGGCGGCGGCGCAGAGATGAGGGGCGAGGACGTACGGGTTGTCCGGGTCGAGGACGGTGGATTCGACAGGCCGCTGGAACAGCGACTCGGGGTGGTGGACGAGGAACGTGTCCAGCGGATCGTCCCGGGCGACGAGGATGGCGAGTGCTCCTTGCCCGGCGCGGCCGGCGCGGCCCGCCTGCTGCCAGAGCGAGGCGCGGGTGCCGGGGTAGCCGGCGATGAGGACGGCGTCCAGCCCCGAGACATCGATGCCCAGTTCCAGGGCGGTGGTGGCGGCGAGACCGAGAAGCTCGCCGGAGTGCAGCGCGTTCTCCAGGGCACGGCGCTCCTCGGGGAGGTAGCCGCCGCGGTAGGCGGCGACCCGGCGGGCCAGGGAGCGGTCCACCTCGGCCAGACGTTCCTGGGCGATCACGGAGATGAGCTCGGCGCCGCGCCGGGAGCGTACGAAGGCGACCGTACGAACGCCCTGGACGGTCAGGTCGGTGAGGAGGTCGGCGGTCTCGGCCGTGGCCGTACGGCGGACGGGAGCCCCCTTCTCGCCGTGGAGCTCGGTGAGCGGGGGCTCCCAGAGGGCGAAGACGAGTTCGCCGCGCGGTGAGGCGTCGTCGGCGACCTCGTGGACGGTCAGTCCGGTGAGCCGGCCGGCGGACACGGCGGGTTCCGCGGCGGTGGCCGAGGCGAGCAGGAAGACCGGATTCGCTCCGTAGCGGGCGCATACACGGCGGAGTCGTCGCAGCACCTGGGCGACGTGTGAGCCGAAGACGCCGCGGTAGGTGTGGCACTCGTCGACGACGACATAGCGCAGGGAGCGCAGGAAGGAGGACCAGCGGGGGTGGGACGGGAGTATGCCCCGGTGCAGCATGTCCGGGTTGGTCAGCACGTAGTTGGCGTACTGCCGGACCCATTCACGCTCTTCGACGGGGGTGTCGCCGTCGTAGACGGCGGGGCGTACGCGGTTGCCGAGCGGCTCGGCGAGCGTTCTGACGGCGCGGCGCTGGTCGGCGGCGAGCGCCTTGGTCGGGGCGAGATAGAGCGCGGTCGTGCCCCGGCCGTTGGCGGCCTCCGAGCCGTCGAGGAGCGTGGACAGCACGGGAGCGAGATAGGCGAGGGACTTGCCGGAGGCGGTTCCGGTGGCGATGACGACCGATTCGCCGTCCAGGGCGTGCTCGGCGGCGAGCGCCTGGTGGGCCCACGGATGGTCGATCCCGGCCTGCTGAATGGCGTTGATCACTTCCGGTCTGATGCGATCGGGCCAGACGGCATGACGTCCTGCCCGCGGGGGCAGGTGCTCCGTATGGGTGATGCGCGCAGCCCGGCCCGCTCCCGCGGTGAGCCGGTCGAGGACCGTACCGGGGGAGGGTCGCTCGCCCCCGGTCGCGGGGGGCCCGCTGGGGCGTGGATTCCTGGCCATCGGCATCGAGTGTGTCACTGGTGTGACGGACAATGGGCTCAAGGCGTCGTGCGCGACTGCTGGTAAGTGATTGAATGCCATCGCGGCTGGCGATACGTCCCCTGGCTCCGTAGGGGAGACCCGAGGGGCGACCGCTCGATAGCAAGGTGCTGGAGGATCCGTGGACCTGTCCCTGTCGACTCGCAATGTGTCCGGCCCTGGTGGCGACCGTACGGTCGTCGAGGTCGGTGGCGAGATTGATGTGTATACCGCGCCCAAGCTGCGCGAGCAGTTGGTCGAGTTGGTGAACGACGGCAGCTACCACCTGGTTGTCGACATGGAGGGTGTGGACTTCCTGGACTCGACCGGTCTCGGCGTGCTCGTGGGCGGCCTGAAGCGAGTGCGCGCCCATGAGGGCTCGCTGCGTCTGGTCTGCAACCAGGAGCGCATTCTCAAGATCTTCCGGATCACCGGCCTCACCAAGGTGTTCCCGATCCACACCACGGTCGACGAGGCCGTGGCGGCCACCGACTGAGGTCGGCCACAGCCTTCCGGAAGAGGGGCAGAGGCACCGGGCGTTTCGCCCGGATGCCCTCGCTCGTGAGTTCGCACGCTCGTACGTTCGAGGGGGATCGCATGGCCACCGTTGAACTGCGCTTCAGCGCCCAGCCCGAACACGTCAGGACGGCCCGTCTGGTGGCGGCCGCCGTGGCGCGCCGGGCCGGGGTCGACGAAGCAGTGTTGGACGAGGTCAGACTCGCGGTCGGTGAAGCATGCAGCCGGGCGGTCGGGCTGCACCGTAGCCATGGCATCACCGCCCCGGTGAGAGTCGTGCTGACCGAGGACGAGAAGAACTTCTCCATCGAGGTCGGCGACGGAGTCACCGGCACAGGCGGCGGTGGCGCAGGTGCCGCTGGTGGTGCGGCCTCGGACGCGCCCGAGGGGGCGTCCTCGGGCGATCTGTACGACGGCGACGCCGAGGGCGAGGACGAGATGGGGCTCGCGGTCATCAGCGGCCTCGTCGACGATGTGGAAGTCACCACGGGAGACGACGGCGGGGTCATCCGGATGAGCTGGCCGACGACGACGGCCGTCACGCTGTCCTGATCGGACCGCCACGCTGCCCTGATCGGCCTGCCATGTTGCCCTGGTCGATCCGTCACGCTGTCCTGATCGAACTGCCGCGATGCCCTGATCGAATCGCGGGGATGTTCTGATCGGACTGTCGGATGCATTGATCGAATCTCCCCATTGCCCTGCCTCGAAAGGCCCTGCTGAGCAGGGCCTTTCTTATTTCGCGGAAGATCGTCGATCATTTTATCAATGTGTTTATACCATTACGTATTTTCGGTGTGACCATTTGTGTGCGGATAAGTCAAGGTCGATTCCATGTGGCGTGCTCTGTTTTGATCAGGTTCTGCTCCCTACAATCCGTCCATCTTGAACGCTGAGCGTCAAGGAGGACGAATGGCGGGGCACTTCCATCCACAACTGTCCGAACACCCCACTTCTCTCGCGGCCGCGATACTCACGGACGACAATCGGCTCATCGTGATCGTCATCGCGGTTGTCGCGCTGGCGGCTCTGTTCGTCGCCCAGCTCCTGGTGCGCCAGGTCCTGTCGGCCGGCGAGGGCACGGATTCGATGAAAGAGATCGCGGCGGCCGTACAGGAAGGCGCGAATGCCTATCTGGCCCGGCAGTTGCGTACCCTCGGCGTCTTCGCCGTCGTGGTGTTCTTCCTGCTGATGCTGCTGCCGGCGGACAACTGGTCGCAGCGCGCGGGACGTTCGCTGTTCTTCCTGGTGGGTGCGCTTTTCTCGGCGGCCACCGGTTACATCGGCATGCGCCTTGCCGTACGCAGCAATGTGCGGGTCGCCGCGGCGGCGCGCGAGGCGGCACCGGCTGAGGGCGAGCCGGAAAAAGATCTCACGGCCGTTTCCCACAAGGCCATGAAGATCGCATTCCGTACGGGCGGTGTGGTCGGGATGTTCACGGTGGGCCTCGGGCTGCTCGGTGCCTCCTGTGTGGTCCTCGTCTACGCCGCCGACGCGCCCAAGGTGCTGGAGGGCTTCGGGCTCGGCGCCGCGCTGATCGCCATGTTCATGCGAGTCGGCGGCGGGATCTTCACCAAGGCCGCCGATGTCGGCGCGGACCTGGTCGGCAAGGTGGAGCAGGGCATTCCCGAGGACGATCCCCGTAATGCCGCGACCATCGCGGACAACGTGGGCGACAACGTCGGGGACTGCGCGGGCATGGCCGCGGACCTGTTCGAGTCGTACGCCGTGACGCTGGTCGCCGCGCTCATCCTCGGCAAGGCGGCGTTCGGGGACTTCGGGCTCGCCTTCCCGCTGATCGTTCCCGCGATCGGGGTGGTCACGGCGATGATCGGTATCTTCGCGGTGGCCCCGCGCCGCTCCGACCGCAGCGGCATGAGCGCCATCAACCGTGGCTTCTTCATCTCCGCGGTGATCTCGCTCGCCCTGGTGGCCGTGGCGGTCTTCGTCTATCTGCCGTCCTCGTACGCCGGACTGGACGGAGTGGACGACCAGGAGATCCTCGCGCACAGCGGCGATCCGCGTGTGATGGCCCTGGTCGCGGTCGCCATCGGTATCGTGCTCGCCGCCCTGATCCAGCAGCTCACGGGCTACTTCACCGAGACCACCAGGCGCCCGGTCAGGGACATCGGCAAGTCCGCCCTGACCGGTCCCGCCACCGTGGTGCTCGCGGGCATCGCCATCGGTCTGGAGTCCGCCGTCTACACCGCGCTGCTGATCGGCCTCGCGGTGTACGGGGCGTTCCTGCTCGGCGGTACGTCGATCATGCTCGCCCTCTTCGCGGTGGCGCTGGCCGGCACCGGACTGCTCACCACCGTGGGCGTCATCGTCGCCATGGACACCTTCGGCCCGGTCTCCGACAACGCCCAGGGCATCGCCGAGATGTCCGGCGACGTCCAGGGCGCGGGCGCTCAGGTGCTCACCGACCTCGACGCCGTCGGCAACACCACGAAAGCCATCACGAAGGGCATCGCCATCGCCACGGCCGTACTCGCCGCGGCGGCGCTCTTCGGCTCGTACCGCGACGCCATCGCCACGGCCGTCGCGGATGTGGGAGCCGTCGCCGGTGAGCTGACCCTCAGTCTGGACATCTCCCAGCCCAACAATCTGGTGGGGCTGATCCTCGGTGCCGCGGTCGTCTTCCTCTTCTCCGGACTGGCGATCAACGCGGTGTCGCGGTCGGCCGGTTCGGTGGTCTACGAGGTGCGGCGGCAGTTCCGCGAGCATCCCGGGATCATGGACTACACCGAGAAGCCGGAGTACGGGCGCGTGGTCGACATCTGCACCAAGGACGCGCTGCGCGAGCTGGCCACGCCCGGTCTGCTCGCCGTCCTCACCCCGATCGTGGTGGGCTTCTCGCTGGGGGTCGGGGCGCTCGGCTCGTTCCTGGCCGGCGCGATCGGCACCGGCACCCTGATGGCCGTCTTCCTGGCCAACTCCGGCGGCGCCTGGGACAACGCCAAGAAGCTGGTCGAGGACGGGCACCACGGCGGCAAGGGCAGCGACGCCCATGCCGCGACGGTGATCGGGGACACGGTCGGAGACCCGTTCAAGGACACGGCGGGTCCCGCCATCAACCCGCTGCTCAAGGTGATGAACCTGGTGGCGCTGCTCATCGCGCCCGCGGTCGTGCAGTTCAGTTACGGGAGCGACGCCAGCGCGGGGATCCGCGCCGTGGTGGCCGTGCTCGCGCTGGCTGTCATCATCGGGGCCGTCTATGTCTCCAAGCGGCGCTCGGTGACGGTGGACGGCGGGGACGGCAGCGGCGGGCACGGCCCTGGCGGCGGAACGGAGAAGTCGCCGGACCCGGCTGTGGCGTCATGACGGCCGGTCGGACGGCGCCTCGGGACCCGTGACCGTACGTCTCGGGGCTTGTGACCGTAAGACCGGGCCCGTGACCGTATGTGCCGGGGGGTCTGCGGCTTGTAGTGGTCTGTAGGGGGCGTGCGGGCGGGCGGTGCGGAGGGACGCGCCGTCCGCCCGTCGGCGTTTCCGGGAACGGACGGTGCGCGTGAGGTGTCTCTCCCTTGGTGCAAATGGCTGCAATGGCGCACAGACCGCGCGACCTGGACACGGTTGTCGCCCACTTGGCGTGTATGTTCCGGGGCCGAGAGCCTTGGAAGGGACCATCCGGTGAACAAGAAGCTTGTGGCCGCGCTGTCCGGCGGTGCGGTACTGCTCATGACGCTGTCCGGTTGCAGTGACGACAGCGAGAGCAAGGTGAACGACTGGGCCAAGAAGGTCTGCGACCAGGTTCAGCCCGAGCTGAAGAAGATCGGGGCCGCCAACACCTCCATCCAGCAGGCGACCTCGGACAGCACCAAGCCCATCGACGTCCAGAGGACCGACTCCGCGGCCTTCCAGTCCATCTCCGGCGCCTACAGGGCGCTGGGCTCCGCCGTGAACAGCGCGGGCGCCCCGCCCGTCACCGACGGCGAGAAGACTCAGCAGGAGGCCGTCAAGGAACTCAACGCCACCTCCACGGCGTACGCGGGCCTCCAGCAGAAGGTCGACGAGCTCGACACGAAGGACCAGGCGGACTTCGCCGACGGCCTCAAGGGCGTCGCGGACGAGCTGGACAAGCTCAGCAGGAGCGGCGACAAGGCGCTCCAGAAGCTCCAGTCCGGCGCCGTCGGCAAGGCGATGGCGAAGCAGACCGGGTGCCAGAAGACGCCGCCGACGAGCGCCGGGGCGACCGGCTCGTCGGTGAACGGCGGCTAGGAACCCCTCAGGAAACATCGGGATTCTCCGGCAGGAAACATCAGGATCCTCCGGAACTCGTCGGAAACAGCCAGAGACAGTCGGAAACCGTCCGTATCGTCGCCGTCGTCGCCACCGTCAGGCGATGGGCGGCGGTCCGCGACATCCGCTCTTGGACGCTCTCGAACATGACACTGCGGCCCGGTCCCCCGAACGGAGGGACCGGGCCGCGGGCCGTTGTCAGTGGGAGCCGCCACAATGGGCGGGTGAGTACGACCAGCCTTCCCGCGCCCGACCACTCGCCCCGACTCCGTGCGGCACTGCTCGCCGCCGATTTCACCGTTGACGGCCTGCTCGACCTGCTCGGCGCGCCCGCGTACGCCGCGCTGGCCCGCAGCGAGACCGTGCCCGCGCTGCGCGCCACCCGCGGCGACACCCCGCTCGAAACGCTCGTACGGCTCTTTCTGCTCCAGAAGCCGGTTCCGGAGGAGCGCGCGGCGGCCGCGCTGCCGTTGGAGGAGGCGCTGGCCGACGGCTGGCTCGTACGGGACGGGCAGGACGGGCAGGAGGTCCGGCAGGACGGGCGGGAGGTCCACGCGACGGTGGATGTCCGGCCGTACGGCGGGCCGGAGGGCCAGGACTGGTTCATCGTCTCCGACCGGGGGCTCGCCGTCGGGGGTGCCTCGGGCGCGAGCGGCCATGACGAGGGGGTGGTGCTCGGAGTGGGCGGGGCCTCCACGACCCTGGCGGGGATCACCGTACGGACACCCGTCGAGAGGGCGCTCGACCTCGGCACCGGCTCCGGTATCCAGGCCCTGCACGCGGCCCAGCACGCCGTACGGGTCACCGCCACCGATCTCAATCCGCGGGCCCTCGGCTTCACGCGGCTGACACTGGCGCTCTCCGGCGCGCCGGAGGTCGAGCTGCGCGAGGGCTCGCTCTTCGAGCCGGTGGGGGACGAGACGTACGACTTGATCGTCTCCAACCCGCCGTTCGTCATCTCGCCCGGCGCCCGGCTGACCTACCGGGACGGCGGGATGGGCGGGGACGATCTGTGCCGCACGCTCGTCCAGCAGACCGGCGAGCGGCTGCGCGAAGGCGGATTCGCGCATTTCCTCGCCAACTGGCAGCACGTGGAGGGGGAGGAGTGGGAGCAGCGGCTGCGTTCCTGGGTGCCGGCCGGCTGCGACGCCTGGATCGTGCAGCGGGAGGTCCAGGACGTGACGCAGTACGCGGAGCTGTGGCTGCGCGACGGCGGCGACCACCGCGAGGACCCGGAGGAGTACGCCGCGCGGTACGAAGCGTGGCTGGACGAGTTCGAGGCCCGCAAGACCAAGGCGGTCGGTTTCGGCTGGATCACGCTCAGGAAGACGGGCGCCGAGCGGCAGTCGATCGTCGTGGAGGAGTGGCCGCACCCGGTCGAGCAGCCGCTCGGCGAGACCGTACGGGCCCACTTCGAGCGGCAGGACTATCTGCGCGCGCACGATGACGCGGGCCTTCTCGCCGGCCATTTCCTGCTGGCGCCCGAGGTCGTCCAGGAGCAGGTGGGGCTGCCGGGTGCCGAGGATCCCGAGCATGTGGTGCTGCGGCAGCACCGGGGTATGCGGCGGGCCACGAAGGTCGACGCGGTGGCGGCCGGGTTCGCCGGGGTCTGCGACGGCAGGCTGAGCGCCGGACGGATCCTGGACGCGATCGCCCAGCTCATGCAGGAGGATCCGGTACTGCTCAGGGACCGGACGCCCCAGGCGATCCGGCTGCTGGTGGAGGAGGGTTTCCTGGAACCGGCACCGACTTCGCTCTGACATGACCGCCGTCGCGGGCCCGTGCGGGGCGCGGGCCCCGTGAACGCGTTCGTGGCGTTCACCAGGAGTTCGTGCCGCTGACGCCCTGAGGTGCCAGCCTCGGGCCCTGAATCCTTGGCGCCCCGGGGCGGGCGCCACGCGCGGAGCGAGGTACGGGCATGGAGAGCGGGCCGGCGGTATTCGCGGGAGCGGTATTCGCCCTGTTCGGTGCCGGACTGCTGCTGTGGACGGTGGCGCGCGTGCTCCACCGCGCACCGGTGGCCCACGGAGTGCGGCCTGCGGCGTCCATCACGCTCGCGACACTCTCGGGCGTGGTCTTTCTCGCCCTCGGCGTGTGGTGTTTCAGTCGTATCTGATCCTCTTTCCCGGAGCGGGACCAGCACTGCCGCGTCATGATCGAACAGACCCGCGCGGAGTGCCGCCGGGCCGCCGGACCTGCACCGTACGGGTTTCGGCGCCCTCGGACACGACCGTCCCGGAGCGACTCGGCCGAAGCACGGCCGGTGCGGTCCGACGCGACGGGCATGGGGGTCCGGGCGGCAGGAACGGCTGGAGTCGGGTTACCGTTCGAGTGGCCGTTGCGGGCTTTCGCCGTTTGACACGGGGGCGGGTTGTACCGTCACACTCCGCAGCGAAGCAGCGTCACCGCTGGGCCGTCCGCGCCCGGCCGTGCCGTGCGCGCCGTACTGCCGTACGGGCCCACCGAGCGTCGACCGGAGAGAAGAGCGAAGTTGTCCCCGACCAGCGAGACCGCACACGGCGGCCGCCGACTCGTCATCGTCGAGTCGCCTGCCAAGGCGAAGACGATCAAGGGGTACCTCGGCCCCGGCTACGTCGTCGAGGCGAGCGTCGGGCACATCCGCGACCTCCCGAACGGCGCCGCGGAGGTGCCCGAGAAGTACACCGGCGAGGTGCGCCGCCTCGGTGTGGACGTCGAGCACGACTTCCAGCCGATCTATGTCGTCAACGCCGACAAGAGGGCCCAGGTCAGAAAGCTCAAGGAGCTGCTGGCCGAATCCGACGAGCTCTACCTCGCCACCGATGAGGACCGCGAGGGCGAGGCCATCGCGTGGCACCTCCAGGAAGTCCTCAAGCCCAAGGTCCCGGTCAAGCGGATGGTCTTCCACGAGATCACCAAGGACGCGATCAGGGCCGCCGTCGCCAACCCGCGTGAGCTGAACACGCGGATGGTCGACGCGCAGGAGACCCGCCGTATCCTCGACCGTCTTTACGGCTACGAGGTCTCGCCGGTCCTGTGGAAGAAGGTCATGCGGGGCCTCTCCGCGGGCCGTGTGCAGTCCGTGGCCACCCGGCTCGTCGTCGAGCGGGAGCGCGAGCGCATCGCGTTCCGCTCCGCCGAGTACTGGGATCTGACCGGTACGTTCTCCACCGGCCGGGCCGGAGACGCCTCCGACCCGTCCTCACTCGTCGCCCGGCTGAACGCGGTCGACGGCAGGCGTGTCGCCCAGGGCCGTGACTTCGGTTCTGACGGACGGCTCAAGTCCGACCAGGTGCTGCATCTGGACGAGGCCAACGCGCGGGCGCTCGCCGCCGCACTGGCGGACACGTCCTTCTCGGTCCGCTCGGTCGAGTCCAAGCCGTACCGCCGCTCCCCGTACGCCCCGTTCCGTACGACGACTCTCCAGCAGGAGGCCTCGCGCAAGCTGGGCTTCGGGGCCAAGTCCACGATGCAGGTCGCGCAGAAGCTGTACGAGAACGGCTTCATCACCTATATGCGTACGGACTCCACGACCCTTTCGGACACGGCGGTCTCGGCGGCTCGGGCGCAGGTCACGCAGTTGTACGGGGCGAGCTATCTGCCGGACAAGCCGCGTACGTACGCGGGCAAGGTCAAGAACGCGCAGGAGGCGCACGAGGCGATCCGTCCCTCGGGCGACCGTTTCCGTACTCCCGCGGAGACGGGTCTGACCGGCGACCAGTTCAAGCTGTACGAGCTGATCTGGAAGCGGACCGTCGCCTCCCAGATGAAGGACGCGGTCGGCAACAGCGTCACCGTGAAGATCGGCGGGACGGCGAGCGACGGCCGGGACGCGGAATTCTCCGCCTCCGGCAAGACGATCACCTTCCACGGCTTCATGAAGGCGTATGTCGAGGGCGCGGACGACCCGAACGCGGAGCTGGACGACCGCGAGCGCCGGCTGCCGCAGGTCGCCGAGGGCGACGCGCTCACCGCCGAGGAGCTGTCGGTCGACGGCCACGCGACCAAGCCGCCGGCCCGTTACACCGAGGCCTCGCTGGTCAAGGAGCTGGAAGAGCGCGAGATCGGCCGTCCGTCGACGTATGCCTCGATCATCGGCACCATCCTCGACCGCGGCTATGTCTTCAAGAAGGGCACGGCGCTCGTCCCGTCCTTCCTCTCCTTCGCCGTGGTCAATCTGCTGGAGAAGCACTTCGGCCGGCTGGTCGACTACGACTTCACGGCCCGGATGGAGGACGACCTCGACCGCATCGCGCGGGGCGAGGCCCAGGCCGTGCCGTGGCTGAGGCGTTTCTACTTCGGCCAGGGCGACGACAACGCGGGTCTCGCGTCGGGCGCCGGCAACGGCGACGGGGACCACCTCGGCGGTCTCAAGGAGCTGGTCACCGACCTCGGAGCGATCGACGCGCGCGAGATCTCCTCCTTCCCCGTCGGCGACGGCATCATGCTGCGCGTCGGCCGGTACGGGCCGTATGTGGAGCGCGGGGAGAAGGACGAGGAGGGCCACCAGCGCGCCGATGTGCCGGAGGACCTGGCGCCCGACGAACTGACGGTCGGATACGCGGAGGAGCTGCTCGCCAAGCCGAGCGGTGACTTCGAGCTGGGCGCCGATCCGGTGACCGGTCATCAGATCGTGGCGAAGGACGGCCGGTACGGTCCCTATGTCACGGAGATCCTGCCGGACGGCACCCCGAAGACCGGCAAGAACGCGGTCAAGCCCCGTACCGCCTCCCTCTTCAAGTCCATGTCCCTGGACACGGTCACGCTCGACGACGCGCTGAAGCTGATGTCGCTGCCGAGGGTGGTCGGCACGGACGCCGAGGGTGTCGAGATCACCGCGCAGAACGGCCGGTACGGCCCGTATCTGAAGAAGGGCACGGACTCGCGGTCGCTGGAGCGCGAGGACCAGCTCTTCAGCATCACGCTGGACGAGGCGCTGGCGATCTACGCACAGCCCAAGCAGCGGGGGCGGGCCGCGGCCAAGCCGCCGCTGAAGGAGCTGGGCACGGACCCGGTGAGCGAGCGTCCCGTTGTGGTGAAGGACGGCCGTTTTGGGCCGTATGTCACGGACGGCGAGACGAACGCGACCTTGCGGACCGGGGACAGCGTCGAGGAGATCACCCCGGAGCGCGGGTACGAGCTGCTCGCGGAGAAGCGCGCGAAGAGCCCGGCCAAGAAGACCGCGAAGAAGGCGGCCAAGGCCCCGGCGAAGAAGGCTCCGGCCAAGAAGGCGACGACGGCGAAGAAGGCCGCGGCGAAGAAGACGACGACTGCGAAGACCGCGGCGGCCAAGAAGACGGCGTCCGCGAAGACGGCTTCCGCCCGGACGTCGTCCGCCGGTACGGCGACTGCCCGGACGGCGTCCTCCGCGGAAACGGACGAGTAGGGCGCGTACGGCGAGCTGGACGCGTACGGCGCCTAGGGCGGCTCGGGCGCGGAGGGCGCGTACGGCGGCCGGGGCACGTGGGGCGGCGGGGGCGTGTTGGCCGGCTGGGGCGTGTGGGGCAGTGGTGCGCGTCGGCGGCTTGGGCGAGTGGGGCGTTGACAGGGCAGGACCAGGGGCCCCGCGGGGTGTTCGGGCACGGGCGCGACGGATCGTCGTAGGACGATGTGGGGCGTTGTAGGGCTTCGCGGGCGTTATGGGGTCGGATAACGATCGATCCGGACGTATGTGCGCCCACGTGTTCGGACAGCGGCTCCAGGGAGTCAACAGCTCCGGATAGGCTGGGCGGATGACGCGAGCCGAGCAGCCAACGGTCGTGAGCCCCCCCTCCGACTCCGACGCACTTGCCGCAGACTCACGAGAGCGTGCCGTGCGGTCCCTGCTGCGCCTTCCTCCGCTCAGGCGGTTGTGGGGGGCGCAGTTCGCCGGCGGCATCGGCGACGTACTCGCCGTACTCGTGCTTCTGCTGCTGTCGTTGCAGGCGGCGATCGCCGAGGGCTCATTCGGTGCGGGATACCGGGGCGCGGCGTTCGCCGTCGCGGCCGTGTTCGGCGCACGGGTCCTGGCCACGCTGCTGTTCGGAGCGGTCCTTCTCGGACCGCTTTCGGGACTGCTCGCACCGGGCAGCGGGGCGCGGCCCGTGCCGGTGACCGGGACCGTCGGCACAGGTGCGGACGGTGCGGCCGGTGCGGCCGGTGCGGCCGGCGGAGACTCCGACGCCGGCGGTGCCGTCGGTACCGCCGGGGCCGCCAGGAAGTCCACCAAGAAGTCCACCAGGAAGTCCGCCAAACCGGCGAGGGACGGTGGTCCGCTGGACCGTCGCTGGACCATGATCGTCGCGGATGTACTCCGTCTCGTGCTGCTCATCATCGCGCCGCTGTGGCTCGAATGGGCGCCGGACCGCGCGCTCCCGATCCTTCTGAGCACGGTCTTCGTCCTCGGTGTCGCCGAGAGGTTCTGGACGGTCGCCAAGGAGAGCGCCGCCCCCGCCCTGCTGCCGCCCCCGCCGCTGGAGGGCGCCGCGGTACGGCCGCTCCCCGACCACTTCGACGCGCTGCGCCGGCTCTCCCTGCGCACGGCCTTCGCCGCGGTGCCCGTCGCGGCGGCCGTCCTGCTCGTCGCGACGCTGATCGGCAATCTGCTCGGGACGGGCATCGACTGGTTCTCGCTGCATCAGGCGGCCCTCGGCTCGTATGTCGCGGCGGGACTGTTCGCCGCGTCCGTGTCCACCCTGTACTTCCTCGAACTGCCCGACGGCCATACGCCCCGTCCGCGCTCCCCGATCGAAGGGCTGCGACGTCCGTCCGCCGCCGGTGGCGCCGGGGGCCGGGACAAGGGGCGTACGGGCGCTCTTCCGCTGCTGGTCCTCGCGTCCGGCGCGATCGCGGGAGCCGTCGCGTCCGCCGTGGCCGTCTCCGTACTCCACGCCAAGGACCTGGGCGGCGGTCCCGTCGCCTTCGCCCTGCTGGTCCTCGCGCTGACCGGCGGCACGGGACTCGGTATCCGCCGCGCCCAGAAGGTGCTGCCCGCCCTGTCGCGGCGACGCCTGTTCGCGCTGGCGATCGCGGTCACCGGCATCGCGCTGCTGGCGATGGGACTGGTGCCGGACACGGCGACCGTGCTGTTCATCGCGCTGTTCGCCGGCTTCGGGGCCGGTGTCGTGGCGAGTACCGGACACGCGCTTATCGACCTGGAGGCGGAGGAGTACCGTCGTAATCGAGTCACCGAACACCTTCAAGCCGTCGTAAGGGTCTTTGTCGCAGTCGGCGTGGTCGTCGCCCCCCTCGTCGCCGCGGCCATCGGCCCGCACCGCCTCGCCAATGGAACCTTCGTCTTCGCGCACGACGGCGCGGCCTTCACGCTGATGCTGGTAGGCGCGCTGTTGCTCCCGGTCGCGGCGGTCGTCCTCGCCAAGACGGACGACCGTTCCGGTGTCCCGCTGCGCCGTGACCTGCGGGACGCGCTGCGCGGGGGGGCGGATCCGGTCTCGGCTCCGGCAGCCGCGAGCGGGTTCTTCCTGGCGATCGAGGGGGGCGACGGCGCCGGCAAGTCGACCCAGGTCGAGGCGCTGGCCGAATGGATCCGTGCCAAGGGCCACGAAGTGGTGGTCACCCGCGAGCCGGGCGCCACGCCGGTCGGCAAGCGGCTGCGCTCGATCTTGCTGGACGTGTCGAGCGCAGGTCTGTCGAACCGCGCGGAGGCACTGCTGTACGCCGCCGATCGCGCCGAGCATGTGGACTCGGTCGTACGCCCGGCCCTGGAGCGCGGCGCGATCGTCATCTCCGACCGCTACATCGATTCGTCCGTGGCCTACCAGGGCGCGGGGCGGGACCTCTCGCCGACCGAGATCGCCCGTATCTCGCGCTGGGCGACGGACGGTCTCGTACCGCACCTCACCGTGCTGCTCGATGTCTCGCCCGAGACGGCACGCGAGCGGTTCACGGAGGCCCCGGACCGGCTGGAGTCCGAGCCGGCCGAGTTCCACCAGCGGGTACGGTCGGGCTTCCTCACCCTCGCCGCCGCCGACCCCGCCCGTTATCTCGTCGTGGACGGCGGGCAGGAGCCGGAGGCGGTCACCACGGTCGTACGGCACCGGCTCGACCAGATGCTGCCCCTCTCCGAGGCCGAGGTGAAGGCCCGCGAAGACGCGCGGAAGGCCGCCATCGAGGAGGCGCGGCGCAAGGCGGAGGAAGAGGCCGCGCGCAAGGCGGAGGAGGAGCGGCTGGAGCGCGAGCGCGAGGCGCAGCTCGCCAAGCTCCGGGCCGAGGAGGAGGAGCGCAAGCGCCGCGAGCTGGAGGAGGCTCAGCAGCGCGAGGCCGAGCGGCAGGCGGAGGAGGCCAGGGAGCGTGCCGAGGAGGCACGGCGGCTGGCCGAGGAGGCGCGCAAGCGGCGGGAGGCCGAGGAGCGGGCGTACGAGGCGGAGCAGGCACGGCTCAGGAGGCAGGCTCAGGAGGAGGCGCGGCTGCGCGCCGAGGCCGAGGAGCGGCGCCAGGAGAAGCAGCGCAAGGCCGAGGAGGCCTTGCTGCGGGCCGAGGAGGCACGGCGGCTCGCGGAGGAGTCGGCGGGCGCTGCGGGGGCCGCGGGCGCTGCGGGAGGTTCCGCGGGAGGATTCGCTGCTGGTTCAGCCGGCGGCTCCGCTGCCGAGTCCGCGGTCTCGCCGAATGAGATCACGGTGCCCACGGCGTTCGTGAAGAAGCCGATGGACGCTCCGAAGCGGACGGGCGCTTCTGACGCTTCGGACGCGGTGACCCAGGAGGTCCCGGCGGTACGGCCTGACGAGGCGCAGGCGGCGGGGGCGCGGGACGCCGAGGAGACGAGGGTCATTCCCCGTGTGCCGGAGCGGCCCGAGTGGCACGAGCGGTCCGAGCCGTCCGAGCGGTCGGCATCGCCCGACCGGGGGGCCGGTCGCGCGGCGGACGAGACGGCTGTGCTGCCTCAGGTGCCGTCGGCGCCGGTACGGGGCGGGGAGCGGCGGGGCACGGGCGAGGTCGGGGACGTGCGGGACGCCCGCGCGGTCGACGAGACCGCCGTACTTCCGCCCGTACGGAACAGTGATCCCGCCGACCGGGTGCCGCGGGGTTACTTCCGCGAGGACGAACCGGCTCCGCCCGCCGACGGGGGCAACGAACGCACGCGCGAGCTGCCGCAGTTCCCTCCGCAGGGCAGCGCCGAGGGGGAGCCGGAGCAGCAGCGCCCGCGCCGCCGCTCGGACTGGGCGGAGGAGACTCCGCTGGACGATCTTCCGAGCCTGGCGGACGAACTGCTCGGCCCGCACGAGGGCGACGACGAGACGGACAGCAGGCGCCGCCGCCGCTGAGCCCTGAAGGCCGCCGAGCCCTGAAGTGGGGGAGGGACTGTCAGACCCTGCCCCCACAATGGAATCGGAGCAAAGGGAATCGGGGCGGCACCGGGCGCTCCGAGCGGCACGGCACGCACGGGGCACGCACGGGGCACGTAAGGGCACGCACGGCACGTGTGTGTCCGTACAAGCCGGCCGCGACCACGCGCACGGCTGGGCAGGGCAGAGCAGGGCAGCGGACGGCAAGGAGCGGTGACGGCGTATGACCGTATGGGACGACCTGGTCGGGCAGGACCGCGTCCACGTGGCGCTCTCCGCCGCCGCCCGTGACGCCGACGCGCGGGTGACGGCCGAGGCGTCGGGCACCCCGCCACCCGAGGCCTCGAAGATGACGCACGCGTGGCTGTTCACCGGGCCGCCGGGCTCGGGCCGTTCCACCGCGGCCCGCGCCTTCGCCGCCGCGCTCCAGTGCGTCAGCCCGGACCGAGCGCTCGGCGGAGAGCCGGGCTGCGGGTTCTGCGACGGGTGCCATACGAGCCTGATCGGTACGCACGCCGACGTCGAGGTGATCCGTACCGACCTGCTCTCCATCGGCGTCAAGGAGACCCGTGAGCTGGTGCGCCGCGCCCAGCTCTCCCCGGCCGGAGGCCGCTGGCAGGTCATCGTGCTGGAGGACGCCGACCGCCTCACCGAGGGCGCGGGCAATGTTCTGCTGAAGGCGGTGGAGGAGCCGGCGCCCCGTACGGTCTGGCTGCTCTGCGCGCCCTCCCTGGAGGACGTTCTGCCCACCATCCGCTCGCGCTGCCGCCATCTTGTCCTGCGTACGCCGGCGGTGGACGCCGTAGCCGATGTGCTGATCCGGCGCGACGGGATCGAGCCGGAGGCCGCCCATGCCGCCGCCCGTGCCACCCAGGGACATATCGGCCGCGCCCGTCGCCTCGCCACCGACGACCGGGCCCGTGCCCGCCGTGCCACCGTGCTCAAGATGCCCCTGCGCGTGGACGACATCGGCGGCTGTCTCAAGGCCGCCCAGGAGCTGATCGACGCGGCGACGGAGGACGCCAGGCAGGTCGCCGAGGATGTGGACGCCAAGGAGACCGAGGACATGAAGGCCGCGCTCGGCGCTTCGGCGGGCGGCCGGATGCCCCGGGGCACGGCGGGGGTGATGAAGGAGCTGGCCGACCGCCAGAAGCGGCGTTCCACTCGTACCCAGCGCGACAGCCTCGATCTCGCCCTCACAGACCTGACCGGTTTCTACCGCGATGTGCTGACGCTCCAGTTCGGCTCACGGGTCGCGCTCGCCAACGGGGACGTACGGGACGCGCTGGACCGTGTTGCCCGAGCCTCGACACCTGAGCGGACCCTGCGCCGGATAGAGGCGATCAGCGCCTGCCGCCAGGCGCTGGACCGCAATGTGGCGCCGCTGCTGGCGGTGGAGGCGATGGCGGTATCCCTGCGGGCGGGCTGACAGCACGGGCGCCGACAGTGCGAGCGGGCGGTGCGGGCCGACAGTGCGGGTGGGCGCGGGCGGGTCTGACGGTGCTGGCGGTCCTGGCAGGCTGATAAACGGTGTACTCACCCGTACGAGTACCGACGGGCGGTATACGCCATCCGGCGGCTAGGCTCCCGGAATGGACAACAGGCGCCTGCTCCGTGTCTCCGCCACCGCCCTGGCCGCGGCCGGTCTGCTGATCTTCGGTTGCACGTCGACCTCGGGCACATCGACCTCGGGTACGACGGACTCCGGCACGTCGGCCTCGGGCACGAGGGCCTCGAAGCCGGACCCGGCGGCCCTGAAGAGGTTCTACGACCAGAAGCTCACGTGGCGCGCGTGCGGAGCCCCCGGTTTCCAGTGCGCCACGCTGAAGGCCCCGCTCGACTACGCCAAGCCGGACGGGACCGAGATCAAGCTCGCCGTCGCCCGTAAGAAGGCCACGGGCCCCGGCACGCGGCTGGGCTCGCTCCTGGTCAACCCGGGCGGCCCCGGGGGCTCGGCGATCGGTTATCTCCAGGGGTATGCCGGTATCGGCTATCCGGCCCCGGTCCGGGCCCGGTACGACATGGCGGCCATCGACCCGCGCGGAGTCGCCCGCAGTGAACCGGTCGAATGTCTCACCGGCGCGGAGATGGACGCGTACACACAGGTCGACCAGACTCCTGACGACCAGGCCGAGACCGGGCTGCTGACCGAGTCCTTCAAGAAGTTCGCCCAGGGCTGCCAGAAGCGCTCGGGCGATATCCTCCCGCATGTCTCCACGGTCGAGGCGGCCCGTGACATGGACATCTTCCGCGCCACGCTGGGCGACAAGAAGCTGTCGTACGTGGGCGCCTCGTACGGCACCTTCCTGGGGGCGACCTACGCCGAGCTGTTCCCGGAGCGCACGGGCCGTCTCGTCCTCGACGGCGCGATGGACCCGTCCCTGCCGGCCCGCGACCTGAACCGCGATCAGACCGCCGGCTTCGAGACGGCCTTCCAGTCCTTCGCCCAGGACTGTGTCAAGCAGACGGACTGCCCCCTGGGCAGGACCTCCGCGGCCGAGGTCTCGACCCGGATGAAGGCATTCTTCCTGACCCTGGACGCCAGGCCCGTCCCCACCGGCGAGAGCCGCCAACTGGGCGAGTCCCTCGCCACGACCGGTGTGATCGCCGCGATGTACGACGAATCCGCCTGGCCCCAGCTACGCGACGCCCTGGCCGCCGCGATGGACGGCGACGGCGCCCCTCTTCTCGCGCTGGCCGACTCGTACTACGAGCGCGACGGCGACGGCGCGTACGCGAACCTGATGTACGCCAACTCGGCCGTGAACTGCCTGGACCTCCCGCCCGCCTTCACCGGCCCCGAAGAGGTCACCCAAGCGCTCCCCTCCTTCGAACAGGCCTCCCCGGTCTTCGGCAGGGGTCTCGCCTGGGCCTCCCTGAACTGCTCCTACTGGCCCACCGAGCCCACCGGCACCCCGCACCGCATCGAGGCGAAGGGCGCGGCCCCGATCGTCGTGGTAGGCACCACCCGCGACCCGGCCACCCCGTACAAATGGGCCCGGTCCCTGGCCGCCCAGCTCTCCTCCGGCACCCTGCTCACCTACGACGGCGACGGCCACACGGCATACGGCCGGGGCAGCGACTGCATCGACACGGCGATCAACACCTACCTCCTGGAGGGCACACCCCCACCGAACGCCAAGAAGTGCTCCTGACCTGCGACAAGACCCCCACCCCAGGCATGTACGGAGCACCCTCCGAAACTGTGTAGACTTGGCCGCGCCGCAGACCGCACCATGGTCCACACGGCACGCCGCCTTAGCTCAGTTGGCCAGAGCAACGCACTCGTAATGCGTAGGTCTCGGGTTCGAATCCCGAAGGCGGCTCATTTAAAGCCCAGCTCAGACTATGTCTGAGCTGGGCTTTTGTGTTCTGTGCACGCGGCGGTGCCGTTGGGCGTAGGCCGTGCGCCGGTCCTCGGTCTCGGTTCTGGTCTCAGTCGGGGGTTCCGGGGCTGGTACGAAGGCGTCTTCCATGCGGCGCGGCGCGTATGTCGACAGGCGCGGTCTCCCCTTCATGTACCGGCGGGTCTGACTGGTCTGCGTGAGACGCGGGATCTCCGTGATCGTCGGCATGCCCACGCCGAGTTCGTTCGGGATCGTGCCAGCAGTGTGGCGGCTTCCGTCGTACAGACAACAGTGGACGATTCCGGCCTCTTCGAACAGTTCCTTGAACTCCTCCCAGTTCTGCCCAGGGTCGAGGAGACGACCGTCCTGCCGGGTGAAGACGAGTTCGTGTTCCTGTCACTCGTCACCCGCGCCCGCTCTTCCTCCGGCTGTGTCTTGCGGTACTCCACGGGCACCCGGATTTGGTGGGTTTGAGTGTCGAGCGATGACGACGATGCAGTTCGAGCGCTCAACGCATGCCGGTACTAGTGGCCGACTGGTAACCCGATAATCTTAAGAACATCCGGCGAAGGTGCCTGGGACTTCAAGAGATGCCGGGGAGAGCTTGGAGCCGTCGTTTCGAGGCGCTCTCCTACGGCAGCTCCCTGTGGACTCCAGGAGTTTGCAACCCAAGTGTGGCGCTCTCGACGTTGCCCTTGAGGTGCTGCTGGTTGAGAAGACCGGAGCCGGTCGACGAAGGTGCCCGCCGAGCCCGTGCGGGAGCGCCAACACGTAGACCCGGGGGGATGAGTCAGCCGATGCGCATCGTCATGCAGCCGGCCGGTCTGGCACGGAAGGTCGTCAATCAGCATTTCCAGGACACGATCGTCAAACCAGTGGTTTTCGACGAGCACGCCGATCTGCTGGAGCCGGGGGTCATGCAGGAGCTGAAGCGCCTCTTCCCGGAGGGCGCCGCGCCGATGTGGGGCGTCATGCCCGGCAAGGAAAACTTCAACGTCGCCAGGATCCGCAAGATGCGGCCCGGCGACTGGGTCTTCTTCACCGGGGAGAAGAAGGTCTACTTCGGCGGTACCGTCGCCCTGATGTGGCGCGACCGAGAGCTGGCCGAGCGACTCTGGGAAGCAGACGGCCACGGCAACACCTGGGAGTACATGTACGCCCTCTCCGGCACCCGCAGATTCGACATCACCATGGACGAGGTCCGCGAACTGCTCGACTGGAAGCCCAACCGCAACGTCATGGGCTTCATCGTGCTCAGCGACAGCGACAGCGACGCCCTCCAGTCCCTTCTCACGCTGGACCCGGCCAATGCCGCTACCACCCCGCTTGACGCGCAGGCCGAACAGGCCGCCGTCGACGGCTTCGACGGAGAGCTGGAACGCAAGGCCCAACGCGCCCGACGCGGCGAACAGGCCGCCCTCAAGCGACGCCTCCTGCCCGGCACCACCGGCGAGTGCGCCCTTTGCGGACGAGAGCTGCCGGGCACCTTCCTCATCGGCGCCCACATCAAGAAGCGCTCGATGTGCACCGACACCGAAAAGCGCGACCTCGCCAACATTGCCATGCTCGCCTGCGTCTTCGGCTGTGACGCCCTCTATGAACACGGTTACGTCACGGTCATCTCCAACGGCGCTATCCAGGTAAGCCCTCTCGTTCAGGAAATCCCCGAAGTCGCCGCCTACATACAGGATAAGCTCGCGAGCCGGACGGTCAGTTGGTGGAACGAACAGCGCGAGCCGTACTACCGCTGGCACCGCACCCACACGTTCAAGGCCGCTTTGGTGCCATGACACATATCTCCTCGAAGCCAGCGTGCCTTTCAGGCTTCCGCGAAGGGGAAGTCATCCGTGGATCGACAGAGGAACTTTCTGACTGGTCCCCTTTCGAGCCGGCGGGGGCGGTTTGTCGGTCGGTGTCCCGGGGGCGCCTGGCAGGACGGCTGGTTCGGGCCCCGTGGGAGAGTGCCGTTTTGGGGGCGGCTTCGGTGGGCTCGGGTCAGAAGCCGCACGCCGCTGATGGCGGTGTGGATTGTCTCCGTCAGTCCTGCGGTCCTGCCGTCCGCCTGGTCCTCGGCCGCGATGCGGAGGGCGAGGTGTTCTGCGAGGACCTGGGCGAAGGCCGGCTCGGGCTGATGGTGTGTCTGGAGTTGTACCGAGCCTCGCTCTGGCTTCTTCCGGCACATCCTGATCCGGTCGATCCGGGACGCCGTGTCCTCCGTGGTGGCTGTCGGGGGAGTGCTGGCTGAGCCGGGCGTGGGGGTGGGCCGGAGTGGTTGCTCCGGCCCACCCCCATGCGGACTGCTCAGATCTGGTGGCTTCCGTAGTAGCCGCCGATCTTGTCGCGGTAGCCCGCGTCTCCGCTGTGCCTGTCCTTGTCGAATTCGGGAGCGTTCTTGATCTGCTCCTTGGTCCGGTCGATGTAGATCTTCTCTTCGGCCGTGTCGATGGCGCTGACGAGGCCGGCGGGCAGCAGGACGTGCTTGCCGAAGATCCATACACCGGTGTCGACCACGATGTGCGAGGCGCCGACGTCGTCGGAGTGCTTGTCGACCTTGCCGATGCTCCCGTCGGTCGCCTCGACCTTGTAGCCGGTCAGGCTGCTGCCGGCGGTGTGGCCGGTCGTCGGCTGGTAGCCCCACATGTTCTCACTCACGAAATATCTCCTTCGTCAACGATTCCTGGACGGAATACATCATCACGGTCGAGCTTCCGTGAATTGTTCTAGCCCTCGTGTGCCCGCCGTTTCCCGTCGTATTCACCGACCGGTGGATGCGTCACCTGAATGTCGGCGGGCCGGGGCGTCCACCGTGGTGGAGGCGTGGTTCCCGATGCCGCACGAGAGGCACCCCGGCCACGAATACCCCCTACCCCCAAATGGTGCGCTCACCTTTCTGGGTGCCTCCGGACACATGGAAAAGCGGGGTGGGGGCGGCGGTAAAAG
>NZ_JBSGVS010000076.1:0-41512 GCF_053608565.1 Streptomyces sp. NPDC055025
GGGGGGGGGTACCCCCGCCGGGGGGGCCGGGCCTGGCCATCTATATGCCACCCCCCGGCCGGGGCGGGGGGGGCGGGGCGCGGGGCCCGCGCCCGCCCCCGACCGCCCCAGGGGGCCATTCGCCTGACGGTGTCGCGGGATGTCCCGTGCCGGGCGCGCTATCCCGTGCCGGGCGCGCGGCCATGGGCGCGACGGGCGGTGCCGCGGGCGGGGCCGCGGGTCAGATCGTGGGTCAGGCTGACGTCCGGCTGGGGCACTTCGCCGAAGTCCTCGTCCGCGCTGTCGACACGGAGGCGGTTGATGACGGCTTCCAGCGGCGCCGGCAGCTTGGGATGGCGGCCACGGTGGCACTGGCTGAGCAGATCGTGTCCGACCGTCTCGGGCAGCAGCGAGGAGAGCGTGGGCGGTGCCGTCGGCCGCCGGCCGGGCCGGGGCAGCCCGCGCGACTGACCTCGCCAGTACGCCGCGTCCCTGAACTCGGCCCGCTGCTGATGGGCGAGGAAGAGACAGAAGGCCGCGGTCCTGCTGCCGCCGCCGGCCGCGAACTGCCACCAGAACTGTGCCGCGTCCCGGTGGCCGGTCAGATGCAGCAGGGCCGCGAAGACGACGGCGCCCTCGGGATCGATCTGGTCGTGGTCGACCAGCCGGGTCAGACTGGCCGCCGCCTCGGGGGCGTTGAGGATCAGGGCCACGGCGAGATTGAGGTCCTGGGCGGCCTGTTCATGGGCGGAGGGGTGGTGCCGGGGGGGTGGGCCCGCGCCCGTGGGGCACACCGGCTGCTGCTCCGTCGCGCACCGGGCGGTGACCCGGGCACGGGCCGCCTCCGTGTCGTAGTCGTCGTAGGTGTCGGTGAGTACTTCGGCGTTCTCCAGCAGCACCTCTACGGGGCTGGACGCCGGTTCATCGGCGCGGTGCACGGTCCATGTTCTCCGTCTCGGTCTCCCGTAAGTCCAGTTCCTTGGCCAGCCGCCGTCTGGCGTGCCGCACATGGGAGCGGACCGTGGCGATCTCGATGCCCATGTACTCGGCGACCTCCTCGTCCGGGACCTGGAGGACATGGCGCAGCACCACGACATCGTACTGCCGCTCCGGAAGGCGTGAGATCGCCGTGTACAGACCGATCTCCCCTTCCAGCACGGCGAACTGATCGCCCGTGTCGGGCAGGAGCAGTTTGCGGATCGCGGCGTGGAAGGCGGCGGTGTCGGCCAACAGGGGCTCGGGGGCGCCGTGTTCGTCCAGCCAACGGGCCACCTCCTCCTTCAGGACGGCCCAGGCGTACTGGGGTACCGATTCCCTGGAAAGGACATACTGCCAATGGTCGAGCAGCCGTGCGCAGGCCGCGTCCACCACCTGCTCGGCGGCGGCCCTGCCGCCGACCTGGGTGTGGGCATAGCGCAGCCAGAGTGTGTGGTGGTGCGTGTCGAAGGCGTCGAACGTCAACGCCAACCGCCGCCGCGGCCGTTCGGCAATCTCTGGATCGACGTGCACGGACGCCCCGTTCCCTGGACACCGCGCCGCTCCAGGGCAGAGGACGTCGGCGCGAGAGGTGTGGTCCTCTCTCACTGGTCAGCCGACCGGAAGGATGCCCTCACTGTACGGAACACCTCTGGGTCTTTTCGCTGATAGTCATCATATGATTACTTGGCCTTGGAGTCAGGGTACTTGGCCCACTTGGTTTCTTCTCTCCCACCAGGCCCGCCGGTAAGCGGAGTTGCTATATCTCGTACGGTTGTCCGTATGCGGTGGCGGGCAGCCACTGACTGTCAACCGGCAACGAGAGCAAGGGGTCGCGACGGTGGGGGACAACAGTGCGGTGGATCTGGAGCTGGACCGGGCACACTCTGCACGGATGTACGACTACTACCTGGGCGGTACGACCAACTTCCCCGCCGACCGCGAGGCCGCGGCCCGTGCCATGACGGCCTTCCCCTCCATCCTGGCGACCGCCCGTATCAACCGGCGCTTCATGAACCGGTCCGTACGCTTCCTCGCCCGGAACGGCATGCGTCAGTTCCTCGACATCGGCACGGGCATTCCCACGTCGCCGAATCTCCATGAGGTGGCCCAGCGCGAGGACCCGACGGCGCATGTGGTCTATACGGACAACGACCCCATCGTGCTGGCCCACGCCCGCGCGCTGCTCCACAGCCACCCCGCCGGACGCACGGCGTACGCCCATGCCGATGTCACCGCGCCGGAAGCCCTGTTGGCCGCCGAGGAGATCCGGTCGACGCTGGACTTCACCCAGCCCATCGCGCTGAGCCTCAACGCGCTGCTCCACTTCGTGACCGACGATCACGGCGCCCATGGCATCGTCGAAGTGCTCAAGGACGCGCTGCCGTCGGGCAGTACGCTCGCGATCGCCCATGTCACGGCCGAGTTCGACCCCGAGGGCATAGCCCGGCTGACGGCCGCCTACCGTGCGTCGGGCAACCCAGGACAGGCGCGCAGCCGCGAGGAGATCGCCCGTTTCTTCAGCGGCTGGGAGCTGCTCGACCCCGGGATCACGCCGTCGCACGAGTGGCGCCCGGACCCCGACGAGCACGCGGGGAACGTCACGCTGAAGGAAGCGGCCTGCTACGTCGGAGTGGCACGCAAGCCCTGAACATTCCCGGTCGAGCCCGGTCGAGCCCGAGCGGCCCCGACCGATCCCCATCGGCCCCGATCGGTCCTGATCGCTGAAGCGGCCCTGATCACCGAAGCGGCCGGCGCCCCGAGGCGGGGCACCGGCCGGTCGGGCACCGGCCGCTTCGACCGGTGACGCGCGCCTACCGTGTGGCGGCCGAGCCGGCGGCGGGGCCGACCAGTTCGTCCAGGACGTCCTCCATGGTGACAAAGCCGATGACGGTTCCCTTGTCGCCGGTCACGGCGGCGAGATGTGTCCCGGCGGCGCGCATGGCCGTCATGGTGTCGTCCAGCGGGGTGTCGATCTCGACCCGGATCACGGTGTGCAGCGCACCGAGGGGAAAGGGCCGGGTGCGCTCGTCGGCGCCGAGCGCGTCCTTGATGTGCAGATAGCCGAGGATCGTGTCGTCGGGTCCTGTCACCGGCAGCCGGGAGAAGCCCGAGGACGCGGCGGCACGCTCCAACTCCTGTGGTGTGATCGTGTGGTCGACGGTGACGGTCCTGCCGAGCGGGACCATCACCTCGCCCGCCGGGCGCGTGCCCAGCTCCAGGGCGTCCCGCAGTCTCTCCCCGTCCGCCGGATCGAGCAGCCCCGCCTCGCTGGAGTCCTTGACCAGCCGGGCGAGTTCGTCGTCGGTGAAGACCGAGGCCACCTCGTCCTTGGGCTCCACCTTCAGCAGCCGCAGGATGGCGTTGGCGAACGCGTTGATCCCGAAGATCACCGGACGCAGCGCACGGGTCAGCGCCACCAGGCCGGGCGCCAGCGCGAGCGCGGTCGGCGCGGGCGCCGCCAGCGCGATGTTCTTCGGCACCATTTCGCCGATCAGCATGTGCAGATAGGTCGCCAGGGCCAGCGCGATCACGAAGGCGATCGGATGGATCAGCGCCTCGGGCACACCGATCGTCTCGAACGGCGGCTCCAGCAGATGCGCGATCGCCGGCTCGGCGACGGCGCCCAGCACCAGCGAGGAGATGGTGATACCGAGCTGCGCGGTGGCCATGGCCGCCGACAGATGCTCAAGTCCCCACAGGGTGGTCTTCGCACGGCGGCCGCCCTTGACCGCCAGGGGCTCGATCTGGCTGCGCCGTACGGAGATGAGGGCGAACTCCGCACCGACGAAGAACGCGTTGGTGAAGAGGGTGAACACGCCGACGGCGAGCTGCAGAACGGTCATCGGGCGTTCTCCATGGGGTCCTCGGCCGGGACGGACGCGGTGATCCGCACCCGGTCGGCACGTCGGTGTTCTATGCGCAGGACGTCGAACCGCCAGCCGTCGATCCCGAGGGTGTCGGCGACGACGGGCAGCCGCTCCAGCCGGGTCGCGAGCAGGCCCGCGAGTGTCTCGTAGGGGCCGTCCGGCGCGTCGAAGCCGATCTCCGCGAGCTGGTCGAGCCGGACTCCGCCGTCCGCCTCCCAGACCCGGCGGCCGTCCGTGGTCGGCTCCTTCGGAAGCAGATCGGGGGTCTCGTCCGGGTCGTGCTCGTCCCGTACCTCTCCGACGACCTCCTCGACGATGTCCTCCACGGTGGCGACACCGGCGGTGCCGCCGTACTCGTCGATCACCACGGCCATCGTCCTCGCCTCCCGCAGCCGCCGCAGCAGCCGGTCGACCGGGAGCGAGTCGGGGACGAGCAGCGGGCTGGTGGCCAGCTCGGTGACGGGGGTGTGGTCACGCCGGGCCTCGTCCAGTGCGAGCACATCCCGGATATGCACGGTGCCGATGACCTCGTCCAGGCTGTCGCGGTAGACGGGGAAGCGGGACAGACCGGTGGCCAGGGTCAGCCGCGCGGCGTCACCCGCCGTGGCACGGGCCTCCAGGGCCCGGACATCCACCCGGGGTGTCATCACGTTCTCCGCGGTCAGCTCCGCGAGATGCAGGGTCCGTACGAACAGCTCGGCCGAGTCCGCCTCTATCGCGCCTTCCCGCGCGGAGTGCCGCGCCAGGGCGACCAGCTCCTCGGGAGTACGGGCGGAGGCCAGCTCTTCCGCGGGCTCCAGTCCGAACCGCCGTACGAGCCGGTTGGCGGTGTTGTTGAGATGCCGGATCAGCGGGCCGAAGGCCGTGGTGAAGGCGCGCTGCGGTCCCGCCACCACCTTGGCGACGGCCAGCGGGCTGGAGATCGCCCAGTTCTTGGGCACCAGCTCACCGATGACCATCAGCACCACCGTGGACAGGGCGACCCCCAGCAGGGTGGCGACGGTGGAGACACCGCCCGGCGGCAGCCCCGTGGCCGCCAGCGGGCCACGCAGCAGCACGGCGAGGGACGGCTCCGCGAGCATCCCGATGACCAGGGAGGTCACCGTGATGCCGAGCTGGGCGCCGGAGAGCTGGAACGTCAGCCGCTTGGCCGCCGCCAGCGCGCCGGCGGCGCCGCGCTCACCCGCCGCGACGGCACGTTCCAGCTCGCCGCGCTCGACGGTGGTCAGGGAGAACTCGGCCGCGACGAACACCGCACAGGCGAGGGTGAGCGCGAGAGCGAGGAACAGCAGAAGTACTTCGGTCACCGTGCCACCTCCGCCCCTCGGCTCGTCGGGACGGGGATGACACGGCTCGTACTGGGAGGCTCACCCATTGCGGGACCGCAGCTCCTTCTCGGATCAGGTGGTGGGGACAGGGTGGGCACCCCGTCCTCCCATGGTAAAGGAATCGCAAAGCTGTCATATGTGATGATCGGCACAGGCCGGCGCGGTGGTCATCTCACGGCATCGAAGTCCGGGCCCACGGTCAGTGTCACCACCCCCGGGGCGCCCTGTGGGTCCTCGCGCGCGGTGCCTCCCGGCAGCCGTGAGGCGAGGACCTCGGCCGGTGCCCGCAGGCCCGGCGGATGAGTGACCGTGGTCCGCTTCACGGGCTCGGGCGCGTTGCCGATGCCCGTGACGGTGAATCCGGCCGTGCGCAGGGCGTCCGCCGCCTTCGCGGCCCGCCCCGGGGTGCCGGTGCCGTTGAGGACCTGGACCTGTACGGCATGGGCGTAGACCGGCTCCTTGGAGTCGGCCGCGAGCCGCTCCTTGTCGACCTCCTCGTCCTTCGCCAGGGCGGTGAACAACTCGGCGGCCTGCGGATACTGCCAGACCACATTGGCCTTGTCGGTCGGCACATCGAGCTCGCGCACATAGTTCGGCACGGTCAGAAAGGTCAGCCGGTCACCGGGGATGCCCTTGATCTCGGAGGCGAGAGCGGAGAGCGGCTTGATCCCCGCCAGGGCCTTGTCCGTGGTCAGCGACCTGGTGGCGGAGTCCAGGAATCCGTACAGCGCGTTCGGGCTGGTCAGTTTTGTCTGGGCCTTGGCGGCCAGGGCCTCCATGAACTCCTGCTGCCGGCCGATGCGCCCCAGGTCGGAGCCCTCCCCGACGCTGTAGCGCGTCCGTACGTAGCCGAGGGCCTTCTCGTCCTTGACGGTCTGGCAGCCGGCCTCCAGATCGAGATGGGCCTTGGTGTCATGGATCGCCGTCCCGGGACAGACCTCGATGCCGTCCAGCGCGTTGACCATGCCCTTGAAGCCCTGGAAGTCGACCGACATGAAGTGGTCGATACGCAGCCCGGTGTTCTGCTCCACGGTCTTGATGGTGCAGGCGGCGGCGCCGGCGATCTCCCCGTCCGTGCCGCCGATGGCGAACGCCTCGTTGATCTTGAAGTGGTGGGGTGCGGACCGGCTGCCGTCGCCCCGGTCGCACGCCGGTATGGCCACCCAGGAGTCACGGGGGAGCGAGACCACCGTGGCCCATTTCCGGTCCGCGGCCAGATGCAGGACCATCAGTGTGTCCGACTGCATGGTGGTGAGGTCGCTGCCGTACTTCGCGTTGCCGCCGGCCCGTGAGTCGGAGCCGACGACCAGTATGTTCCTGGAGCCGGGACTCGTGTTGACCGGGCGCCCGCCGCCGACCTTGTTGTCGACGTCGGCGGAGTGGATATTGCCGTTGAGGTCCTGGTAGGCCCAGGTCGCGGCGCCCGCCACGGCTATCAGCCCGACGGCGAGGATCCCGCCCGACCAGACGGCTATCCGGCCGCGCCGGGTCAGTCTGGTGCGGCGTGCGCCATGCCCGGCGCGCCGGTTCCCGCCGCCGCCGGGGCCGCGCCGTTCCCTGGATTCCGTGTCCACACCGTTCCTCCGTCCCCCGTACCGGCCCCGTCCGGCCGGGCCCTGCCGACCCGCCGGCCATGCCGGTCCTCGCCCTGTGCGATTCGTGCACTCTACTTTCTCTACAGACGTGTAGAGAGATCCGGGTGGTTGCCGCCTGGAGAGACCCGGGTGGCTGCCGCCGGGCGGCCTTCGGCGCCGTCCCCCGGGGCTGTCAACTTCTACAGTGTTGTAGATTTACGGTGTGCCGCCTGGACCGGAGGGTCCGCCCGGGGTGTCCGGTGTGCCCGTCCCCTCCCTGTGTGTCCGCCCCGTACCTTTCGTAGAGCCCCGACCACCACCATGCCCGACCGCCCGACCACCACCATGAGTGACCGACATACTCCCAGGAGAGTTCCCGTGGCCCTGTGGGACCGCATCAAGGATTCCGCTTCGTCGATGCAGACGCAGCTCAACGCGAAGAAGAACGACCTCAAGAGCGGAGCCTTCCGCGACGCGAGCATGGCCATGTGCGCGCTGGTCGCCGCCGCGGACGGCTCCATCGACCCGTCCGAGCGGCAGCGCGTCGCCTCGCTGATCATGACCAACGAGGTGCTCCAGAACTTCGCCGCCGACGACCTCCGGGCGCGGTTCGAGGACTACTGCCAGAAGCTCACGCTCGACTTCGAGTTCGGCAAGGTCGGCGTCCTCCAGACCATTGCCAAGGTCGCCAAGAAGCCCACCGAGGCGCGCGCGGTCATCCAGATCGGCATCGTCATCGGCGGCGCGGACGGCGACTTCGACGAGACCGAGCGAGCGGTCGTCCGCGAGGCCTGTTTCGCCGTCGGTATCGCGCCGGGTGAGTTCGACCTCTGACGGTCATGAGCCGGGGCGTGCCGTCCCCACACGGCACGCCCCTCCGCGAACCGGCGCGGCGCAAGACGCGGCGGAAGGTGCGGTGCAAGGTGCGGCGGAAGACCGCACGGTCGTCCCTGCCGGCGGTGCGGGGCCCTCGGTCCGGTCGCCGAGGGCGGAGCCACCGGACCGGCGGATCAGATCTGGTCGGCCTCGATCTCGCGCTGGAGCCGCAGGTGTGTGCGGTGCTCGTGGTAGAGCCGTCCCACCAGCGCGCCGCCGTAGACGACGAAGCCGACCCCGACGAGCCACGACTGGAGCACCAGCACCGTGCCGAACGGACCGTAGGTGACGGCGTTCGCGGCGATCAGGGGCGAGAAGACCACCCGGGAGAACACGCGGAGACCGAGCAGTCCCACGGCGGTCGCGATGGCGCCGGGGATGAGGGCGCGCCAGCGGACCCGGCCCGCGAGCAGGAAGCGCTGCGACCACCAGAAGAAGAGGAACGTCCCGACCACATCGCCCACGGTGGAGACGGTCAGCTCGATGACGGACTCGGATGTGACGGGCGTGTTGACGAAGACGAGCAGGAAGAAGACCAGGACCGCGAGCCAGACGACATGGCGCCACATGGTGTGCCAGCGGGCCATCGGCAGCTCCCAGACCTTCTCGTAACCGGTCTGCACGGCCGAGCCGAAGGTCAGCCCGAACGCGGCCAGCGCGGCCAGACCGAACGCCGTCGTACGCTGTAGAGCCTGCCCCGGCCTGCCGAAGAGCTCCTGGATCTGCTCCTGCGAGGACGGCGACACCCCGAGCCCCTGCCCCAGCCAGCGGGCGAAGCCCTGGCCGCTCGCGGGGTCGGCCGCGGCTACCAGGACCAGCAGGGGCACCAGCGTCAGAAAGCCGAGCGCGGCGAAGCTCATGGCCCGGTGCATCAGCTCCATCTCACGGCCGCGGCTCCAGGCGAGCCCGGCGGGCGATGTGATGATCCTGCTGTACACGCGCTCCAGCCGGTGCCGGGGTTCTGCCGCACCGGGACGCTTTCGGGTCATATGTCGTCTACTACCCCGGCGGGCGCCACGCTCTGTCCAGGGCCCCCGGATGGGTGCCCTTCGTCATCCGCGCTCCTCCAGCGCCCAGACGCGCTCGGCGCGCAGCGGGCCCCCGCGCGCCAGCACACTGCCGTGGTCGACGGCGAGCGGCGCGAGCTGCGACGCGTAGCACTGCACCGCCGCGCGTTTGGCCGCCCACTGCTCGTCGGAGAGGTTCAGTTCGTACGCGACCCGGAGCCCGAAACGGCTGTCGAGCTCCTGGTAGGCCACTCCGTAGTCGACGTCCTTGGCGAGCGCGGCCTCCGTTTCCGGGGTGCCCCACTCCGGCAGATGACCGGTGTACGGCAGATCGGCGTAGACGAGGGGAAGCGGTCTGCCGAGGCCCGCGAGGATGTGCAGGGCGCGGTCGCGCACCTTCGCGTGATCGGGCTGATTGGTGCTCAGCGGAATCAGCACCCGGGTCTCGGGGGCGAGGGCCGTGAGGTACGAGTCGACCTCGTGGAGCACACCCCCGTCCTGGTACGGGCCGTCCGGATGCGCCAGTGGGACACACGCGGCACCGAGCAGCGCACAGGCGCGCGCGTCCTCCGCCCGCCGCGCGTGATGCGCCTCGCCCGCCGAGGAGAAACCGCAGGTGCTGTCCCACCACGAGACGTCATGGCCGGGGGAGGGCGCGCCCCCGTGGACGGTGACGACGGTGACCGGGGAGCCCAGCGCCGGGATCAGTCCCGCGAGGGACAGCACGGCGTCGTCGAAGTGCGGGGAGAGGATCACGGTGGCGGGCGGAGCCGGTGTCGGCCGGGGCGTGGTCATACGGGAGTGCTCCTGTCGGTCATGGTGCTGAGCTGGTGCCGAGCCGCCGGCCGCGGACCGCCGGCGAACCGTACGCCGCGGAGGGCGGTGTCCCACTGGGCGTCGTCGCCCTGCCACCGCCCGGGAGCGGCGGCCACGGTCCCCCAGCCGATCCCGGGGCCGAGCGTGTCCGCGTCCGGGGGCGGGGTACGGCGCAGCCAGAGCAGATCGAAGCGGTGCCCGGGGTGCGCCGTCGCGATGCTCAGCCGCAGTCGGCGCAGATCGGCCGCGGCGAGTTCGTCGAAGGCGTCGTTGTGTATGTACAGCACGCGCGCGGGGGATCCCGCGAGCGTGCGCCAGCGGTCGGCGAGCGCGGCGAACTTGGCCCGGACGGAGCCGAGTTGGCCGTGGATGTCCTGACTGCTGAGCGTGCTGCCCGAGGCGGGGTGGAAGTCGTGGAAGAACCGGATGTCGGAGCCGCGGTCCAGCGCGCAGAGTCCGTCGCTGAACGGTTCGACCATGCCGGGCCGCAGGACGTTGGCGAAGTCGGTGGCGATGGTCTCCACGACGGACTCGAAGTCGAGATCGAGCCAGTCGAAGAAGTGCGCGCGGTCGTCGCCGGTGATCCGGCGGATCTGATAGGTGGATTCGCAGTGGTAGCCGAGACCGACGAGCCGGTCGTACATATCCGCTCCCCCGGGAGGTCAGCCGGCCGTGCGCCGCAGCAGCAGACCCACGCTGCCGCGCTTGCTCAGATAGGCGCGTCCCGCGCAGACGGTCTCCAGCCGCGGGGGGACGAGCACGGTCTCCCCGTCCGCCCGCCAGACCGTGGAGCGTTCGAGCCAGGGCCGCAGCCGGGAGGCGAGCGCCTCGGGTTCGAGGGCGACGAACACACGGTCCGTGGCGAGTCCGTCGAGCAGACCGAGATCCTGGCCGTAGTAGAGCATCTCGATCAGCAGATGGGCCGCGGCGCGGGGCGGACCGTCCTCCTTGGCCAGTTCGGCCAGATCGGCGCCGTCCACGGTGACCGCTTCCGAGCCGGCGAACGCGGTGGCCAGCCGGTCCCTGAACGTGGAGTTGGGCTCGGTGGCCCGTACGGTGAAGCCCGCCGCGGCGAGCCGGCGGGTCAGCGCGCCCTCACAGGCGCCCACCTCCACCAGGGGGCCCTCGACGCCGGCGCGGCCCTCCCGTACCCAGGCCGCGGTGGCGTCCAGCCGCTGTTCCTCGTACGGCGAACTGCCGAACTCCCAGGGATCCACGACAGACGCGGCCTCGTCGTCCAGGCTGGCCAGCAGGGCGTAGAGCCGTTCACGTTCGACGGGATCCGCGTCGAAGAAGCGCTCGACGGCGGGGACGCGCGGTGTCTGTACGACATGGTCGGGGTCCCGCTCGGCCAGCAGATGTCCGCACGAGCCGTTGACGAAGTCGAGCTTCGCGGCGATCAGACGCCGGGTCATCGGACGGTCGAGATCGCTGAGGAACTGGAGATACGGCGAGTAGCCGACGGCATGGCGCAGTTCGGGTCCGCCGTCGGCGGCGTCGGCGCCGCCGTTCCCCGGCCGGCCGGTGTGGGCGAGGGCGGTGTCACGGCCGAGCCGTCCGCGGCTGCGCCGGTTGTCCGCCGGAGAGTGTGTCCATACGCGGACGGTCTCCCGGTTCTGGCCGTCGTGCGCGCCCGGCCCCTCCTGGCCCTCCTGGCCGTCGTGGCCACCGTGCCAGGCTCCGGCCCGGGAGAGGAGACCTGCGAGGACCTCCGGGCCCGGTGCGGCGATGCCGTCGGTCACGGGTCGGACATGGGACGCGAGCAGCGTGAGCCGCTCGGCCGTGTCCGTTCCCGCGGGGAGGGTCAGTATCTCGGCGCGGTCACCGAGGATCACCCGGGTCTCACCGCCGTGGTCGTCGGTGAGTACGGACAGGAAGTCGAGGACGGCGTCCTCGGCCCGGAGTACGACAACGATATCAATCACGGCACTTCGGTCCTCGGTGCGGAGCCGACGGGGGGAGCGGGACAGGTGAGGCCGGTCGGGGGAGGGCTCGTGACGGGGTGTCGGCTGGCAGGGACCCTAGCGGGCACCCAGCCATGTGGTCCAGACCAATTGGGGGAGTGGTCGACCCATTTCGGCCATCCACCGAAGAGCGGGATCGCGCCCTGTCGCGCCCTGTCGTGCGCGTGGGGCATCGTGGCCGACCCGCCCGGGTGCGGCACGGGCGGAGTGCGGCGAGGAGTATGACGGCTGAAAACCGTCTCCCCGCGATCGGGGTCGGCGCCCGGCCGCGACGCCCACGGGTGCGCGGTACGGGCCGTACGGCTTGCGCCGGAGGGTTCCGCGGCGCCGTGGCGCACCCGGAACGCCGAGGTCCACCGGTCCCGCCGCCTCTTCGGGATGGGGTGCGAGTGCTTCCGCGCGCCGCCCGCGCGGGTGAACGCGATTCTGTGAAGAGTCTGAAATTGGCGAATCATCAGACTTGACACTGAATGCCCGTATATGACCGGAGGTTTTCGTGCCCCTCGCCCCGCTCGACCATCACGCGACCGGTTACCAACTGTCGCACGCCTACTGGCTGGCCAAGGCCTCGGAGCTCGCCTACCGCGACCAGGACATCGCCCGAGCCGCCCTGGCCGAATGGGGGTTCGACCGGTTCCGGCACTTCGAGTCACGGCACCAGATGCCGTTCCCCCTGGAGGACACTCAGGCGTACACCGCGGCCAGTGACCGGATGATCATCACCGCGTTCCGCGGAACGACCCCCCAGGAGATCCGCGACTGGCTGACCGACGGCAACACCCCGCCCGTACCGGGACCGGGGAACAAGGGTTTCGTCCACCACGGCTTCCACCAGGCGCTCGCGTCCGTCTACCCGGATGTCCGCGACGCCATCGAGGAGTTCCGCACCGGTGGCCAGACCGTGTGGTTCACCGGCCACAGCCTCGGCGGCGCGCTCGCCATGCTCGCCGGCACCCGGCTGTACTTCGAGGAGCCGCGGATCCTGGCCGACGGCATCTACACCTACGGCCAGCCCCGCACTTGTGACCGGCTGCTCGCCGCCGCGTACAACACCGCCCTGAAGGACCGTACGTACCGTTTCGTCAACAACAACGACATCGTTCCGCAGGTCCCGCCGGCGCCGCTCTTCACCCATGTGGACACCGTCAAGTACTTCGACTCGCACGGGACGATCCATGACCGGCTGCCGTTCGTCGATGTCCTCAGGGACCGGGTGACGGGCCGTATGGCCGATCTGTTCGCGCCCGCCTCCGACGGCATCCGCGACCACTTCATGCCCGCCTATCTGGCGAACCTGGAGAAGAACCTCGTCTGAGGCCCTGTCCGCCGGCCGGGCCCTGTCCCTCGGGCAGGGCCCGCGCCGTCCATCGGGCCGACCGGTCTCCGGGCCGGGTCTCCCGGTCGGTCCCGGTCCGCTTCAGCGGCGGGCGAGCCGGCGCTCACCCGCGGCACCGGTCGCGTAGGGCAGCCCGTAGTGCGAGAAGACCTGTGGCTCGTCCTGGGCGAGCAGCTCTCCGTCGGTGTCGATGGAGGGAGCCTCCTTGGCGAGGTTTCTGTCCCAGGTGACCTTCAGATAGCCGGGACCGACCGTGGCGTCGCCCAGCGGGACGAAGACCAGACGCCTTCTGGTGGGCAGTCCGACCGTGACGGTGGCGAACGACGGAGCGTCGGTCGCGGTGTCGACATAGACGGCTTCCAGCGAGCCGATCTTCTTCTTGTCGGCGTCGACCACATCGTGGCCCCGCCACTCCCGGATGTCCTCGGCTTCGAACATGAACGATCGCCTCTTTTCGGATATCCCCTCTCTCTTGGTCATTATCCAGCAAAAAGGTCCGGCCGCCCGGGGTCGTGTGCGGGGCCCGCGCGCGGGTCGGCGCGGAGCCATCGCCTCGCCCCGTGAAACGCGCTGGCCGTCGGGCGGCCCGGCGCGGCATGCTGACCGCATGCCGATCAGGGAAGCCACCGCCGAGGACTGGCCCGCCATCTGGCCCTTCTTCCATGAGATCGTCGCCGCGGGCGAGACGTTCTCCTACCCGCTCGACCTCGACGAGACCCAGGGCCGTGACTGGTGGCTGCTGGCCGCCCCGAACCGTACCGTCGTCGCCGTCGACGAGGCGGGTACGGTCCTCGGCACCGCGAAGACGCAGAACAACCAGATGGGAAACGCCGGCCATGTCGCGACCGCCAGCTATATGGTCGACCCGGCGCGGTCGGGGCGCGGGGTGGGCAGGGCGCTGGTCGAGTACACGCTGGACTGGGCCCGTACGGCGGGCTTCCGCGCGATCCAGTTCAACGCCGTCGTCGAGACCAACACCTATGCCGTGAAGCTGTACGAGTCGCTCGGCTTCGAGATCGTGGGCACGGTGCCGGAGGCGTTCCGGCACCCCGCGAAGGGCTATGTCGGACTGCACATCATGCACCGCGCGCTCTGAGCGGCCGGCGCTCCCGGAGCACGGCGAGCGCATCGCCCGCCGGGTCGGTGGGCTTCCGCCGCGGGGGCCGCCGCCGCGGAAGACGTCCTCATCCGTCTTCGCCTCTCTCCTCTCCGTCGTCGCGCCGGACTCGCGGCAGCAGCCGTCCGAGGGGGATCAGCGCCACGCCGAGGCCGATCCACGTACCCGCGTACAGCCATCCCCCGAGGACATCGGTCGCCCAGTGCACCCCGAGATAGATCCGGGTCAGCCCGACGGCGACGGCCCAGCAGACGATCAGCGCGCAGAGCGCGTAGGCCAGGAGCCTGCGGCCCGGCGCGCCACCGCCTTCGCGGTCTCTGCCGCCCTCGCGGCGGGGGACCGCGCCGCTCCGCCGCAGTACGGCCCAGACCAGCAGGCCCGCCACAAGCGCCGAGGTCGTGGCGTGTCCGGAGGGGAACGCGTAACGGGAGGCATGGGTCGCCCAGTCCGCCGCCGGGGGCCGCGGCCGGTGGACCGCGTACAGGACGCCGTAGCGGACGGCCTGCCCGGCGAGGAGGAACAGCAGCGCGCCGACCGCCGCCATCAGCCGCTGCCTCATGTCCCGGCCCATGAGCAGACCCGCCACGACCGCGCACACATAGGGGAGGATCCCGGTGCCGGTCGCCGTGATGCCCCGTGCCACCGCGACGGCCTCGGCCGGGCGGTGGCCCACCGACCAGTCGAGCGCGTCGCGGTCCAGCGGGAGCGGCGCGCCGTTCCGGCCGGTCACCACCACCGCCAGCAGGGCGAAAGCCGCCGCGAGGAGCACGGTGACCACCAGCGGTGCCGGACGGACGGGCCGATGGGCGGCTCGGCGGACGGGCGGCGCCGGTGATGTCGGCCGGCTCATCGCGCGGCCACCGGCGCGCCGGCCTGGGAGGCGAGCGTCCCCGTGTCCGCGCTCAACGTGTCCCCTCCTGGGACGCGCGGCGTGAACGCAGCACTTCCAGCACCAGCGGGACGAGCGAGAGGACCACCACGACGGCGACTATCGGCAGCAGATAGCGCTCGACATCCGGTACGGACGAGCCCAGCGCGTACCCGGCCAGTACGAGACCGGCCGTCCAGACCGCGCCGCCGATGATCTGCCAGAGCGTGAAGAGGCGTGCGGGCACGTTCAGCGCGCCCGCCAGCGGGTTCAGCACGGTCCGTACGACCGGTACGAAACGGGCCAGCACGATGGCCTTGGCATGGCCGTACCGGTCGAGCAGTTCCTCGGCGCGGGCCGCCCCCTCACGGAGCTTGCGGGCCCGGCCGCGGGCCAGCAGCGCCCGGCCGCTCCGCCGTCCTATCCAGTAACCGGTCTGCGCCCCCAGCAGCGCGCCGGCGCCCGAGGCGATGAGCACCTGGGGCAGCGAGAGACGCGCGGGATCCGCCGTGCCGGGCACACAGAGCAGCCCGGCGGTGAAGAGCAGGGAGTCGCCGGGGAGGAAGAACCCGATCAGCAGGCCGGTCTCGGCGAAGAGGACGACGGCGACACCGAGAGCGCCGAACGCGGAGAGCAGGGATCCCGCGTCGAGGAGATTCACGGCTTGTGGCATCGCGGCGAGCGCGGATACGGCCATAAGGGGGCTGCTCCCATAATGATGGGCAGGGGTGTCCTGCGTGACGATCTGATTGTCTACAGTGCTGTAGACGGTCTACTTCACTGTAGACGAAGAAAACGGGAGGAGCGTTCCCATGGGCGACGAGAGCGCGGAACGGCGGCCGTCCGGAGAGCTGGAAGCCGGCGTGCTGGCGGCGCTGTGGGCCGCCGCGGGACCGCTGACACCGGGGCAGGTCCAGGGGGCGCTCGAGATGTCGCTCGCCCGCACCACCATCACCACGATCCTGTCGCGGCTGTACGAGAAGGGCACGGTCACCCGGGTCAGGGAAGGCCGTGGATACGCCTACACGCCGACCGAGGACGCCCCGGGGCTGACCGCCCGGCGTATGCACACCGAGCTGGCCAAGGACGAGGACCGCAGCGCGGTGCTCGCCCGGTTCGTCTCCCAGCTCAACGACGAGGACGAGCGGCTGCTGCGCTCCCTGCTCGACGGCGGGGACATCGCTCCGGACGGCGCCGGACCCGGGTCCGGCGCCGGGGACTCCCGGGCGGCGGACGGGCGGGCCGGATGAGCTACCTCGTCTGGGTACCGCTGCTGATGCCCTTCCTCGCCGTGCCCGCCGCGCGGCGGGCCGCCGCGGCCCTGGCGCCGCGCCACGCCGCGTGGCTGCTCACCGCCGTCGCGCTGGTCCTCGCCGTCAGCAGCTCGGCCGCGCTGGTGCTGCTCGTCGTCCCCGGCGCCTCGTATCTGCCCCCCGTGGCCGTGCTGGGCGAACTCCTCGAACCGGTGACGGCGGGACCGCCCGCCGTCACCGTCGCGCTCGCGCTCCTCGCCGGGGCGCTGCTGGTCCGGCACGCGGCCGCGCTGGCGGCCGCCGCGCACCGCACCCGTACGGACCTGCGACGGGCCAGAGGCGCCGTGGGCGGAACGGACGGCGAACTGGCGGTCGTACGGGACAGCCGGCCCGACGCCTACGCGCTGCCGGGACGGTCCGGCAGGATCGTCGTGACCACGGGGATGCTGCGCGCCCTCGGACCGGCCGAGCGCGAGGCGCTGTTCGCCCATGAGCGCGCCCATCTCCGGGGACGCCACCATCTCTTCCTCATGGCCGTGGAACTGTCCGCCCACTGCCATCCCGCCCTGCGCGCCCTCTGCGAGCCGATCCGCTACGCCCTGGAGCGCACCGCGGACGAGGCGGCGGCGGCAGCCGTCGGCGACCGGCGGCTCGCCGCCCGAGCGATCGGCAGAGCCGCCCTGGCGGCCCGGCACGAGCGCGGTGGCGGGGCGCCGGGGCCCGCGCGCCCTCGCGCCGTCCTGGCCGCGGCCGCGGGCCCGGTGCCCCGCCGGGTCGCCGCGCTGCTCGGCGGCGCGGAGAGCGGCCCGCCGGCCGCGTCCCCGACCGGGCGGCTGATCGCGGGCGCGCTGCTGTGCTGTCTGGCGCTGTCCGGCGCCACGGCGGCGGGCGCGGCGAATGACCTCCATACGCATATCGAAATCGCGCAGGGGGAAAGCGCGGCGGAGTGACCCGCGGCCGACGTGCGGCGGCCGGGGATCACCGGGGCGGCGGTTTCGCTCCCTCCTGCGGGCCCGCCGGGAAATTCATCCGTACAGCCGTCCCAGCCGCATGGTTTCGCCGGGGGAATCCTCCCCCGTCATCCGCTGCCGGTCGGCGCGGCCCGGATGTCTTCGGTACTCATGGCCGGGCATCGCCGCGGTAGCGGCCAACGGGCGCTCCCCGCGGTGCGTTTCCGGTGCGGACGCCGCGACGAGCAGAACCGGAAGCGCCCGGTCCATTCGGAGCGCGTCCACCGATTCCGCGAGCAGTTCATATTCCGTGGTGTCGTCGCGTGTGGCCACCCGCAGCAGCCGCCCGGCGGCCAGGTGCTCCGCCACCAGGTCCTGGTGGGCCACATCGTCCCGCCAGGCCCGGAGCGTCGCCGGTACGTCCGGTACGCTCTCCCCCACCGGGGTGAGGGCTCCCGCCGGAAAACGCGGGCTTTCCGGACTGGGATCGAGTCGTTCGGCGATCCATGTCGCACGGTCCCGCAACCACCACAGTGCAAGTGCCAGAGTGGGAGCGCGATATGTGCCGAGGGGTACGCCGATACGCTGTCCACCGCTGATTCCGTATGCGGTGACATGACACAGGAATTCGTCATGCACGGCCGCTCTCCTTGCGCCGTTCTGTGAGGCCGGACGGTCTGCGCCGTAATTCTTGGCAGTGACATCGCGTGGTACCGCAGGGTGATTCCCAAGACCGATTTCCCCAGTGGGCGGAGATCGGCTTTCGGAGGCCCGAAGTTACAACTATGAAGGAAATGCTGACGCCCTGTCATGAGGCGGATCCGGCCAGAGTGGCGCTCCTTTACGGTGTCGATGGCCGAAACCTCGCGTAATCGCGTGGAGACACACCGTGCATGGCTGCAAGGCTATATAGCCATTCGGGTATGTTCTGGCCATGCCCATACCGTTCGACGTTCTCGCGGAGCCGAACCGGCGGAAGATCCTCGATCTTCTCCTCGACCGTCCGCACACGGTCGGGCAGCTCACGGAGCTGCTCGGGCTGAGCCAGCCCGGCACCTCGAAGCATCTGCGGGTGCTGCGCGACGCCGGTCTCGTCGGGGTCCGGCAGGACGCCCAGCGCCGCTGGTACGAGCTGCGGCCCGAGCCCCTCGCGGAACTCGACGCCTGGCTCTCCCACTACCGGCATCTCTGGTCCGGCGCGTCCGACGCGCTCGAACGGCATATCGACGCGATGGAGGACGACTCCCCATGAACACCGACCCGCCCCCCGGTCCCACGTCCGGTCCCCTGTCCGACGCCACCCTCTCCACCTCCGCCGACGGCCGCACCTCCCTGCGGATGGAGCGCCGATTCGCGCATCCTCCGGAGAAGGTGTGGGCCGCGCTCACCGATCCCGTCGCGCTCGCACGGTGGTTCCCGTCCGAGGTGACGCTGGACCTCGTGCCGGGCGGCGCGATGGGCTTCCACTTCCCCGGAGACCCCGAACCGGGCCTGGCCGGCACCGTCACGGATGCCGAGGAGCCCCGCCTCTTCGCCTTCACCTGGGGCGCCGACCATCTGAGCTGGACCATCACCCCCGACGGCGAGGGCTCGTCGCTCACCCTCGTCCACACCTTCGGCGACCGCCCCGGCGCGGCGAGCTTCGCCTCCGGCTGGCATCTCCGCATCACCGCGCTGGACCGGCTCCTCGGCGGCGGGCGGGCCGGCGGCGGCCATGACCGGAGCGGTGAGCTGCACGAGTCCTATCTGAAGCGGTTCGGACTCGACGGCGGCACCGTCGAAAGAGCCGAGGGCGGCAGCCGGGTCCGCTTCGAACGCCAGCTCGTACGGCCGGCCGAGACCGTCTGGGCCGTCCTGTCGGCCGGGATCGAGCCGGTGGCGGGGCTGCCCGTCCCGGAGGGCTTCACCGCGGAGAAGGTCCCGGCGGGCCCCGTCACGGAGGTACGGGCGCCGAACTCGCTGACCTACACCTGGCAGCCGCGCGGAACGGTCACCTGGGAGCTGGGGAAGGGGACGGGGCACGGCGCCCGGCTCGTCCTCGTCCAGAGCGGATCCGAGGACTTCGACACGGACGCGGCACTGGCCGCCTGGCGGACCCGGATCGATCGGCTCGCGGAGGAACTCGTGCGGACGTAGACGAGCAGGCCCTCCGTCCGTACGCGTCCGGGCGTCCTCGTGGCGCCCGGCGCCGCCGGTCCGTTCCCGTACGCGGTGTCCCATGAGCGACACCCGGGTTAACGGATGGTTGACGCACTCGTTAGGGTGCCTTGAATGTTGGCTCCGCTTATTCCTCCCACAACCCCGCTAAGAGGCGTTCCCGCCGCACCGGGTTCCCCCGGGGAGGCGCCATGACGCAGATCACCGAACAGGCGGCACGGTCCGGGCCGGGCACCCCGGCCCGGCCGCCGGAGGCCGCCGCCGCGGCGGCCCCGCGGACCAAGAGCCGGGACGCCTTCTTCGACAACGCCAAGTATCTGGCGATCGTCCTCGTCGCCGTGGCGCACGCGTGGGAGCCGCTGCGGGGCGGCAGCCGTGCGGTCTCGGCGCTCTACATCGTCGTCTACACCTTCCACATGCCGGCGTTCATCATCATCTCCGGCCACTTCTCGCGGAATTTCGACTTCCGGCCCGACCGGGTGCGCCGGCTGATCACGGGCATCGCCGTCCCGTACATCCTGTTCGAGGTCGCCTACAGCCTCTTCCACCGCTGGGCCGCGGACGAGCCGGACATGCCGATCAGCCTGCTCGACCCCTGGTATCTGACCTGGTTCCTGCTCGCGCTGTTCATCTGGCGGATGACCGCGCCCATCTGGCGGCTGGTCCGGTGGCCGCTTCCGCTCGCCCTGGCGATCGCCGCGCTGGCCACCACCTCACCGCAGATCCGCGACGACCTCGATCTTCAACGGGTCCTTCAGTTCCTGCCGTTCTTCGTCCTCGGTACGGTGCTGAAGCGGGAGCACTTCCGGCTCGTCCGCCGCCGCGCGGTGCGGATCATCGCCGTGCCGGTCTTCGCCCTCGCCGTCGTCTTCGCCTACTGGGCCGTCGTCCGGATGAACATGGCGTGGTTCTTCCACCGTGACAGCGCGGAGGAGCTGGGTGTGCCCTGGTGGACCGGCGTGCTGATGACCTTCGCCCTCTTCGGCTGCTCGCTCGTCCTGACCGCCTGCTTCTTCGCCTGGGTCCCCGGCCGGCGGCTGTGGGTCACGGCCCTGGGAGCCGGCACGCTCTGCGGCTATCTCCTGCATGGATTCCTCCTGCAGAGTGCGAGCACCTGGGGCTGGTACGACGCGGACTGGCTGCACCGGCCCGTGGGCGCGGTCTTCGTCTCGGTCCTCGCCGCCGTGGCCGTCACCCTGCTCTGTACGCCCCTGGTCCAGCGGATCTTCCGCTTCGCCCTGGAGCCGGAGATGGCCTGGGCCTTCAAGAAGGAGCCCGCGCCCGACGGCACGCGGGCGCCCGCCGAACGGGCCGTGAAGAGCTGACACCCAGGTCAGGGGCGTGGTGAGGGGCGTGGTGAGGGGCGGTGGCCGGGAGCGGCCACCGCCCCTGCGTCTACGCGATCAGAGGTCGAACTCGTGCGGAGGCAGGTCCAGCGTGTAGCAGGCCTCCCGGACCACGGCCTGCTCGTCCTTGTCGAAGTGGCCGTCCGCGCCGCCGATGACAATGCCGATCTGGATGACCGCCCGCGCCTCCGCGGGCTTCTTCTTCGCCTTGGCGATCTCCTGGAGGACACCGACCTTGCCGAACGCGAAGTCGGCGGTCAGCTTGTCCAAGGACGCGTCGAAGCGCCGCTGGAGGTCCTCCGCCGGGAAGTTGCGCAACACCTCATTCGTGGCGATCAGGGACGCGACGCGCTGCCGCTCCGCGGGGTCGACCGAGCCGTCCGCCGCGGCGACCAGGGCGCACATGGCCATGCTCGCGTCCCGGAAGGCGCCGCTCTTCAGATCGTTCTTCTTCGCCACGAGCTGTGACTGCATCGTCGTGGCAGATTCCTTGAACCGGTCCCACAGGGCCATTCCGTCATCTCTCCTCGTGTGGTGCACAGAGCCACTCGCACAACGTCCGGGACCGCCGCCGCGTGCCCGCGCCGGGATCACGGCCGGGGCCGGCGCGGCGGTCACCCCGCGCTTTCCGGTACGGCCGTGTCCGCCCGGTCGCCCCGGTCCGTCGCCACGGAGCCGTTCTGGGCGGGTACCGCCGGGCCGCCCGTCCGGTACTGCTCCGACTGGAGCGTGAACAACTCCCGGAACAGGCCCGGCCCTTCGTGCTCGTCCGCCATCAGCGCCGTGAAGTCGCCCGCCTCCACCAGCCGTCCGCCCTCCATGACATAGATCACATCCGCCGACCGGACGCTGTGCAGCCGGTGTGTGACGAGGATGACGGTCTGCCCGTCGCCCGCGAGATCGCGGATCTGCTGGAACGCGGCGATCTCGGCCGCGGGATCCATGCTGCTGGTGGGCTCGTCGCAGATCAGCAGGGCCGCCTGCCGGTAGTACGCGCGAGCCAGGGCGAGCCGCTGCCACTGCCCGCCCGACAGATCCACCCCGCCCTCGTACCCCTTCTCGCACAGGGTGTCCCAGCCGTGCGGGAGTTCACCGATCACCGCGTGCGCGTCGGCCAGCACCGCGGCCTTCTCCAGCCGCTTCGGGTCGTGGATCTCGGACGGCCTGCTGATGGCGACATTGGCACGCGCGGTGAACGGCCACCGCTGATAGTCCTGGAGCACCAGCGCCACCTGGTCGAAGAGCTGGTCGCGGTCCAGCTCACGGACATCGGTCCCGTCCCAGCGGACCTGTCCCTCCGACGGCAGGTAGAGACCGGCGAGCAGTTTGCTGAGCGTCGTCTTGCCACTGCCGTTGACCCCCACGAGTGCCACGATCTGGCCCCGGCGGATGGTCAGCGACACCGAGTCGAGCGCCGGGGTCTCCCGGCCCGGATAGGTGAAGGAGACCCGGTCGAACTCGATCAGCTCGGGCGGCCCCGGCACCGGTGTGCCGCCGACGGGGATGGCCCTGAGCGTGGCCTCGTCCCGCGCCGTGATCAGATCCGTCATGAACAGGGACTGTTCGTACAGATGGTGGATATGGGTGACCATACGGCGCAGTCCCGAGGTGCCGCTGGTCAGCGCGAGCGCGGCCGTGGCGCCCGAGGCGAGCGGCATATGGCCATGGGTGAGCAGCCAGGCCAGCAGTCCGTAGGTGGCCGCGGCGGTCAGCCCGGACAGTGCGGAGGTCAGCAGATCCGTGCCGGCCTCCCGGTGCGCGAGCTTCGTCTGCTCCTGCGCGGCCTCGACGCCCATCCGGTCGAACTGCTCCAGCAGAAAGGGCCCCGCGCCGTGCACCCGCAGTTCCGGTCCCGCCTGCTGGGAGATCAGCAGTCTGCGCAGCGCGCCCTGCTGCCGTGCGTGCTCGATCCACACCTGGATCGACTCATAGGTACGGCGGGCGGCCTTGACCGTGCCCCAGGCCTTGGGCACCACGACGGCGATCAGCAGCGGCAGCAGTACGGGATGGAGCACCGCGAGCACTCCGCTCACCGCGATCAGCGCCATCAGCGATTCGACGATGCCCAGGGTGTGCTGGATCAGATGGCGTGCGGCGGTCTGGCCGTGCTGTCCCGAGTCGAGGATCTTGTGGAAGTCCGGCTGCTCCAGATGCTCCATCTCCACCCGGATCACCGGGGTGAGCATGGTCAGCGCGGCCAGCCGCTCCACCTTCGGCTCCAGCCGCCCGGTGGCGCCGAAGGTGACCGCCCGCAGGGTCGCCGCCACCGCGCCTGCCCCGCCGACCAGGAGCAGCGAGGGCAGTGCCTCGGTGATCCGCTCCGCGGTGGGTCCGGCGGTGAAGAGGCTGACCAGCACGCGGTTGGTGGCGAGCAGTCCGAAGACCGTCGCCGCGGCCTGGCCGAGCTGGGCGATCGCGACCACGGTCAGCGCGGCCCGATCGGCCTGCCAGGCCAGGGCGACCGTATGGCCGATGAGCCGGGGGATCTGCCGCAGGATCGTCCAGAACGACGTCCGCAGCCGTGCGCCCTCATGGACGGTCCAGCCCCAGGATCCCTTCAGCCGGCCTCCGAAGAGCAGTTGCTCGGGCGGGGAGTTCTGGATGTACGGCCTCCTGCCCCAGCGGAACCGGAGCAGGCGCGGAAGCCGGCGGGGGAGGGGGAACGGTAACCGGAGCGGCTTCACGCGGCGGCACCGCCCTCGGCGTCAACGCGGTGCATGGCCGTGCGGGGCGTCGCGCCGTCGTGCTCGAACGCGCGAAGTCCGCGGAAGGTACGGGCGGCAAGGGGAACGGGGAACACGAGTCCTCCTGAGATGACGACGACGGGTACAGGCGCTCGGACAACGGACCTGATCAAGAGGGTGTAACGGGCGGTGAAGGGCGAATCGTCGGACGGAGTTTCGAGGATGTCCGGAGGGCCCGTACGGGCCTGGGGCGGTCAGGTCATCGTGCCGCGTTCGAATCACCCGGGAGGGGGGCGTTCGCTCGATCGGGGGATTGTGTTGCGGTTGTGAAGCCACGATTCAGGTCCGGGGGTGGGACACCGCCGCGCGGGCCGTCGGGCACCTTGCGAAGGCACACGGCCGGGCGCCCCCCACACGCGCCGGACGGACGTCCCCATACGCGCCGGCCGGGCGGCGCCCACACGCGCGGGATACCCGGCGTGCGCGCGCGGGCCGTCCCGCTCCCTACGATCTCGGTGTCACCGGCCGTCCGGTCCCGGTGCCACCCGTCACCGTCGAGGAGCGCCGTCCATGGCCAGCGAACCCACCTTCCAGAACGTCTCGTTCCCGAGCGCCGGAACCACCGCGTACGGCTATCTCGCCGTACCGCCCGCCGGACACGGTCCCGGCGTCATCGTCATCCAGGAGTGGTGGGGGCTGACCGCGCACATCAAGGACGTCACCGACCGCTTCGCGCAGGCCGGCTTTGTCGCACTCGCCCCCGATCTGTACGGCGGGCGGGTCGCCCACGACTCCGACGAGGCACTGCGCATGATGTCCCAACTGCCCACCGGGCGGGGCGTCGAGCTGCTCTCCGGCGCTGTCGGCTACCTTCTCTCGCGGCCCGGGACGGACGGTGACACGGCCGGGGCCGTCGGCTTCTGCATGGGCGGCGGATTCGTCCTCCAGCTCGCCGCCGCCGACGAGCGCGTCTCCGCCGCCGTGCCGTTCTACGGCGTCATCCAGGACGGTATGCCGGACTTCTCCCGCCTCAGGGCGGAGATCCTCGGTCACTACGGCGAGGACGACCACACCGTGCCGCCCGAGACCCTCGACGAGCTCCGGGCCACGATCGAGGCCCGGTCGGGCATCGTGCCGGACTTCAGGCTGTACCCGGGCGCGGGCCACGCCTTCTTCAACGACACCCGGCCCCAGGTGTACCGCGCCGAGGACGCCGAACTGGCCTGGGAACGCACGCTCGCCTTCCTCCGCGAGCGGCTCGCCCCGTCCGCGGCCGGGGCGTCCGCGACCGACTGACCGATGCCCGGGGCCGATGCCCGGGGCCGCCGTGGGACCGGCGCCGGCCACCCTCGGCTCAGCCGAGAGCCGTCCCCCGCCACAGCAGCAGCGCGACATCGACACCCGCGACCAGGATCGCCGTGAGGAAGGGGAGTCTCGGCCGGTGGCGGCCCATCAGCGAACCGCCGACCCCGGCGACCAGGGCCAGGGCCACCGCGACGGCACCCAGCACGCCCGGTCCGCCGAGCGCGAGCAGGACCGTCGCCGCCACCAGCGGGGCGGGCAGCAGCAGCCGTATCCGCGCCGGCCCCAGCCGCTGCGGCCAGCCGCGTACGCCCAGAGCCAGATCGGAGTCGACATCGGGCAGCACGTTTCCCAGATGCGCGCCGACGCCCACCAGCGCCGCCGCGGTGACGATCCACCAGGCGGGCCGGGGCTGACCGGGCAGACCGAGCGTCACAAAGGCGGGCAGCGCGGCGAACCCGACCGCGTACGGCAGCCACGACAGGACGGTCGACTTGAGCCGGAGGTTGTACGTCCACGCCGCGGCCACTCCGACGAGATGCACCGCACCGGCGAGCCACCCGTACGCCAGGGACAGCGGTACGCACAGAGCCAGCGCGACCAGCGCGGCGGCGCCCACGGTCCGCGCGCCCACGGCCCCGCGCACGACGGGCTTGGCGGTGCGTCCGGCCGCGGTGTCGCGCGCCGCGTCGAGCGCGTCGTTGCTCCAGCCGACCGACAACTGCCCGGTCAGCACGGCGGCGGCGACCAGCAGACAGCCGGACGCGCTCTGCCCGGCGGCCACCGCGAGTCCGGCGATCAGCAGCGTCACGGCCGCCGCGGGCCCCGGGTGGCACGCGCCCAGCAGGGCGGCGATCCCGCGCGGCCACCGTCCCGGTGCGCCGCCGCGCGGCCCCCCGCCGGTGCTCCCCGTCCGGCCGGGAAGGCCCGCCCCGTCGGCGGGAACCGCCCGCCCGGCCGTGTCCACCGAGTGGGGAAGGTCCGTTCCGCCGGCCGCGTCCAGCGCGTCGATAGCGTCCACGCGGCCATCGTAGGCAGGGCGCGGTGACCGTACGAGTACACCGCCGTCCCACCCGTCCGGGGAGCGGACCCGTGGCCGCGGGAGCCCCGGTACCGTACCGCCGGGGCGATACCGCCGGAGTGATATCGCCGTCGCGGGGCCGTACAGGCGACTTCGTGTGTGACGCGGCGGTGCGGGGGCAGGGATTGCTCGTCAGTCGCCCTCGGCCTCCCCTCGACCTCGGACCGCAGATGACTCGCATCGCCGCCGTCCATGGAGCCCTGGCTCCGTATCAGCACTCCCAGCGGGATCTCACGGACATGGTCGCCAGGGCCTGCCCGCCCGGGAAGGTGGACCGCCGGGTACTGGACCGGCTGCACGGCAGCGCGCGCGTGGACACACGTCATACGGCCCTGCCCCTCGACCGGTACGCGGAGCTCAAGGACTTCGGCGAGGTCAATGACGCCTTCATCGCCGCGGCCGTACCGCTGGGAGCCGAGGTCGTCGCGGGAGCGCTGGACGCGGCCGGGCTCTCCCCGCGCGATGTCGATCTGCTGATGTTCACCTCGGTGACGGGTATCGCCGCGCCCTCGGTGGACGCGCGTCTGGTGGCACGGCTCGGTCTGCGCCCCGATGTCAAACGGGTGCCGGTCTTCGGACTCGGGTGTGTGGCGGGCGCGGCGGGAGTCGCCCGGATCCACGACTATCTGCTCGGACGGCCCGACGACGTGGCTGTCCTGCTCTCGGTCGAGCTGTGTTCGCTCACCTTCCAGCGCGACGACCCGTCACCCGCCAATCTGGTGGCCTCCGGGCTCTTCGGGGACGGCGCGGCGGCCGTGGTCGCCTGCGGAGCCCGCCGCCGCACCACCGGTCCCGCCGTCGTCGACACCCGCAGCCATCTCTACCCGGACACCGAGGAGGTGATGGGGTGGGACATCACCGGTTCCGGCTTCCGTATCGTCCTGGACGCGAGCGTTCCCGACCTCGTACGCAAGAACCTTCCCGAAGAGGTCGACGGATTCCTCGCCGAGCACGGACTGCGGCGCCAGGACATCACCGCGTGGGTGTGCCATCCCGGTGGGCCGAAGGTGCTGGAAGCGGTCGAGGAGGCACTCGAACTGCCCGGCGGAGCGCTCGACATGACCTGGCGTTCGCTGGCGGCCGTGGGGAATCTGTCCTCGTCCTCCGTGCTGCACGTACTGCGCGACACGCTGGAGCGACGGCCGCCACCGCCCGGGACCGCGGGGCTGATGCTCGCCATGGGGCCGGGATTCTGCTCCGAGCTGGTGCTGCTCCGGTGGTAGGCCGCGACGAGCGGCCGCGACCGGCGGAGAGGGACGGGGAGAGATGATCTGGTACACGGTGCTGGTGCTGGCCGTCGGCGCGGAGCGCGTCGCCGAACTGGTCGTCGCCCGCCGCAATACGCGCTGGAGTCTGGAGCGCGGCGCCGTCGAGCGGGGGCAGGGGCACTATCCGCCGATGGTCGTCCTCCACACGGCCCTGCTGCTCGGCTGTCTGGCAGAGGTGTGGCTGACCGGCCGGCCCTTCGCCCCGGCGCTCGGCTGGACGATGTTCGCCGTCGCCGTGGCCGCGCAGGGGCTGCGCTGGTGGTGCATCCGTACGCTGGGCCCCCGCTGGAACACCAGGGTGCTGGTCGTGCCGGGACTGCCGCTGGTCACGGGCGGTCCCTACCGGCTGCTGCGGCACCCCAACTATGTGGCGGTGGTGGCCGAGGGCCTCGCGCTGCCCCTCGTGCACGGCGCCTGGATCACCGCGCTGGTGTTCACCGTACTCAACGCGGCGCTGCTGACCGTCCGGATACGGTGTGAGAACGGCGCCCTGGAGACGGCTGCCGCGGGCGCGCGTCCGTGATCGACGTACTGGTGGTGGGCGGCGGGCCCGCCGGACTCGCCACGGCGGTCCACGCCACGCTGGCCGGACTGGAGACGGTGGTGATCGAACCACGCGCCACCCCGGTCGACAAGGCCTGCGGGGAGGGCGTGATGCCCAGTGGCGTACGCGCGCTGACCGCCCTCGGACTCGACCTCCCGCACGGCCGTCCGCTGCGCGGAATCCGGTATGTACGCGGATCCCACCGGGCGGAGGCGCCGTTCGACGACGGACCCGGGCTCGGGACACGGCGTACGGAACTGCACGCGGCGCTGGCGCGGCGGGCCGCGGAGACCGGGGTGACCTTCGTGACCGGCCGGGTCGGCGACATCGCCCAGAGCGCGGACTCCGTGAGCGCGGGCGGGCTGCGTGCCCGCTGGCTGGTGGCCGCGGACGGACTGCACTCGCCCGTACGGCGCGGTCTCGGTCTCAGCCTGCCCGACCGCGGGCCCCGGCGTTACGGTCTGCGGCGGCACTACCGCATGAAGCCGTGGACGGACTTCGTGGAGGTGCACTGGTCGTCGGCGGGCGAGGCGTATGTGACGCCGGTGGCCGACGATCTGGTGGGGGTGGCCGTGCTGAGCACGGTACGGCGCGGCTACGACGCCCATCTCGCCGGATTCCCCCGGCTGCTGTCCCTGCTGGACGGGGAGCCCGCGAACGCGGTGCGCGGGGCGGGCCCGCTGCGCCAGCGGGTACGCGGCCGTACGGCGGGCCGGGTGCTGCTCGTGGGCGACGCGGCGGGCTATGTCGACGCGCTCACCGGTGAGGGCATCGCGCTCGCGCTGGCGTCGGCGGAAGCGGCCGTACGGTGTCTGCGGGCAGACCGGCCGCAGGAGTACGAGGACGCGTGGCGCAGGCTCTCCCGACGCCACCGGCTGCTGACGGAAGGGCTGCTCAGGGTCAGTGGTCACGCGGCGGGCGCGCGGCTGATCGTCCCGGCGGCGGCCCGGATGCCGTCGCTCTTCGCGGCGGCGGTACGCGCCTTGCAGTGAGGCGCCGCGTACGGCCCGGTGGGCGGGCCCGCGGACCGCGGCCCGGGAGCCCGCCGCCGCACGGACGCACGGCCGGTCGCGGGGACCGGTGTCCGCCGGGGGGCGTCCGGTGTCCGCCGGGGTCGCGCCCGGTGGGTTCCGGGGCGGCGCCGCTCAGGGGGACAGGGCGTTCGACGCGTCCGCCGTCGGCGGGAGCATCGCCTTCACCGAGTGCGGCAGGACATGTGCGACATAGTCCTCGATCGTCGCCTCCAGCCCCACATCGCGCCCCGCGCGCTCCGACAGGTACCAGCGGTGCTCCAGCACCTCGTGGTAGATCTGCGCCGCGTCCATCTCCCCGCGAAGCTCAAGCGGTACGGCCCGGACCGTCGGCCGGAAGACATCACGGACCCAGCGGTGCGCCAGCACCTCCGGGCGGGCGCCCAGCGGATCGCCCGGCGCGTAGTCGTCCTCGCCGGCCATCCAGCTCTCCAGGTCGTTGAGCAGCCGCCGCGCCTGGTTCTCCTCGGCGTCCAGCCCGGTCAGCCGCAGAAGCTGGCGCTGATGGTGGCCCGCGTCCACCACCTTCGGCAGGAAGGTCACCGTGTCACCGACCGGGGAGCGCTCGATCTGCATCTCCGCCACATCGAAGCCCAGATCGTTCAGACGCCGGATGCGCCGGTCGATGTAGTGCCGTTTGTCCACCGGGTACACCGACTCGCGTGTCACCTCGTGCCAGAGGTCCTCGTACCGCTGGACGATCGCCGCGCCGAACGGCACCGGATCCACCGACGGATGGAGCGCGCCCGACGCCTCCAGGTCCATCAGCTCCCCGGCGATGTTCACCCGGGCCAGCTCGATGTCGTACTCCCGCTGGCCCCGGCTCAGATTCGGCTGGATCTGTCCCGTCTCGGCGTCGACCAGATACGCGGCGTACGCACCGGCGTCACGGCGGAAGAGCGCGTTGGAGAGCGAGCAGTCGCCCCACGCGAACCCGGCGAGATGCAGCCGTACGAGCAGGACCGCCAGCGCGTCCATGAGCCGCTTGACGGTCGTGGGGCGCATCGTCGACTCGAACATCGAGCGGTACGGGAGCGATCCCTTGAGATGGCGGGTGATCAGCGCCGGCTCCAGCGGCTCGCCGTCCGCGTCCACCCGTCCCGTGACCACCGCCAGCGGATCCACGGCGGGGATGCCGAGCCGGTGCAGATCGCGCAGCAGCCCGAACTCGCGCACCGCGCCCCGCTCGGATATCTCCTTGACCGCCACCACCTCGGGGCCCGCGGACGCGAACCGTACGACATGGCGTGAGATACCGCGGGGGAGGGCCACCAGACAGGCGTCGGGCCACTCGTCGAGCGGCACGTTCCACGGCAGGTCGAGCAGCACGGCGGGCTGCTCGGGATTGGTCGCGCTGATCTGAAGCGCCATCGTGCCTCCCACGGCGGTCGTCGGGCGGGCGGCGAACCGCGAACCGCGAACCGCCCAGAACAGTGTGCAGGGTCGCGGAAACACCTGACGCACGGGTGGCGCGTGCCCGGTGAACGCCGGGGGGAGGCCCTGGGGTGTCGCAAGGGTGCACAGCTGTTCACCCTGGGGGTGAACGGCTGTGCACCCCCTGATTCCGCCGCCTGCGCCGCCCCTGCCCCCGACGCGCCCCGTCCGGATCCCGCCACGCTGTGTCTGCCGCCGCGGCGGATCATGGCCACCGGTACGGTCGGGCGGGACGACCGGACGGCGTCGCTGGCCCAGGAGGGCACATGAACGGGCAGGCAGGGGAAGAGACGGCCGGCGGTGGAGGCGGGGCCGGTGAGGGCGGCACGGAGGGGGGATCTCCGACCGACGGGGGATCTCCGACGGAGGCGGAGGCGGAGGTGGGGACAGAGATGGGGACGGAGGCGGAGGCGGAGGTCGAGGTGGGGACGGGGACGGGGCGTGACGCGATCCTGCGGGCCGCGCGGCGCGCGTTCGCCTTCCGCCCCTATGCCGAGGTGACCCTGCGGGGTATCGCCGCCGACGCGGGGGTCAGCGCCTCGTTGATCGTCAAGCACTTCAGCACCAAGGAACGGCTGTTCAACACCGTCGCCGACTTCGGCCCCGCGGCCGACCAGCTCTTCGCGGCGCCGCTGGACGGGCTCGGCCGCCATCTGGTGCTGACCATGGTCCGCAGCCGCCGTGAGCAGCAGGGAGACCCGCTGCTGCGGGTCGTGTTCGCCCTCGGCAACGACGACGAGCGCGTCCTGCTGCGCGAACGCTTCGACGAGCAGATCACCCGACGGCTGACGGCTCTCCTGACCGGCCCCGAACGCTCCCTGCGGGCCGAGCTGATCGTCGGTCTGCTCCTCGGTCTCGGCGTCACCCTCAGCCTGCACCGCGAGGGCGCCAACGCGCGTGCCGCGCCCGAGCATCTGGCGGCGGTGTACGGTCCGGCGCTCCAGCGGCTGATCAGCGTGTGAGCAGCAGTTCGGTGTTGCGGTCCATCAGCTTGCCCGCGGGTGCGGTGGTCGAGCCCGGCGCGTTGTGCGCCAACTCCCGGTAGAGCGCGGCCAGTCCGGTCTGCGACAGATCGTGGAAATCCGTCCGGTGCGGGGCCGCCGACTCGATCAGCGTGGTGAACAGGGACAGGGTGCCGTCCCTGTTGTCGGTGATCTCGATGATCCTGGCGAGCTGCGGGAAGTCGATGTGCGAGGCCGTCGAGATCTCCCAGAAGGAGCCGCGCGCGTTGATCGAGTTCCGGTGGCTGTGACCGTTGACCCAGGCCAGCACGGGCCGGTGCTGGTTGAGCAGGGCCAGCACCTCCTCGCCGTTGTGCCGGCCCTCGCCGGGACGGGCCGGATCGGGATGCGTATTGGTCATCGTCCAGCTGTTGTGATGGCTGAAGACCACGACGTATCCGTCCCGGTGCTCCTTGAGCGTCCGTTTCAGCCAGTTGAACTGCGTCGTGTCGAGCGAACCCGTGAAGTGCCCGGCGCGATCGGTGGTGTCCAGACTGATACCGGTGATGTTCTCGCCCATGGGGAACGTGTAGTACAGCGTGTCGCTGTCGAGATTGGCCGAGGTGTAGCCGTGTCCCGCCGGGCCCGCGCCCAGGCGCGCCGGGTCGAGATGCGCGGACAGGTACTCGCGCGGGCCGAACGGCGCCCGGCCGGGGTCGGGGGTGACGGAACGCATCGAGCGCCTCGACCGGCGCAGCAGATCGATCAGTTCACCGCCGCCGGGCATGCTGCCCTTGGCGAGGATCTTCGCCAGCGCCTTGGCGTCGGCGTCCGGGATGTCGTACAGCTTCCGCGCGCCGACCGCGAATTCGGCCAGATAGCCGGTGCGGTCGGCCATGGCACCGCTGGCCAGGCTGTCGTGGTTGCCGACGGTCGAGTACCAGGGAAGCCGCAGTCCGGGGCTGTTCACCGAGCGGATCGCGGCTTCCAGGAAACCGTCGATACGGGGGAAGCCGTACTGCTTGTCGGTGTCGCGGCGGGAGTCCTCCGGGTGCCAGAACAGCCGTTCGCCGGAGTTCTGCACTCCTTCGTAGCGGCGGCCGTCACCCGTGTTGGGGGAGATACGGCCCCCGCTCATCACCGTGAGATACCAGTCGAGTTCGGCCCGGGAGTTGTTGTCCGTGTTGTCGCCGGTGGTTACGGCGAAGGACAGCGGCTCCCCGGTCTCGGGTCCGGCGTTGATGGCGTTGATCTGCTCGATCAGGGCCACCGCCCCCGGCACGGTGAGCGCCTCCTGGGGCCGCCACCCCGAAACCCCCAGCGAGCGCAGATACTCGGTGCGCACCGGGTGCTGGACGTCCGTCAGATGCAGATCGGTGAGCTGTACGAAGGAGCTGAGCACCGTGCGCCGGGCGGTACGGCCGGCCCGGGGAGCCGCCAGCGACTCCCGTACGACCCGGCGCCAGCCGGGCCCGTCGCCGAGGCGGCGGAAGGCCGCGGAGGAGTCGCGCGGCGCGGCGACCGCCTCCAGCGTCGTACGCGCCGGAACAGCGCGGGTGGGAGTGCCGGCGGGCGTGGGGGAGGCAGGGGGGAGAGGGACGGGCACCGCCGACGCGGTGGCCGCGCCGGGCGCGGCGGCGGCCTCTCCTGAGCCGCCGCCCGCGCCGAGCGCCAGTCCGATGCCCGCGGAGATACCGACCGCCCCGGTCGCGGTGAGGAAGGAGCGACGGTCGACAGCGGTGACTGCGGAGCGTATGCGTGTCATGGGTGCGGTCTCCCGAGTGCGAGCGCATCAGCAAGAGCGCCCGGGGATTGCCCCCGGGTTACCCCTCGATGGTCGACACGCGGCGTGGCCTGCGCGTGAACGACATTCCAACTGCGAACACCCATCTCCACACAGGGATCACCGACGTCGGCGAACCGTCGCCGTGTACATGGCCGCAGGACGGGAGCCGGTCACTCACCGTTCACCGTGCGGGGAAGCGGGGCACCTGATGTGTCACCTTCCGCCGCCCGCGCCCGGATGCCGGGCCTGCTGTCCTCGTCCCCGGGCTGTCCTTCGCTTCTGCGACGGCCGCCCGCTTCCGCGACGGCCGCCGCCGGTGCGAGTGCCGCCGCGGGCCGCCGCCGCGGCGGCGCCGTGTGCCGGTCCGTTGTCGTACCCCCGTGGCAGAGTCTTCGACGGGAACGGCGCGCTACGGCGTCGGGCCCCTGAGCCCGTGTGCTCGCCGAGCCCATGTGCCCTGTGAGTCCATGCCCTTGAGCCGATCCGGAGAAGGAGACGCCGTCATGCCGGAGCGCACGACACCCACCGCCGAGGCGCTCGCCGAGCTGGCGGAGCTCCTCGCCCCCGGCCGCCCCGCCGTCGCCGAGGAGGTCCTGTTCGCGTACGACGACCCGGAGGCCTATGTGCGGACGTATGCCCGGCGGCTGGAGGACCGGGGGATCGACGAGCCGACCGACGACCTCGCGTGGATCGCGCTCGTGGACGCGCTGACGGCGCGGGGCCTGCTCGCCGAGGTCGACTGGAAGGAGGACGGCGAGGAGATCAGACGCCAGGTCCGGGCCCTCGAATCCCGTCCGTCCACCGATCCGTGGACCCTCTCGGACGGAGGCGGGACGGACGCGGCGGACGACGACGCGGAAGCGCGCGACACGTTCGCCTTTCTGACCCACTACGGCAGGCTCCACCTCGAAGCGGGCACGGCGCTCGCGATGCTCGACATGGATTCGGACTGCTATCCGCTGGTCCTTCTCCCGGTGGCCCGCGCGGCCGGGCTCACCTCGCTGGCCCGGCGCGCCGGGTTCCTCGCGTCGGTCCTGGGATCGGACACCCTCTGACGACGGCCCGTGCGGTGTCCTCAGCCCGCCGAGATCACGACCGGGCCGCCGCCGGGGCGCGCACGGTCCATCCAGTCGGCGGAGGCGTACAGGGGGCGGTTGGGGGCCGCCGCCCCGCGGAGGCGTTCGCGGTGCAGGAGACGGCCGTCCTGGGTGACGACCAGCGTCGACAGCCGGCCGGCCGTCGCGGTCGTACGGAGGGTGAACCGGCCCAGCGGCGGGCGGGGGCCATGGGGGTCTATACGGTTCGGGGCGACCCACCGCAGGGGCGCGTCGACCTCCACCGGCACCTGGCGGCCGGGCCAGCCGCCGTCCGCGAGATAGCGCAGCACGGGCCCCGCGACCAGCCTGCCCTCCCGGGCGGCCGTGCCCGCGGGTTCCACGGCGTGCAGCAGATTGCCGACGGCGAAGACCCCCGCCGCGGCCGTACGGAACGCGGTGTCGACCGCCGGGCCCCGGGTGCCCCGGTCCAGCGCGATACCGCCGAGCCGGGCGAGTTCATGGTCGGGGATCCAGTCACCCGTGAAGACGACCGTGTCACAGGCGACGGTCGTGGTCCTGCCGTCCGTGTGCCGCAGCGCGACACCCGAGAGCCGGCCCCGGCCGAGGAGTGCGGTCACCGTCGTCCCGGTGAGCAGCGGGACACGGTGGTGCAGCCGGGCACCGAGCCCCGACACCCGGGAGGTCTGGTGGCGCGGCTGGTCCGTGACCATCGCGGCGATCTCGACGCCCGCGCCCCGCAGGGTGCGTACGGCGGAGTAGCCGACCGGTTCGGCGCCCACGACCACCGCCCGCAGACCCACCCGCTGACGGTGGAGATGGACGGCCTGCTGCAACTCACCGGTGGTGAACACACCGGCCGGCCGGGTCCCCGGCACGAGTCGTGCGCTGCGGGGCCGTTCGCGCGCGCCGGTGGCCAGGACGACCGCCCCGGCCGTCAGACGCTCCAGTCCCTCCGGGCCCGTGGTGTCGACGCCGAGCGGACCCGGGCTCCCCGCCGGGTCCCCGCGGCCGTTCCGTCCGAGCCGTCCCGCCCAGCCCGTGACGGAGACCCCCGTACGCAGGACCGCGCCCGCGCCGGTCGCCAGATCGCACCAGTGGCGGGCATACGCGGGGCCGTTCATCGGGCGCCACAGCTCGCGCGGCCCGAACCCCGAGTGGTACCCGAACCCCGAGTGGTAGCAGTGGCGCGGGACACCGCCTGCCTGCTCCTCGCGGTCGACGACCTCGACCGTGCCGGCGCCCGCGGCGGCCAGCCGGGCCGCCGCCGCCAGACCGGCCGGGCCCGCGCCGATCACCAGCACATCGACCGTGCGCGGTCGCCGGTCGGGTCCGGGGACGGGGAAGCCGTCCCGGTCAGTCGTCGCGCTCATGGTCCGACCTCCGGCCGCGGGGATGGTCCGCCGCCCTCGGAAGCGGCGGAGGCGCCGGTCGTCCCGGGGGCGAGCAGGGCGCGTACGGCGGCCCCGCAGTAGAACCCCTGGCACCGGCCGCCCCGGGCGCGGGTGCGCCGCCGCAGCCCCTCGGGAGTGCTGGGCGCGATCGTACTGGCGAGAGCGTCCCGGATCTCCCCCCGGGACACCCGTTCGCAGTGACAGACGAGCCGGCCGTACTCCGGGTCGGCCGCGATCAGATCGGCGCGTTCGTAGGGGCGCGGAAACGCCTCGCCGATATTCGGCATCCGCACGGGTTCATGGTCCCGTGGCGTACCCAGCTCCCGGCCCGCGCCGGCGAGCAGCTCCACCACATGCGCGGCGATCGCCATCGACGCCGTCAGCCCGGTGGAGCGGATGCCGCCCACCGTCACATACCGCTGCTCGGGGTGGTGGCGGATCTGGTAGTCGTCGTCCTCGGTGGCCGCGCGCAGCCCCGCGTAGACGGCGGTGACCTCCTCGTCGAGCAGCGCGGGCAGGACGCGCCCGCCCCGCTCGCGCAGAAAGGCCAGCCCCTCCGCGGTGGAGCAGGTCGCCGTCCTGTCCTCCAGGTCCTCGGCGGTCGGCCCGAGCAGCACATTGCCGTAGACCGTCGGCGCCACCAGCACTCCTTTGCCGAGCGCGGTGGGCACCGGCAGCAGGATATGACGGACCAGATCGCGGGCGAACTTGTCGAAGACCATGAGCTGACCGCGCCGGGGTCTCACGGTGAAGTCGGCATGGCCGAGCATCCGGTCGATCTCGTCGGCGCGCAGTCCCGCCGCGTTGATCAGGGTGTGCGTACGCAACGGCCCGCGGACGGTGCCGAGTTCATGGGGGGATCCGGCGTCGACCCGTCTCACCGCGCAGTTGAGATGCAGATCGGCGCCGGCGCGGACGGCCTGGGTGGCGTACGCGAGCGTGGTCGTCCAGGGGCAGATGACGCTCTCGCCGGGGACGTCGAGCGCGCCGAGCGCGCCGGGCCCGAGACATGGTTCGCGGGCGTACAGTTCGTCCGCGCCGATGATCCGGGTCTCGCGGTATCCGTTGCGCTCGGCCTTCTCCACCAGCCGGGGCAGGGCGGCCAGTTGCTCGTCGTCCCAGGCGACGAGCAGCGCGCCGACCGGCTCGACGGGGATACCGGCCTCGGCGGCATAGGCGGCCAGCAGCCGCTGTCCCTCCCGTACCAGCCGGGACTCCAGCGAGCCGGGCACGGCGTCGAAACCGGTGTGCAGAATGGCCGTGTTGGCCTTGGACGTGCCCTCGCCGACATCGTCGGCCGCCTCCACCAGCGCGACACGCAGCGGATGGCGGGCGAGTTCGCGCGCGATGGCGGTACCGACGACTCCCGCGCCGATGACGGCGATGTCGTACACCTCGTCCGGCAGACTTCCGGAGGTGGTGACAGCCATGATGCTCCAGTTCCGGGCTCGGACTCGCTGAGGGACGTGGTGAGGGAGGTGGCGACGGGGGTGGTGAGGGGGGTGGTGAGGGACTCGGTATGGCCCCGATGCCGGGCGGGGGCATGGGCGCCGGACCGGTTCATGTCCGGTGCCGGGGGCGGGGCCGCGGCGCTCAGTGCCCCATGGCGGCGGCGGGCGGGGGCGTACGGTCGAGCAGCGCGGTCACCGCCGCGCGGAACACGCCGAGACGGTCGGCCGCCTCGGCCGGGCCGATCCGCGGCTCGTAGACCGCCGAGGGCTTCCAGTCCGGCACGACATGACGGAGTGTCAGCTCCGGATCGAGACCGAGACGCGCGAGCGCGCCCACCCCGAGCGCCGTGACATCCGGCAGCGCGGAGACCTCGACGGGCCGTTGCAGCAGATCGGCCTGCGTCTGCATAAGCAGCGAGGACCGCGTCAGACCACCGTCCACCCGCAGACTCGTCAGCTGCTCGCCGAGATCGACGGCCACCGCGTCCGCCAGCTCCACGACCTGGGCGGCGATGCCCTCGCACAGCGCGCGCACCAGATGCCCGGCACCGGTGTCCAGTCCCAGACCGCTGATCGAGCCGCGCAGATCGCCACGCCACCATGGCGCGGCGAGTCCGGCGAGCGCCGGTACGAAGGTCACCCCGCCGCTGTCCGGTACGGAGGAGCCGACCGCGTCCAGCTCGGCCGCCCCCGAGATGACCCCGAGACCGGTCAGCCAGCCCACGGCGGACGCGGCCGTGTAGACCTGCCCGTCGAGGCAGTAGCTGGTGTGGCCGCCGAGCCGCCAGGCGACACAGCTCACCAGCCCCGTCGTGCCCCGGCGCGGCCGGTCGCCCGTCTGGGCGAGCAGGAACGCCCCCGTGCCATAAGTGCACTTGGCGGAGCCCGGTTCGGTCACACTCTGCGCGAGGAGCGCGGCCTGCTGGTCGACGATCACCCCGGTCAGCGGGAGCTCGCCGCCGAAGGCGCTGGTCGTGCCGACCGCCCCCGCCGTGTCGACGACACCGGGCAGCGGCTCGTCGGACAGTCCGAAGATCTCAAGGGCCTCCGACGACCACTCGGCGTGGTCGAGATCGAGAAGCTGGGTGCGGCCGGCGGTCGCGGCGTCCGTGACGAACGCGCCGGTCAGCTGGTGGATCAGCCAGGAGTCGCTGGTGGTGACGGCGCCCTCGCGGGTCAGCCGGCGCCGGATCCACGCCATCTTCGGCGCGGCGAAGTACGGATCGAGGGGAAGCCCCGTCAGCCGCCGCAACCGCTCCCCGTGCGGGGCGAGTTCGGCGCAGAGGGACTCCGCGCGCCGGTCCTGCCACCCGATCGCGTCGGTGAGCGGCGCGCCGGTGGCCGGGTCCCAGGCGAGCACCGTCTCGCCCTGGTTGGCCAGACCGACGGCCGCGACCGGTTCCGCGGCGTCCGCGAGGGCCGCGCGTCCCGCGTCGAGGACGGAGCCGAGCAGTACGGCCGGATCGATCTCCACCAGTCCGTCCGGGCCGTACCGGGGCGGGGCGGGTGCCGATCCGCTGCCGATCACCCCTCGTTCGGGACAGATGACCAGAGCCTTGGTGGACGAGGTGCCCTGATCGATGGCGAGCACCGGCCGGGTGGCCGAATCGGCGCGTGGCTGGGGCGAGTAGTGGACTGGCGGCATGTCCCGATTCCTTGTGTCAGGGGTCTTGTCTTCGGTCGCTTCGGCGTTTTCTCCGGCGAATTCGGTGAGTTCGACGGCTTCGGACCGGTCAGGACGTCGAGGGGTCCGCCGGGGCGGGGCTCTTCGGGGCTCTTCGGGGCGTGTGGGGCCTTCCGCTGCTGGGACGTGATCGCTGAGCGAAAGCGTGGTGCAGGTCAGAGCGGGCGTCAAGGGTTCCCCGGGCCGTCCGTGCGCCGCTGCCGGCGGGCACGCTTCCGCCATCCGTGGAGCGCTCCGGCAACGGCCCGGAGAAGGGCACAACCCGCCTTGATCAACGGAGAGTTGCGAAAGATCAGCAAAGTGTTCGAGCACGGTCACTCCGGCCCCTACACTGATCGCCGCGGCGACAGGCATCCTTGACCGGTTTCGCCCTTGCCCGCGGCCACGACAGGTCCGTACCTGCGTGACGCTCCCTGGTTCGCTCGCTCCACCCCCCACCGTCCTAGAGGATCTATGACGACCATATGTTCAGCCGGATATTTCCTCGGTCGTGCCCGGCCATGTACGGCCCATGGGACGTCCGGGTTCCTGGACGCCATCCGTGTGTGTCATGCCCGTGTCCAGGGGCCGCCAGGGACGGGAGTGGAGGTCTGGTGCTAGGTTCCCCCGCCCGGCCGTCCCGCCCCCGGCGGACGGAGCCGAGCTGATGGCGGGCGATCACTTCCGCCCGGTGTACCACCCGGCCGGTCATGACAACGAACTGCGCGCGGCGGTACAGGATCTGCGCACAGGACGCTGGGTCGCGATGCGCAACCTCCTCGCCGAGACGACCGATTGGGGACTGTGGACGCAGCGGACCCAGGTCTTCGCCGCCGTGGCCGCCGGTTCCGACGCCGTACAGGCCTGGCGTACCGAGGAACCGCGGAGCCTCGCCGCGACCGTGATGCATACGCGCGTCATGGTCGAGCGCGCCGTACGGGCCCACCGTGAGGGACATCCGCGTACCCAGGAACTGTGGCAGCAGGCATGGGAGGCGTGTCGCGCGGCCACGCGCCACGCGCCGGCCGACCCGGTGCCCTGGGTGTGCCTGCTGGCGCTGGCCCAGCTCGACGGCAAGCAGCAGATGGAGGAGCACCGGCTCGCCCCGCCGGGGCCGATGCTGTTCCCCGGTCCCTGGGCCCTGCTGGCCGAGGCCGACAAACGCGACCCGTTCAACCGCGAGGCGTACCACCGCATGCTCCAGTTCGTCTACGCGCGGCGGGCCGACGGATCGCTCTCCGAGGCGGTCAACTTCGTGCAGTGGGCGGCCTCGGCGGCTCACGAGGGCTCCGCCCTGCACGTACTGCCGCTCTATGTGCGGGTGGAGCGCTACCGCCGGGAGAACGGCCATGAGAAGGCCCTGGATCTGCACTGGGTGACGGAGGACGCGACGCGGGACGCCCTGCGGGCCCTGCGTCTCTGGTTCGACCACGCGGCCCTGGCCGAGGCGTCCCTGCTCGATCTGAACCATCTCGCGCACGCCCTGTGGGGGGCGCTCCAATTCGACGCGGGGGCCCGGGTGTTCGAGGCGCTGGGCCCTTTCTACGCGACGCTGCCGTGGGCGTACCGTACGCGGAGTCCCGGCGACGCGGCACAGGCCGAGGACGTGTTCCTCCGTGCCCGCGGCCGGTGCCTCGGCGCCGTGCGCGAGGGGCGGAACGGACCGTCCGGCTGAGCCGCTTCCCCCGGGACCGTACCCACCGCACGGCTCCGCCCGCACCGCACCGCATCCGTACCAGCACCGCCGCACGATTCCTGTCCCGACTCCTACAGGTGTGTTTCCCACCGGAGGTACTTCCGTGTCCGTTTCCCCGCCAACGTGGTCGAAGGCCGACCTCGTGCCGCAGAAGGACGAAGAGCAGCGACTGCGGGAGCTGGGCTATCAGCCGGTCCTCGCCCGCCGTATGGGCGGCTTCGGCAACTTCGCGATCAGCTTCTCGGTCATCTCCATCCTCTCCGGCTGTATGACCCTGTACGGCTTTGGCATGGGCGCCGGAGGCCCTTCGGTGATGCTCTGGGGCTGGGCGGGCGTCGGTCTCTTCGTCCTCTGCGTGGGCATGGCACTGGCCGAGGTCACCAGCGCGTACCCCACCTCGGGCGCGCTGTACTACATGGCCGACCGGCTGGGCGGACGCAAGTGGGGCTGGTACACCGGCTGGCTGAACCTGCTCGGACTGCTGGGCGCGATCGCGGGTATCGACTACGGCGCCGCGCTCTTCACCGGGGCCTTCCTCAATCTCCAGTTCGGCTTCGACCCCACGCCCGGCTGGACCATGGTCATATTCATGTGCATCCTGCTGCTGCACGCGACCCTGAACCTGTTCGGCGTCCGCCTGGTCAGCGTGCTCAACTCGATCAGTGTGTGGTGGCATCTGGCCGGTGTCGCGATCATCGTCGGCGCTCTCGCGATCATCCCCGACAGCCACCAGTCGCCGTCGTTCGTCTTCACCGAGTTCGTCAATGAGACCGGCTGGGAGAACCCCGTCTATGTGGCGGCCATCGGTCTGCTGCTGGCGCAGTACACCTTCTCCGGATACGACGCCTCCGCGCATCTCTCCGAGGAGACCTCCAACGCCTCGGTGTCGGCGGCGCGCGGTATCGTCCGCGCCATCTGGGTCTCCTGGATCGCCGGCTTTGCGCTGCTGGCCGGACTCACCTTCGCGATCCAGGACTACGCGGGCACCCGGAACAGCGACACGGGCGTGCCGCCCGCGCAGATCCTGATCGACGCCCTCGGCACCGGCGGTGCCACCGCGCTGCTGCTGCTGGTGATCGTGGCGCAGCTCTTCTGCGGCAACGCGGAGGTCGCCGCGGCCAGCCGGATGGTGTTCGCCTTCAGCCGCGACAACGCCCTCCCGGGCTCCGCGCTCTGGCGCCGTGTCAGCAGCCGTACCCAGACGCCCGTCCCCGCGGTCTGGCTCTCCGTCGTCGTCGCGTGCCTGCTGGCCGTGCCGTCCCTGTACTCCACGACCGCGTACGGCGCCGTGACGGCCATCAATGTCATCGGTATCACCCCCGCGTACGCCATCCCGATCTATCTGAGGCTGCGCGCGGGCGACCGCTTCGAGCCGGGACCCTGGACGCTGGGCCGCTGGAGCAAGCCGATCGGCTGGATCGCGGTGGTGTGGGTGGCCGTGGTCACGGTGCTCTTCTGTCTGCCGCAGTCCAACCCGGTGACCGTCGACTCGATGAACTACGCGGTGATCGCCCTGGCCGTGGTGCTGGTCCTGGCCACGGTGTGGTGGTACGTGGCCCGTAGCTCGTACAGCACACCGCAGGCGTACGGCAACGCCCGCGAGCAGTCGGAGATCTCCGAGGGCATCGTCTGACCGCGGACGGCCGTGGACGACCGTGGACGGGGGGTGGTGTGCGGCGGGTCTAGAATGTGCGCAGCGAATTCCAGAGATGTCATGAATTCAATCATTTGTGAAAACGTGCGAGGGCGGGTAAAGCCTTCTAGCG
>NZ_JBSGVS010000077.1:0-40229 GCF_053608565.1 Streptomyces sp. NPDC055025
GACCCGGGGGAGGCGGCCATGTCCAGAACCCACGCCCACGAGGGAGCGCTCCCATGACCGGCGCCAGCGGCACGGCACCGTACGCATCCGAGATCAAGGACCTGATCGGCCGTATGACGGCCGAGGAGAAGCTCGGCCAGCTCCAGCAGCTCTCCTGGACCGGTGACACCGGTCCGGGAGAGGGACAGACCCACGAGGTGGAGACCACGGCGCGCGCGGGGCTGCTCGGCTCCGTACTGAATGTCACGGGCCCCCGGCACACCAACTACCTCCAGCGCATCGCCGTCGAGGAGTCCCGGCTCGGTATTCCGCTGCTCTTCGGCCTCGACATCATCCACGGCTACTGGACGACCTTCCCGATCCCGCTCGCCCAGGCCGCCAGCTTCGATCCCGGGGTGTCGGCGCGGGACGCCGAGGTCTCGGCGGGTGAGGCGCGCTCCAACGGACTGCACTGGACGTTCGCGCCGATGATGGATGTCACCCATGAGCCCCGCTGGGGGCGGATCGCGGAGAGCGGGGGCGAGGACCCGTATCTCAACGCGCGCTTCGCGGCGGCCAAGGTACGCGCCTACCAGGGCGACGATCTCGCGGCCCCGGACCGGATCGCCGCCTGCGCCAAGCACTTCGTCGCCTACGGGGGAGCCGAGGGCGGCCGTGACTACAACACCGTCGATGTCTCCGAGGCACGGCTGCGCAATCTCTATCTGCCGCCGTTCAAGGCCGCCGTCGACGCGGGCGTGGCGACCGTCATGGCGGCGTTCAACACCGTCAGCGGAGTCCCGGCCCACGCCGACCCCCACACACTGACCGCCATCCTCAAGGAGGAGTGGGGCTTCGACGGATTCGTCGTCAGCGACTGGACCGGTGTCCATGAGCTGATCGCGCACGGCTTCGCCGCGGACGGCGCGGACGCGGGCCGGCTGTCCCTCGACGCCGGTGTGGACATGGAGATGGTCTCCACCCATCTCGCCGACCACGGAACGCGGTTGCTCGCCGAGGGCCGGATCAGCCGTGAGCGGCTCGACGACGCCGTGGCCCGGATCCTGCGGCTGAAGTTCCGTCTCGGGCTCTTCGACCGGCCGTACACCGACGAGAGCGCCGTGATCACCGCGCCGACCGGTCCGGCGCGCGCGGCGGCGCGGGAAGCGGCGGCGCGCTGCATGGTGCTGCTGAAGAACGACGGGGGAGTGCTGCCGCTGAGCACGGGGACCGGATCGCTCGCGGTCGTCGGCCCGTTCGCCGGCTCCACCGATCTGCTGGGCACCTGGATCGCACCGGGAGCCGCGGGCTTCCCCGCGGTCACGGTCGTCGACGCCGTCAGGGCCGCGGTGCCGGGCGCCGAGGTCGGATACGCGCCAGGGGTCGAGGCCCAGGGGCAGGACACCGGCGGAATCCCGGAGGCGGTCGCCCTCGCCCGCGCCGCCGATATGACGATCGTGGTGGTGGGCGAACCCGCCGGGATCACCGGCGAGGCGGCCACCCGCGCCGATCTCGCGCTGCCCGGCGCACAGCGGGAACTCATCGCCGCGATCGCCGCCACCGGGCGGCCCTTCGTGGTCGTCCTCGTCAACGGCCGTCCCCTGACCGTGGCGGACTGGCTCGACTCGGCCCCCGCCGTCCTGGAGGCCTGGCACCCGGGCACCGAGGCCGGCCACGCCATCGCCGATGTGCTGTTCGGCGCGGTCAACCCCGGCGGCAAGCTTCCGGTCACGTTCCCCCGTACGGTCGGACAGGTCCCGGTCTACTACAACCACGAGAACACGGGCCGCCCCTATCGTCCGGCGCACTCCGACGAGAAGTACGTCTCCCGCTATCTCGACCTGGACGACGGACCGCAGTTCGTCTTCGGCCACGGGCTGAGCTACACCACCTTCACCGTCGAGGAACCGAGCCTGAGCACCGGGCGCGTCACAGCCGCGGAACTGCGCGAGGGAGCCACCGTCGAGGTGGCGGTGACGGTACGGAACACCGGTGACCGCACCGGCGACGAGGTCGTCCAGCTCTATGTCCACGACCTGGTGGCCACCCAGGTCCAGCCGGTCCGCCGGCTGCGCGGCTTCCGGCGCGTCACCCTCGCCCCGGGCGAGTCCACCACCGTCCGGTTCCCGCTCGGCGCCGAGGACCTCGGATTCTGGTCGGGTACGAGCGAGCCCCGATTCACGGTCGAACCAGGCGACTTCGACATCTACACGGGCAACAGCGCACGCGCCGACCGGAAGCGGACGCTGACCGTGACCTGAGGTGAGAGGGCTCAATCCGGTGCGGTGCCGAACTTCTGACGGGATGGGTCCGGGTCTCCGGTTTCCGGCCTGGTTCGCAGGAGTGAGACGTATCGGAGCCGAGAGCGATCAGCGGAAGACGCCTGCTCGGCACCACCGCCCTCGCCGCCGGAACCGTCCCGGCGGCGAGGGCGGCGGACGGGAGTTCCGCCGCGCCGGGCACCCGCTCCTTCCCTTCTCGTTCATGAAATGTCCACCCTGGATTAACAACTGACTTGTTCTCGGAAGCCCCGGCCGGATACATCTACCTTCACGACCTGGGGAGGGACGTCATCGTCGTGGGGGGCGTTTTCCGTCGTGCCATGGGCCGGCGGCCGTACATCAACGATCCGACAGCGCGCACCGCCATGCGCGGCGCGAGCCGCTCCCGGCCCCGGGTTCCTTCGCATCTCACTGGAGGCGGCATGTCTGCCCACGCAAGACCCGGGGCCCGGTGGCCCCGCCGTATCACCCGCTCGGCCGTACTCGGCTGCGCCGCGCTGCTCGTGAGCGGCTCCCTGATGGTCACGGCCTCGGCCGCGGAACCGGGCGCCGGCGCGCACGGCCCGATCGCGCTGCCCGCTCCGGCGTCCGCGGCCCGGCCCGTCTTCACCATTCCAGGCCGGACCGACGCGGGAGCGGCGGCCGGCGCCGCCGGAGAACGCCGTCTCGCCGCCGCGCGGGCGGCTGCCGCGGGCGCCGCCGAGCGCGCCGACCTGAACGGTGACGGCACGAGCGATCTGCTCTACCGCGTCAGCAACGGAGACGTCTGGGCCGACTGGGGCACCGGCGGCGCCGTGGTCATCGCCTCGGACAGCTCCCAGGTCAAGGATCTGCTGCTGCCCGGCGACCTCACCGGCGACGGCACGGCCGATCTGCTCACCCTGACGCCGACCGGCGCGCTGCGGCTCCACAGCGGCGCGAACGCCACCACCGACGGCGGTATGACCGCGTACACCACGCTCGGCAACGGCTGGCAGGCATACGACAAGCTGGTCGTCCCCGGCGATCTGACCGGGGACGGCACCCCGGACCTGCTGGCCCGGAGCAGCGCGGGACTGTATGTCTTCCCGGGCACCGGGAAGGGTTTCGGCACCGGGACCAAGGTCGGGGGCGGCGGCTGGAGCCAGTTCGACCAACTGGTCGGCGCCGACGACCTCACCGGCGACGGGATCGCCGACCTCGTCGCGCGCAACCCCACCGGGCTGTACCTCTATCCGGGCAACGGCGCGGCCACCGGCTATCCGTTCCAGGAGCGTGTCCAGATCGGCGGCACCGGCTGGCTCCAGTACAACCAGCTCGTCGGCGGCGCCGACTACGACGGCAACGGCACCGCGGACCTGGTGGCCCGTTCGTACGACGGCAGCCTGTACTACTACGCGGGCAACGGCACCGGCACCTTCGCCGCCCGTGAGCTCGCCGGCACGGAATGGGGCGCGGTCACCCAGTTCGCGGGCTCGGGCCCCCGGCCGAACTTCGGCAAGGGCGGTGTCTTCGCCCGTACCCCCGGTGGCGCGCTCTACTACTACGACGCCACCGGCACCGGCCGGCTCAGCGCGAAGTACCCGATGGGCGAGGGCTGGGACCGCTCCGTGTCACGGCTGACCCACGCGGTGTCGCTGCGCGCGAACGGGCTCTCCGATCTGATCGAGCACAGCCTCTACGACGGCCACCTCTACAACTCGGGCCTCTACGCCTCGTCCGACCCGGATATCGCGGGCGGCTCGAAGTCGTACAACCTTGTCATCGGCCCCGGCGATCTCGACGGTGACGGCAAGAGCGATCTGCTGGCCCGCAGTTCCACGGCCCTGTACTTCTACGCGGGCGCCGGTACGGGCCTGTCGGTGAAGCCCCGGGTCCAGATCGGCGGCAGCGGCTGGACGCAGTTCGACAGGATCGTCGGTGCCGGGGACCTCACCGGTGACGGCCGCGCCGATCTGGTCGCCCGCGGCTCCGCCGGTCTGTATCTCTACGCGGGTACGGGCGCGGCGAGCACGCCCTTCGCGGCGAAGGCACAGGTCGGTGGGACGGGCTGGAGCCAGTACAAGAACATCGCCGCACCGGGCGATCTCGACGGTGACGGCGCCGCCGATCTGCTGGCCTCGAACACGGCGGGCGAGCTGTACTTCTACGGGGGTACGGGCAAGGCGGACGTGCCCTTCAAGGCCCGGGTGCGGATCGGCAGCGGCGGCTGGAACCAGTACGCCGATCTGCTCTGACCCCAGTGGTTTCTGACCGGCTCCGCCCGCCGTACGGACTTCCGACGGGACCGGTGTGCGGGCCGGGGAGCACCCCGGCTCGCACGACGGCACGGCGGCGGCCGTCAGCGAAGCAGACCGAGGGCCTGGTCACACCGGTCGGGGTGGTTCCGGAAACCTGCCCAGCCCTTCGGGTGTGCCAGGACGGCCGCCAGCGCGCCTTCCAGTCCGAGGGTCTGCGGCCCCGCGATCTCCCGCATGACGACGACCGCCGCGGCCAGACCGTCCATGCCGCCCGCCGAGAAAGGCGCGAGGGCGGCCGCCCGGTCGGCCGGGGACACGGTACGGATGGACTCCACGAGCGGTCGCAGCCACCGGGCCCACCGGGCGTAGGTCTCCTCACCGGGCGGTTCCGCCACGGCGAGGAACGGCTCCAGCGCCCGGCCGAGCCGCTCCGCGCAGGAGTGGGATGTCTGCTCGGCCCATGGGTGGTCGGCGACGAAGTGCTCCCAGCCGACGTCCACGGGGAGCCATTCGAGCCACTGGCGGGTCGCGGGCCGCAGCCCTTCGTAGCCGGTGAGCACAAAGGTGTCCCGCACCAACGTGTACTCCGGCGGGGCGTGTTCGGCCAGCAGGACCGCGTCGTACAGGTCCTTGCCCTGCGGATGGAAGTCACTGACCAGCCACAGGAGCTTCCAGGCGAGCGAGAGCCCGGGAGAGGCCGCGAGAAGGCGGCAGCCGGGGCCGTCCCCGAGCGGGCGCAGCTCCATGAGCGCGGCGGGCTCGGGCAGACGCTCGTTGAACACCAGATCGAGCTGGACGGTGCCTCCCGGAATCCCCGGCGCCGTCCAGGGCAGCAGCATCCGGCGGCCCGGAACACGGTCGTAGGTCCAGATGTCCTCCGTGACCATGCCGGCGGCGTCGATCAGCACCGTGTCGCCGCGCGCGTGGGCGAGGGCCGCCGCGTCGCGGGCGATGGCCTCGAACACCCCGGCGGTACGCGGCTCGTCCATCGCCCAGTCCCGCGGCACGACCACGAAGTCCAGATCGCCCGGGTCACGTGCCCGCTCGCCGAACCAGGTGGCCATCAGCACACTGCCACGCAGCACGAGATGCTCCGCCCAGGGGCCCCCGGCGATCGCCGCGAGCACGATGTCCAGCACCGTACGGCGGGTCCGGTGCCACACCGGGCCCGCCGCCTCGTCCTCGAAACGGGGTTCGCCCGCCTGGTAGGCGTTGCCGAACTGCTTCAGCGCCGGATCGAACACCGCGGGCCGGGTCATTCCGGCCGGCGTGGGCAGCAGCGTGCGCGGAAGGTCCGACCGTTGCCGGGCCGTCTCGTCGAGAGGGGTGTGCGGGACGCTTCCCGCCCTCATCCACAGCCGCTCCCAGGGAGCGGACTCGGCGGACTCGTCGGAGAAGGACGTCATCGTAAAGGCCCCCGGGGCGGTCATGGCGGCGATGTGCGGATCTCACCCACAGTGTCAGCCCGCGGGACCGACGGCCAGAGAATATCGCTCCTGCCCACCGCCGCGGATCAGCCGTTGAACCGGAGCACATACCGTCGTTGCCACGGAGTCTCGACGGCACGGGGGTGGTAGTGCCGGCGTACGTACTCCACCGACCGGTCCGCGGGCACTCCGTCGAGAACGGCGAGACAGGCGAGCGCCGTTCCCGTCCGGCCGCGACCGCCCCCGCAGGCGACCTCGACGCGCTCGCCGGCGGCACGCGCCAGCGCCTCGCGGAGAACCTCCCGCGCGCCCGCGCCGTCGCTCGGCAGCCGGAAGTCCGGCCAGCGCAGCCACCGGGACTCCCAGGGGACCCCGGCGGGCTCCTTGCCGAGGAGATGGACCGTGAAGTCGGGCCGCGGACCGGCCGGCAGCGGCCGGCGCAGCGCACGCCCTCGGACCAGGCGCCCCGAGGGAAGCCGCAGGACACCGGCGCCGGCGGGATCCCAGGTCTCGGTCACGCGTCCACGATAGCCGTGGTTCAGGCACGGCAGCCGTGGTTCAGGTCAGGGCCGACGCCGTGTGGTGGTGACGGTCGAACACCGCCCGGAAACGCGGGAACCGTACGGACTTCGGATCCAGCAGATCGAGCAGGGCGACCAACTGCCGCTGGATCCCTTCGAGTCGGACGAGCGCGGGACCGACGTCCTCGGCCAGCCGGTCCACGTCCGAGAGCAGCCGCTCGAACCACCGGCGGAAGTCGTCGTCCGTGTCGAGCCTCGCGGAGAACTCCGCGAACCCCAGACAGCGCCGCCGGCCGGGCTCCCCGTCCGGGTGGACCATCAGCTCACCGACGGCCCGTTGCTCCGTGCGGAAGAGCCGCAGTTCGTTGCTGTCGGAGGAGATCCGGCCGAGAGCGGAACCGACCTCCGAGATCTGGATCATGACCGCCTGGTTGGTACGGGACCTGCCGAGGTCGAGGAACTGGACGTCGCGGCGGAGGATCTCCACCCAGCCGAGGTACTCGGCGAGTACGAAGACCGTGCTGCGCCGCACATACTCGGCCTCCTCGGGGGTGCCCCGGGTGAGGAACCCGGTCAGGAAGCCGTGGCCGGGCCCGGGACCCCGGTCGACGACATACCCGCGCAGTACGTTGAACAGTCTGCTCTGGAGATCGAAGGCGGCCCACGCCAGTGAGGCCCCGTACGTCTCCATCAGATTGCGCTGTTCCATGGTGCGCAGCCGCCGCTGGGTCCAGTAGCCCAGCACGGCCGCCGCGGAGGCGCTGCCCAGGGCCACCACCGCGGACACCAGAGTCAGGACATCCATCGGTGAACCTCTCCCCCCGGAGACGACTGCGTACCGTCACGGCCGCGAACCCGCCGTATCCTAGCCCTTCGCGCAGCGGCTCGCCGTCCGGCAGCGGGCTCGTCGCGCGGTCCGGCGCGGGGCCCGTCACCGGCACGGCGATCGTCACAGGATTCGTCACACGGTGGATCCGCGCGCTGGCACACGGTGCGCCCGGCTCCTTTGAACAGGCGGTCCGGCGGAGCAGGCCCGATGATGGGAGGCCAGAAGCGCGGGAAGGCGACGGGCAGAGGCTGGATCATGGCCGTGTGGCACGTGCGGGACTTCGCCCCGGACGATCTGGAAGCAGTGGTGCGTCTCGACGGCGAGAGTGCCACCACCGACCGGCCCGCCGTCTTCCGTCTCTCCGAGGTCGTCGCCGCGCTCCAGGCACAGCACCCCAGCGTGGTCGCGCTGGCCGACGATCATCTCGTGGGCGCGGCGGTGGGGCGGGTCGACGGCGACCGGGCCTGGGTGCTGCGGATCGGTCTGCACCCGGCCTGGCGGAATCTGGGTCTGGGCACGGCGCTGCTCGACGCCCTGGAGCACCGTCTCCAGGGCGCGGGCGCCAAGACCGTCGCCGCGCTGCTGCCCGGGGAGGAGACCGGCGCCACCGCGTTCGCCAACGCGGGATTCCGTCCCCACCAGGGTCTGACGTATTTCGAGAAGGCACAGTCCGTGACCGCCCAGGACTCGGCCGTCCTGTCCTCGCTCGGCGCGCAGGTGCCCCCGTCCGGGCTCTGGGAGAAGCTCAGCGGCATGGCCGAGGAGAAGCAGCTCATCGAACGGCGGCTGGTGCTGCCATTGGCCAACCCCGAACTCGCCGACCAGCACGGGGTCGAACCGCCCAGGTGCGTGGTGCTGTTCGGCCCGCCGGGCACCGGCAAGAGCACCTTCGCGATGGCGGTGGCCAGCCGGCTCGGCTGGCCTTTCGTGGAGCTCTTCCCGTCCCGGATCGCGCTGGAGGACGGGCTGGCGAACGGACTCGGCCGGCGCTTCGACGAGATCGCGCAACTCGACCACGCGCTGGTCTTCATCGACGAGGTGGAGGAGGTCGCGGGTGCCCGTAATCTCGCCGACCCGGTCTCCGTCGGTGTGGTCAACGAACTCCTCAAGTCGATCGTCCGGTTCCGTGATCACGACGGCAGGCTGCTGATCTGCGCCACCAACACCGTCGCCGCCCTCGACCCGGCCTTTCTGCGGCACGGCCGCTTCGACTACGTCCTGCCGGTCGGCCCGCCCGATCACGAGGCCCGCAACGCCCTCTGGGCCAGCTACATAGCCAAGGCGGGAGCCCGCGCCGACACCGAGGTACTCGCCGACGCCAGCGACGGGTTCACCCCCGCGGACATCAAGCAGGCCGCCCGTACCGTCGCCCAGAGCATCTTCGAGCGCACTCTCGACAGCGGGGAACGGGCCCGGCCCACCACCGAGGACTATCTCCGCACCATCCGCCGCACCCGCCCCACCGTCACCAATGAGATGGCGATGGAGTTCGCCGACCACACCATCCGCTACGGCCGCGTCTGAAGGCCGGCCGCTCCTCCCCGTCCCGCCGGACCGGCTGACCGCCCGGGGGTTCGTCGTCCTACCATGGTGCCCGTGACCACGATTGATGCCGAAGACGTCCGCCGTATCGCCCTGGCACTCCCGGAGACGGTGGAGAAGGAAGCGTGGAGCATGCCCACGTTCCGGGTGGCGGGGAAGATGTTCATCACGGTCCCCGACGACGAGACGTCGTTCGCCGTACGGTGCCCCAGGGACGAGCGGACCGAGCTGATCGCGGCGGAGCCGGAGAAGTTCTGGGTGCCGCCGCACGAGGCGAGCTCCTCGTGGGTACGGGTGAGGCTCCGTGCCCTGGACGATTTGGACGAGCTGCGCGACATCCTCGTGGACTCCTGGAGGCAGGCCGCCCCGGGACGTCTGCTGGAGGCGTTCCCCGCCCTGGAGTCCCAGCTGGACTCCGGCGCGCGATAGGCCGCGCGTACACGGGGCCGCACACATCCGCCGCGTGCGGACGCGTCTGCCGCACACAACAAGAACGCCCCCTCAACGAGGGGGCGTAACTCTGCTCGACGACGTCAGCTCGACCACGTCAGACACCGCTGACGGCGGGATTCGTACCCGCGATCCGGGATCACTGTAGCCGGTGGGGACCGCGTACAGGGGGAGGCTCCGCCGACACGCCGGGAGATCCGTCGTCATACGATCACCGGCATGACGGAGGGGCGGCGGATCATGAATAGGACGGACGGCGTGGGCGGAGACGCGGACGCGGGCTCGGACCCGGACGCGAGCTCGGGCTCGGATCCGGAGTGGATGGCGCGCAGGCTGGACGAGGCCTTCGGGGCGGACCATGTGGTGCGGGTGGCGCCGGAGCGGCTGCACCCGGCGATCGTGCACCCACCCACACGCGCGTTTCTGAGCGGCACCGGCCTGGTGCGCGGGACGGGACTCCTCGAACTCGCCCCGGACCTCGGGGACGGTGCCCGGCAGGTGTCCGACCTGTTCCCCGACGAGGCCGAAGGCCCCGACGGCGTGGGGGAGTTCGTGGTACTGGGCAGCTTGGCGCCGGACGAGTACGATCCCGGCGAGCACATCGTGCTGGACGGCCGTACCGGCCGGGTCCATGCCCTCCACGACCCCGACGAGAGCAGGTTGCTCGCCTCCGGGCTGTACTCCTTCACACTCTTCGCGCTCGCCCTGGAGTGGCTGCGCACCGACCGCGGGACATTCGAGGGATTCGAGGGGCGGTACGGTCCGGAAGCCGTGGCGGAGTCGACCGGCACACTGCTCGGCCTGCTGTGTGAGCACGACCCCGTGCTGCTCGGCTCGGAGGACGAGGACACCGAGGTGTCCGCCTTCTGGCGGCTCTCCCTGCTGTTGCGCCCACTGACCCGGATCGCCCCGCCGGGGGAGGGCGACGGGCTCGCGATCGCTCTGCCCGAAGGGCTGCTGGAGAAGGAGTACGGCGCGGACGCGGTGGTGCGCTTCGCCGACGAGGACCTTCCCCCGGCACTGACCCATGAGCCCACCCGGGCCTTCCTCCGGGACACGGGCCTGGTCCGCGAGAGCGTCTGGGTCTCCCTGGACGACGGCCCGCTGCCGACCCTGGCCGAGTACCACGCGGACGGGCGGGACGAGGAGACCTACGGTGCCCCGGCGCCCGGCGCCGGGGGGCTGATCCGTATCGGCTACCTCGTCGAGGACATCGACCTCGTCATCGACGGAGCGTCAGGCCGGGTACGGGGCTGGTCGATTCCGGAGAGGCGGCTCCTCCCCGTCAACTCCGATGTGTCCACACTCGCGTTCACCCAGTGGCTGATCGCCCGAGTGAGAGCCTTCGACCACGAGCACCGGATCACCGACGACTACGTCAGCCTGGCCGCCACGGCCACCGCCGTACTCGCCGACGTCGAACGGACCGCCCGCTCCGGCGCCGAGGACGCCGAGGGAACCGACGGCAGCGACGGCGACGGGGGCTATTGGCCGGAGGCCTTCCACGACGAGGCGGGCGGAGGCCTCTACGCCTAGAAAGGAGGTCGTTCCGGCGGCCCGGCGGCCCGGCGGATGGTGAGGTCGGGGGAAGAGGTGGGTGAACGCGGCTGTGGCGTCTGGCCGCTGACACTTCCGGGCTAGTCCGGCAGGCCCGGCGAAGTTCCCCGGCCGCATGCTGATGGGCGAGGCCCCACTCCTTCGTGAAGGGAAGTGCCATGGCTTCATCCATACCCGAGGGTTCGCGGCGCCGGGGCCGGTACGGCCTGGTGGCCACCTGCACCGCGGCGGCCGCTCTCAGCGGCTGTGCCAGTCCGTCGGTTCTCCCGACGGCCCCCAACGCCGGTCAGCCCGGCCGCGCGGTGGCCGAGGCCGAGGCCACACCCCAGTACCCGTACGCGCCCTGCGGCAATCCGCCGGTGAAGCTGGAGAAGCAGGACCAGGAGTTCCTGAACCAGCTGGCCGCCGAGGACGGACCGCCCCTGTACGACCTGTCCTACGAGGCGGCGCGCGAGGTGCTCAACAAGCTCCAGTCGGGCCCCGTCGACAAACTTCCCGCGGAGATCAGTGAGCGGACCGTACCCGGTGGTCCGACCGGACCCGTCTCCATCCGCGTCGTACGCCCGCCCGGAATCACGGGTCCCCTGCCCGGCGTCGTCTACCTCCACGGCGGCGGCTGGATCCTGGGCAACGCGCAGACCCACGACAGGCTCGTACGCCAGATCGCCAACGGCGCCCGTGCCGCGGTGGTCTTCGTCAACTACACGCCGTCCCCGGAGGCACAGTTCCCCGTGCCGAACGAGCAGGCGTACACCGTCGCCAAGTGGCTCGCCGAACACGGCAGCGAGATCGGCGTCGACTCCTCCCGGCTCGCCATCGCCGGCGACTCGGTGGGCGGCAACATGACCGCGGCCGTCACCCTGATGGCCAAGCAGCGCGGCGGGCCGAACTTCCTCCAGCAGGTCCTGCTGTACCCGGTCGTCGACGCGCGCTTCGACACCCCGTCGTACAACCGGTTCGCGGAGGGCTGCTGGCTCACCCGCGGGGCGATGGAGTGGTTCTGGGACGCGTTCGCGCCCGACCACGCCGTCCGCGACCAGCCGCTCGCCTCGCCCCTGCTCGCCTCCGTCGAGCAGCTCCGGGGTCTGCCCAAGGCGCTGGTGATCACCGATTCCGACGTCCTGCTGGACGCCGCCAACGCCTACGCGGACAAGCTGCGCAGCGCGGGAGTCCCGGTGACCAACCGCCACTTCGCGGGCGTCACCCACGACTTCATGATGCTCAACGCCCTGTCGGGCACCCAGGGCGACAAGGAGGCCGTCGCGGAGACCACCAAGACGCTCCGCGAGGCGCTCTACGGGAAGCAGGAGGAAGGGGCCGGTTCGAAGTGAGCCGGCGGATCCGGCCGGAGCCGGCGCGGACGGTCCGACAGCCCGTCCGGCACTGACAGCCCGTCCGGCACCCCTGCCGCCACGCCGCCGCTCGTCCCGAGCCGTGGCCGGCCCGTCACCCGGGTCGGCCACGGCAGCCTGCCCCGGATCACCCCCGGATCACGCCCCGAGCGCCCCGGCGACGGCGATGCCCATGAAGACCGCACCGAGCCCGGCGACCACGCTCGCGACGGCATTGGCGGCGGCGTAGAACCTCGCGCCGTCCTCGGCCAGCCGCAGCGTCTCGTAACTGAACGTGGAATACGTCGTCAGCGCCCCGCACAGCCCCGTGCCGATGAACAACCGCGCCGGGGAGGACGCCGCATCCGCCGTGACAGCGCCCGTCAGCAGCCCGAGGACCAGACACCCCACGACATTGACCGTGAACGTCCCCCACGGGAAGAGGGTGTCGTGCCGGGCCTGTACCGCCCGGTCGGTCAGATACCGCAGCGGTCCGCCGATCGCCGCCCCGGCCAGCACCAGGAGCCAGTTCACCGGTCCTCCTCGCGTTCCGTGTACCGGACGACCTCGCACTCGTCGAGGACCACCAGCCCCTCCCCGACCACTTCGTCGAGCTGTGGCAGGAACGCCCGGATCTTCTCCCCGGCGTCCACGATCACCACCGCCACCGGCAGATCCTCACTCAGCGACAGCAGCCGGTGCGTATGGATCAGCGAGGACGCCCCGTACCCCTCGACACCGTGGAAGACGCTCGCTCCCGCCAGCCCCGCCGCGTGCGCCCGGTGCACGATCTCCGTGTAGAGGGGCCGGTGATGCCACAGATCCGATTCCCCGACGAGGACCGTCATCCGCAGGGCCGTGCCCGTCAGCTTCGTCATGCCCGCCTCCATGCCACGACGCGGCGTGTCACCCACACCGCGGCCCACACCGCCGCGAGGGCCGCGAGCAGTGTCAGTCCCAGATAGGCCATCCCCGTACGGGCCCGGCCGGCGGCCACCAGACGCTCGATGTCCACCGCGTAGGTGGAGAACGTGGTGAAACCGCCCAGCACACCGGTGCCGAGGAACGGACGGACCAGCCGGTGCGCCGTCCACGCCTCGGTGATCACCACCATGAGCACACCGATCAGCGCGCAGCCACTGACATTGACCCCGAACGTCGTCCAGGGAAACGCGCCGGCGGCGGTCGGCCAGATCAGCGAAGCACCGTACCGGGCCGCCGCGCCGCACATCGCGCCGAGCGCCACGACGCCCACCACCGGCCATGGCACCCGCGCACGCGCCGGACGCCGCCCGGGGACGGAGAGATCGACATCGGGACGGGGGGACCGGTCGGCGGGCTCTTCCATCGCACGGCTCCGGGGAACTCGCACCACCATGTTCCTCCTACTCGCTCGGCACCCGGATCCGGGCGCACTGCCTCGCAAGTAGGGACCGTTGGCGGTCTGTCACCGCGGTTCGGGTACGGCGGGCCCCACCACCGCTCGGCGCTCCTCGGAGCGCTCAATGTCAAGGCTAACGGCAGGGGCCGCCCGCGCGCCAACCGCGTCCCCTGACGTGCGAGGGGACCGCGGCTATGACGTTCCGTGCCGCCGGACCGTGCCGTCCGGTTCCGTGGCCCGCAGATCGGCCAGCAGCTCGGCCTGGCCCGTCAGCACCCCGGACAGGATCGTCCGCGCCACCCTGAGCAGCTCCGCGACATTCGGATTGGCCAGTGTGTAGTGGACGGCCGAGCCCTCCCGGCGGGTGGTGACGAGGTTGGCACGGCGCAGGACGGCCAGTTGCTGTGACAGATGGGACGGCTCGACACCCACCTCGGTCAGCATCTCGGAGACCGCGTGCTCCCGCTCGCTCAGCAGCTCCAGCACACGGATGCGGACGGGGTGCCCCAGCGTTTTGAAGAACTCCGCCTTGAGCTGGTAGAGAGGCGTGCTCACCGGAGCCGCCCCACGCCGCAGAAGACCGCCGCGCGGCGCGATCGCCGTCCCTGTGCGCGCTCGGCGCGTCGCACGCGTCCAGAACTCATCGTCATGGGGCCATCCTCGCGCCTCCGCGCCGGAGCGATGACCTCGGTACCTGCCAAGACCCGCTATTCCGACGACGGAGAGGGCCCGCACCGATCCGGCGAGGAGGGCTACAGGGGGAGGGTGATCCAGATGCTCTTGCCCCGGCCGTCGGCGTCGCCGCGTACGACCGCCGTCCCGCCGAGGCCGAGGGTGAGTTCGGCCACGATGGCCAGCCCACGCCCCGCCGCAGCGGTGGCCGGCGCGTACAGGGCGGGCTGGAAGGGGTGACGGTCGTGGACGGCGAACGCGAACGTGTCCGGCCCGGCCGCGAAGACGACGGTGACGGCGGGGGAGAGGACGGCGGCGTGCCGCACGCTGTTGGCGACCAGCTCGCTCACGATCAGCAGCGCCGGATCCACGCTCGGATGGCGGTGGCTGATGCCCCATTCGGCCAGTACCTGTTCGGTGGTCTCACGTGCCATCCGTACCGCCGTCCCCATGGCGGGCAGGGTCAGTACATGCCGGCGGGGAAGGGTGTCGATCCGCGTGATCACCGGGCCCCCGTGGGAACGAGGCGGAAGCCGGTGACGGTCTGCGGCTGGATGCGCACGAGGGTGTCGTGCGGGCCATGGGCCCAGCCGGGCAGCGTACGGCGGTAGTGGGCGGCCTCGTCCAGGTCGGTGATGACCGTGGCGGGTCCGCCGGCGGTGACGGTCCAGCCGGTGCCGTTCGCCGCGCGGATCTCGTCCGCGTGATAGGTCAGCGGCACCCGCCCCGACAGGGCCGCCGGCTGGGCGGGGGTACGGACGATCAGACGCCCGTACTCCAGGACATGCACCGCGGGGCGGACCATGGCGTTCTCCCGCTGGACATACACCAGCCGTCCGTGGACGGCGCCTTCGAGCAGCCACAGGGCCTCGGTGCCGGAGACCTCGACCAGGCGGCGGGGCACGGGAACGGTCATCGCGAAGCCTCCTCGGTACGGGGGGCGGGCAGGCCGGGAACGGCGGGCAGGAGACCGGCGCCGCGCAGATAGGCGCGGGCCCCGGCGATGGCCTCGGGCGTGGTGGCGTACTCCCGCCCTTCGTGCCGGAGCAGGTCCAGGACCCCGACGGAGCCGAGGGCCTGACGCTGACCCGGCCGTATCCCCGAGGTCATGACGGCGATGCCGCGCCGGGTGAGCTTCTCCACCGCGTCCTTGAGGACCAGCGCGCCGGTGGCGTCCACCGTCGATACGCGCGACATCCGCAGGATGACCACCCGCACGTCGGCGACCTCGCTCAGTTCCAGCAGGAAGCGGTGCGCGCCGGCGAAGAACAGCGGCCCGTCGATCCGGTAGGCGACGATGTGCTCGGCGAGCAGCGCGTGCTCCTCGTCGCTGTGTCCGCCCGGCAGATCGGGACGGAGGTCCACCTGATCCATCCGGGCCTGCTGGGCCACGGCCCGCAGCGCCAGGGCGCCGGCCACCGCCAGACCGATGATCACGGCGAGGACGAGGTCGAGCACGAGGGTCGCCACCGCGGTCAGGACGAGTACGGTCGCGTCCGAGCGGGTCGCGCGGACCATCGCGCGGAGCGCGCCGACCTCGACCATACGGATCGCGGTCGCCAGCAGCACCCCGGCCAGCGCGGCGAGAGGGATCCTGGCGACCAGTGGGGCGGCGGCGAGGACGATCACGGCGAGGACGGCGGCATGGGTGAGCGCGGCCAGCCGGGAGGACGCGCCGGTGCGGACATTGACGGCGGTACGGGCGATCGCGGCCGTCGCCGGGACCCCGCCGAAGAGCGGAGCGGCCAGGTTCGCCAGGCCCTGCCCGAACAGTTCCCTGTCCGGATCGTGCCGCTGACCGACCGTCATACCGTCCGCGACCGTGGCGGACAGCAGGGACTCCAGGGCCGCGAGCGCCGCGACCGCCACCGCCGGGGCGAGCAGCGAACCGAGCGCGGAGAGATCGAGGAAGCCGAGGGACGGCGCGGGCAGGCCGGACGGCAGGGGGCCGATCGAGGCCGCGTCCAGGTGGCAGAACCGTACGACGAGGGTCGCGGCGATCACCGCGACGATGGAGAACGGGACGACGGGCCGCCACCGTGCGCCGAGCAGCATCACGGCCGCCACGGCGAGGGTGAGGGCCGGGGCGGTCCAGTGGGGGGCGCGTACGAATTCCCCGACCGCCCGCCAGGCCACCGCCAGGACGCTGTCGCCCTCGGGCGCGGCCACTCCCAGCGCGTTCGGGATCTGCTGGAGACCGATCACACAGGCGATGCCGAGGGTGAAGCCCTCCACCACCGGGGCGGGGACGTACCGCATGTACCGTCCGGCACGCAGCAGGGCGAGTGCGATCAGCAGGACACCGGCCATCAGCCCGACGGTGAGCACACCACCGGGGCCGTACTGGGCGACGATCGGCACCAGTACGACCGTCATGGCGCCCGTCGGTCCGGAGACCTGGAGGTTCGAGCCGCCGAACAGCGCCGCGAGGGCGCCCGCCACCACGGCGGTCGCCAGACCGGCCGCCGCGCCGAGCCCGGAGGACACGCCGAACCCCAGGGCGAGCGGCAGCGCGACGACGGCGACGGTGAGGCCGGCCAGCAGGTCCCGGCGGGGGTGACGGCCCATGAGCGCGAAGTCGGCCCGGACGGGCAGCAGGGAACGGATCCGGCCCCGGGGCGGGACCGGCGGCGTACGCGCGCTCACCGCGCGGAGACCTCGGTCTCCCGAGGCTCCTCCCGTTCCCGCAACTCCTCCAGCAGTTCGTTCTGTCCGGCGAGCATGTCGGTCAGGATCCGCCGGGCGGCCCTCATCAGCTCCGCCACGTCCCCGCCGGCCAGTTCGTACACCACGGTCGGTCCCTCGCGGGTGGCGCGCACGATGCCGGAGCGGCGCAGCACCGCCAGTTGCTGGGAGAGGCTCGACGGTTCGATCCCCGTCGCCGTGAGCAGATCCCGTACGGGCATCGGCCCGTCCTGCAGCAGCTCCAGCACCCGGATACGGACCGGGTGCCCCAGCATCCGGAAGAACTCGGCCTTCACCTGGTACAGCGGAACCGGCACGGTCTCGGACCTCTCCTCACCATCTGGTCACTCCGACGACCACAGCATGTAGTGAATTGCAGAATTTTGCAATTCATCCAGTCGGCAGTTCCGGTAGGTGACCGATCCGCTGCGGATCGAGGGGCAGGTCTCAGCTGTCGAAGTCGACCGCCAGCGTTTCCGAGACGGGGAAGGTCTGGCAGGTCAGGACATATCCCTCGGCCACTTCCGACCGCTCCAGCGCGAAGTTGCGCCGCATGTCGCCCTCGCCCTCCGTGATACGGGCGCGGCAGGTGCCGCAGACGCCTCCCTTGCAGGCGAACGGCAGGTCGGGGCGGGTGCGTTGGGCGCCGTCGAGAAGGGTGATGCCGCGCGGCAGCGCGGACGTGGTGGAGCGGCCGTCGAGAGTGATCGTGACCTGGCTGACGGGACCGTCCGCCACCGCGTCCTCGTGCCGGACCGACCGTACGGGCTGGTCGTCGGCGTAGAACAGCTCCCGGTGCACACGGTCGGACGGTACGCCCAGCTCCGCGAGGAGCCGCTGCGCCTCCTGGACCATGAGATGCGGACCGCACAGCCACCAGTGGTCCGTGGCCCCGACGTCCACCAGTCCGCCGATGAGCGCGGTCAGCCGCTCGGCGTCGAGGCGGCCCGACAGCAGCTCGGCCTCGCGCGGCTCGCGGGAGAGCACATGCCCGAGCTGGAGCCGCGCGGGGTGGAGGTCCTTGAGATCCGCCAGCTCGTCGGCGAACATCACCGTGTCCGTACGGCGGTTCCCGTAGAACAGCGTGACACGCGAGCGGCCGTCGGCCGCGAGGACCGACTCGGCGATCGACAGCATCGGGGTGATGCCGGAGCCCGCCGCGACCAGGACATGGTGGCCGGGTGTGCCGAGGTCGGGGGTGAAGGAGCCGGTGGGCCCCATCACCTCGACGGTGTCGCCGGGACGTACGCCGTGCACCAGCCAGGAGGAGAAGAGCCCGCCGGGGACCATACGTACCCCGATCCGCGGCGGTGTGCCCTCGGGAGAACAGATGGAGTACGAGCGGCGCTCGTCCCGTCCGTCGATCTCGCGGCGCAGGGTGAGCGACTGGCCGGCCCGGTGGGCGAACTCCCCGGTCAGCTCCTCGGGGATGTCGAAGGCGATCGCCGCGGCGTCCTCGCACAGCCGCTCGACGGCGGTCACCCGCAGCCGGTGGAAGGCAGGCCGGCGGCGCGTGCGCGCGGTCGCGGCGCTCGTCCCGGCCGTGGGGCCGGCCGCGTTCTCCGCACCGGCCCCGGTCGCGCTTCCCGCGCCGGTCGAGCCGGCGGCGGCGGTGGTCGGGGCCATCAGATCTCCTTGACGTACTCGAACGGTTCCAGACAGGCACGGCAGCGCCACAGCGCCTTGCACGAGGTGGAGGCGAAGCGCGAGGTCTCCTCGGTGTCGGCCGAACCGCAGCGCGGGCACTCCACCGCCCGCCGGGTGACCGACAGTTCCAGCGGGACGGGCCCGGCGGCCCGCCGGCGCACCGGGCCGGGCGGCGCGATGCCGTGTTCGACGAGCTTGCGGCGGCCCGCGGGGGTGATCCACTCCGTGGTCCACGGCGGATCGAGTTCCGTCCTGATCTCCACCCGCGCGAATCCCGCCGCCCGCAGCCCGGACGCCACACCGGCGCGCATCTCGGCCATCGCCGGGCAGCCCGAGTACGTCGGGGTCAGACGCGCGACGACCGTGCCGTCGGCCATGACCTCGACGCTCCGCAGCACCCCCAGATCGGCGAGGGTCAGCATGGGCAGCTCGGGATCCGGCACCTGCTCGGCGACCCGCCGGGCCCGCCGCGCGGTGAGGGACGCGGGGGAGGGGCTCGTGGTCACCATGTCGCCTCCGGATGGGCACGCGCCACGCTCTGCAACTCCGCCAGCAGCGGCGCCAGATGTACGGTGTGGTCGCCGTCCCGGCCGCCGCCCGCCAGGGGAGCGGCGTCGGGAAGCGTGAGCCCGGCGGCGTCGAGAACCTGGCCGAGCACCTCCGTCACCTCGTCCCGTACGGACCCCGCGTCGATGCCGAAACCCGGCTCCGCGTCGAGGAGTTCACCGATGTACGGGGTGATCTCACCCAGTGCCGCGACCATCCGGCGGCGCGACTCCTCCGTGCCGTCACCCAGCCGCAGTGTCCAGTCGGCGGCGAACTGGCGGTGGTAGGCCAGTTCGTTGACACCCTTGGCCGCGACGGCCGCCAGCACCGGATCCTTCACCGCCGTCGCCAGCCGTCCGAACACCGCCAGCCGCCAGCAGGACAGCACGAGCAGCCGCACGGTCGAGAAGGCGAAGTCCCCGTTGGGCAGTTCGGCCAGGCGTACATTGCGGAAGTCGTCCGCGTCCCGGAAGTAGGCGTACGCGTCCTCGTCGCGCCCGGTGCCGTCCACCTGCCCCGCCCGTGCGTAGAGCAGCCGGGCCTGGCCGAGCAGATCGAGCCCGATATTGGCCAGCGCCACCTCCTCCTCCAGCTCCGGCGCGCGGGTGCACCACTCGGCGAGGCGCTGCGCGCCCACCAGGGCGTCATCGGCGAGCGCGAGACACCGACCGGTCAGTTCCCGGGTGTCGACCCCCTCCGGCACGGCCGTGTCCACACCGTGCAGCGGGTCCTCGAAACCGGTGCCGAACGCCCATCGGGCGTCGCCGTCGTCATGCCCCTCGGCCAGGGACAGATAGACATGGTCGTCGCTCATATCCCTCTCCTGGATGCGCTCATGCCCGGCTCCTAGATGTGGGGGACGTCATCGGGGATGTCGTAGAAGGTGGGATGGCGGTAGACCTTGTCCGCGCTCGGCGCGAAGAAGGGGTCCTTCTCGTCGCGCGTGGAGGCCGCGATGTGCTGGGAGCGTACGACCCAGATACTGACGCCCTCGTTGCGCCGGGTGTACAGATCACGGGCGTGGCTGAGCGCCATGGCGTCGTCGGCGGCGTGCAGCGAGCCGACATGCACATGGTTGAGACCGCGCTTGCCCCGTACGAACACCTCGTACAGCGGCCACTCCCCCGTGGTCTCCGGCGCGCTCCGCGCCGTGCTTTCCTCGTGGCCGCTCATGCCGCCGTCCCTTCCTCGTTCCGGGCGGCCCGGCGGGCCGCGTGGGCGGTCGCCGCCGCGCGGACCCAGGCGCCCTCCTCGTGTGCTGTCCGCCGCCGCGCGACCCGCTCGCCGTTGCACGGTCCGTCGCCGCGGATCACCCGCTGGAGCTCGGACCAGTCGGGGGTGCCGAAGTCATGGCGCCCGCGCTCCTCGTTCCAGCGCAGCTCGGGGTCGGGGAGCGTGACACCGAGCTTCTCCGCCTGCGGCACGGTCATATCGACGAACCGCTGGCGCAGCTCGTCATTGCTGTGGCGCTTGATCTTCCAGGCCATCGAGGCCGCGGAGTTGGGGGAGTCGCCGTCGGGCGGCCCGAACATCATCAGCGACGGCCACCACCAGCGGTCGACCGCGTCCTGCACCATCGCGCGCTGGGCGTCCGTACCGCGCATCATCGTCATCAGCAGCTCGTAGCCCTGCCGCTGGTGGAAGGACTCCTCCTTGCAGATCCGCACCATGGCGCGCGCGTAGGGCCCGTAGGAACTGCGGCACAGCGGGACCTGGTTGCAGATCGCCGCGCCGTCCACGAACCAGCCGATCACCCCGACATCCGCGAAGCCGGGTGTCGGATAGTTGAAGATCGAGGAGTACTTCTGGCGCCCTTCGATCAGCCGCTCGGTCAGATCGGCGCGGTCGGCCCCCAGGGTCTCGGCCGCGGAGTAGAGATAGAGGCCGTGCCCCGCCTCGTCCTGGACCTTGGCGAACAGGATGGCCTTACGGCGCAGCGACGGAGCCCGGGTGATCCACTCGCCCTCCGGCTGCATACCGATGATCTCCGAGTGCGCGTGCTGTGCGATCTGCCTGATCAGCGTCTTGCGATAGGCGTCGGGCATCCAGTCGCGCGGTTCGATCCGCTGATCCCGCTCGATGGTCGCGTCGAAGTGCGCCTGGAGGCGCGCTCCGTCCGAGCCGGTGGCGGTGGTGACGGACGAGGCGGCGACGGACGAGGCGGAGTCTGTCGTGGTCATCGATACCAGCTTCCCAACCGACCGTTCGTTCGGTATGTAGTGTGACGAGTCTACTGCGCACGTGCGAGCCCCGCCAAGGGGGTACGTACCGGCAGGTAAAAGGACACGGGCCCGGCAGGGCGGGGGGCGGCGCCGGCCCGCCGGACCCGGCCTGTTTCCGGACCGGTCCGGAAACGGCCGTCTTCTCCCGTGACCGCCGGTCACACCCGCTCCACGAGCATCGCCACGCCCTGGCCGACCCCCACGCACAGGGTGGCCAGACCCCGGCGGGCGTCCTCGCGCTCCAGCCGTCCGAGCAGAGTGAGCAGGATACGGGCGCCGGAGCAGCCGAGCGGATGGCCGAGGGCGATGGCACCCCCGTCCGCGTTGACCCGCTCCTCGTCGAGCTTCAGGCGGCGTACGACGGCGAGGGCCTGCGCGGCGAAGGCCTCGTTCAGCTCGACCGCGCCCAGATCGCCGGTCCCCCAGCCCGCGCGGGTGAGGGCCTTCTCCGTGGCGGGCACCGGGCCGAGGCCCATCAGACCGGCCTGGACGCCCGCCGACGCGGAGGTGACGATCCGGGCCCGGGGGGTGAGCCCGTACCGCTCGACGGCCGCCGCGCTCGCCACGACCAGGGCCGCAGCACCGTCGGACAGCGGCGAGGAGGAGCCCGCGGTGACGATGCCGTCCTCGCGGAAGATCGTGCGCAGCGCGGCGAGCTTCTCCGGTGTCGTGCCGGGGCGCGGGCCCTCGTCGGCGGTCACCTCGCCGCCCTTGACGGGGACCGGCACGATCTCCCGGTCGAAGCGGCCCGCCTCCCGGGCGGCGACGGCCCTTTGGTGGCTGCGCAGCGCGAAGGCGTCGGACTCGGCGCGGGTGATCCCGTCCAGGGCCGCCACCTCCTCCGCGGTCTCGCCCATCGACAGGGTCACCTTCGCCGCGCCGGACCCGGAGCCGGCGGACACGGCCCGGTCGGCCGCGGTGAAACGGGGATTGGTGAAGCGCCAGCCCAGCGAGGTGTCGTACACCTCGCCCGGTTTGGCCCAGGGTGTGCCGGGCTTCGCCATCACCCACGGGGCGCGGGTCATCGACTCCACCCCGCCCGCGACGATCAGGTCGGCCTCGCCCGAGCGGATCGTCTGCGCGGCGGAGGCGACGGCGGTCAGACCCGAGGCGCAGAGGCGGTTGACGGTGTAGCCGGGCACGGTGTGCGGCAGTCCGGCCAGCAGGACGGCCATCCTGGCCACATCGCGGTTGTCCTCGCCCGCCTGGTTGGCGGCGCCGAGGATCACCTCGTCCACGGCCTCGCCCGGAATCCCGGAGCGCACCACGGCTTCACCGACCACCAGAGCCGCCAGATCGTCGGGCCGTACGGTCGCCAGGGCGCCGCCGTAGCGGCCCTGCGGGGTGCGGGCACCGTCGATCAGATAGACCTCGTCGGACATCGATGCGCTCCTCGGCGGGTTGGCGGGCTGGCGAACTGACGGAAGGGTGAGCGGGCGGGCGGGAGGACGGACGGAGTCGCGGCTCGCGGGGTTCTCCGGGGCGGTGCCGCCCTCTTGACAGGCGATGGTGACGCTTGATTCGGTGACAACCCCGACGCTAACCGAATGTTCGGTCGGTCTACAAGGTGGTGGAAACCGTGACGCAGGTCACTGCTGGGGCATCCGGTCCGGTGGAGAAGACACGATGAGCGGCGCGACGGGACCGACGGAGGCCGAGACGGGCCCGACGGAGGCCGCGACGGGCCCGGCGGGCACGGGGACCCGACGAGGGGAGAGGCTCCCGTACGAACTGCTCGACGCGGGCGAGCGCATGACGCGCGAGGAGCTGAGAGCGCATCAGCTCACCTGTCTGCGGGCGACCCTGCGGCACGCCTACGCCCATGTGGAGCTGTACCGGAAGAAGTTCGACGAGGCCGGGGTCGGCCCCGACGACTGCCGGGCGCTGTCGGATCTGGCCCGCTTCCCCTTCACCACGAAGGCCGACTTCCGCGACACCTACCCCTTCGGTATGTTCGCCGTCCCCATGGAACAGGTCCGCCGCGTCCATGCCTCCAGCGGCACCACGGGCCGTCCCACGGTGGTCGGCTACACCGAGAACGATCTCTCCGTCTGGGCCGACCTCGTCGCCCGCTCGATCCGCGCCGCCGGCGGCCGGCCCGGCCACAAGGTGCATATCTCCTATGGATACGGCCTGTTCACCGGAGGCCTCGGCGCCCACTACGGCGCCGAGCGGGCCGGCTGTACGGTCATCCCCGCCTCGGGCGGAATGACCGCCCGCCAGGTCCAGATCATCCAGGACTTCCGGCCCGAGATCATCATGGTCACCCCGTCCTACATGCTGACCCTCCTCGACGAGTTCGAACGACAGGGCGTCGATCCGCGCACCAGCTCCCTGGAGGTGGGCATCTTCGGCGCCGAGCCATGGACGGAGGAGATGCGCCGGGAGATCGAGGAGCGTATGGACATCCACGCCGTCGACATCTACGGCCTCTCCGAGGTGATCGGACCGGGTGTGGCCCAGGAGTGCGTCGACGCCAAGGACGGGCCGCATGTGTGGGAGGACCACTTCTGGCCCGAGATCGTGGATCCTCTCGGCGATGAGCCGATGGCCGACGGAGAAGGCGGTGAACTCGTCCTCACCTCGCTCACCAAGGAGGCGCTCCCCGTCATCCGCTACCGCACCCGGGATCTGACCCGGCTGCTGCCGGGCACCGCCCGCCCCGCCTTCCGGCGAATCCAGAAGATCACCGGCCGCAGCGACGACATGCTCATCCTGCGCGGGGTGAATCTCTTCCCGACCCAGATCGAGGAGATCGTGCTGCGTGTCCCGGGCGTCGCCCCGCACTTCCAGCTCGAACTGACCCGCCGGGGCCGGATGGACCATATGACCGTGCGGGTGGAAGCGCGTCCGGAGACCGGGCGTGAACGGCGTACGGAGGCCGCCCGGGAGATCGTCCAGGGCGTCAAGGACGGCGTCGGGGTGAGTGTCGACGCGGTCGTCGTCGACCCCGACACCCTGGAGCGCTCGGTGGGCAAGATCCGCCGGGTCAGGGATCTGCGCCAGGACTGACCGGGCGGCCCGTGCGCCCGGGGTCCGTGCCCCGGGCCCCCTGCCTCGACGGCCTGTGCCCCGGGCCCCCGTGCCCAGGGCTCCCGTGCCCGCCGTGCCCCCCGTGCCTGCCGTGCTCCCCGTGCCCGCCGGGGTCGCTTCCCGCGTGTCGCGTCACGGCAGCAGCGCCGCCGCGAGCATCTGGGCGAGCCACTGCCGGTACTCGGACGTGGCCCAGCCGCGCCCGTGGGTCAGGCGTTCATGGACCTGAGGAGAGGTCAGCAGCCAGCACGCGTCCGCCGCCCGCACCGGATCCAGACCGGGACGCAGCATCCCGGCCACCCCGAGGTGGTCGACGAACGCCCCGGTGCCCGCCCGCCGTTCCCGGTCGGTGGTGGCGGCCAGCTCGGCCAGCTCCGGATCGGCCGCGGACAGGACGGCCGTCAGAGGGGCCAGACGTTCATGGACGCCCGCCACGAAGCGCGCGTAACCGGCGAGCTTCCGGACCGGATCGGTCTCCGCGAGTACGGCGCGCAGCTCCGGCCGGGCATGCATGGGCACCGGTTCGTCGTCCTGCGCGAGAGCGGTGTCGTAGACGGCTTTCACCAGCTCCGGCTTGCCGCCGAACACCTTGTACACCGTCGGTACGGAGACGCCCGCGCGCCGGGCCACGGACTGCACCGAGGTGGCCCGGTAGCCGTCCCGCAGCAGCGACTCCCGGCAGGCGTCCAGGATCGCGGCGCGGTTGCGTGCCGCCGCCGCCTGCCGTCCGCTGCTGTCGTAGCCGCGCCGCGGCCGGTCCGCTCCGGTCATGAGTCCCGCCTCCCCCTGATTTCGATATAGTCTATTCTACTGAAAGTTGCCCGGCCGCCACGGCCGGGCGGAACAGCTGGGAGCAGCCATGGAGCAGATCTCGCAGTGCCCGCCCGGAGTCCATCGCCTGGGTGACAGCGTGGTCAATTTCTATGTGGTCGAGGAGCCGGACGGACTGGTCCTCGTGGACGCCGGACTGCCGGGGCACTGGCGGATGCTCTCCGACGCGCTCACCGGCCTCGGCGCGTCCGTCACCGACATCAAGGCGGTGCTGCTCACCCACGCCCATATCGACCACATCGGGCTCGCGGCCAGGCTCCACCGCGAGGCGGGAGCCGCGGTATGGACCCATCGAGCCGACGCGCCCACCCTCGCCGCCGCCCGTCCGGCACGGGCGGCCGTCAAGCCGGAGCGCTCCATCGTGCCGTATCTGCTGCGCCGTCCCGCGGCCGTCGCGCTGCCCCTCCGGCTCGCCTTCCAGGGGGGTTTCACCCCCGAGCCGGTGCGGGAGCCGGACACCTTCGACGCGCGTCTCGTGCTCGACCGGGTGCCCGGTTCGCCGGAAGCGGTGCCGCTGCCGGGCCACACCCCGGGGAGTACCGCGTACTTCTTCCCCCGCCACGGCGCGGTCTTCACGGGGGACGCGCTCATCACCCACGACGGCCTCACCGGGGCGCGCGGCCCCCGGCTCATCTGCCGGGCCTTCACCCATGACAGCGCCGCGGCGCTCGCCTCGCTCGACCGGCTGGCCGAACTCACCGAGCACGACGGTGATCTGACGCTCCTGCCGGGTCATGGCGAGCCGATGGCCCACGGCCTCGCCGAGGCGGTCACGCGGGCCCGCGGGCTCGGCGTGGTCTGAGCCCTCCCAGGAGTCCGGCCAAGGTGAGCCCAAAAGCCGCCACGAGATGATCTTGAGGTGGTGAGAGACTCGGTTTCCGCATCCTCGAACGAGGAGTTCGTGGTGTCGACAGGTGGCCTGGCTTGAGGCGGGGCGGCCCGCGTTCTTCCAGGTGGTCGGCCAGTCGCGCAGGACGTGAGGGGTGCGAGCCGGGGTGGCTCTACGATGGGCCCGGTGACCGAGACACTGCCCCCTGTGGGCATTGACCTCTTCGACGTTGAACGGCTCCTGCTGACCGAAGCTCCGGAACCGCCGCTGCCACTCCATGACGCTGAGGCCCGGGACCGGGTGTGGGACATGGCAGTTCAGGCCAACCCCACCCTCTTCGACGGGCCTGTGGTGGCGTGTGGGGGACTGGAGCGGACTGGCCCGCGCATCCTGCGCCTCTCCTGGGTGCCTGTGACGTACCGGCACTACGCTTTGCGTCGCGTTCCCGGTGCCACCGCACTGCCCTCGTTGTTCGTGAACGTCGTTCAGCCGAGCGACGACGGCCGTGTGCTGGCAGCGAGGATGTCGCCCTCCACGGCCGCCCCGGGCCGCTGGCAGCTGCCAGGTGGGTCTGTGGAGCCTCCCCAGGGGGCGGTGCTGGACGAGCCAGGCCTGGCCGGGCAGGCCGCGCGTGAGCTCGCCGAGGAGTTGGGGATCAGCGCAGCCGCCGAGGACCTGAAGCTGTGGGTCGTCACCCGCGGCGAGAACGGCAGTGTGGGCCTGACCTACCTCGCCCCGGCCCTTCCCGAGGCAACGCTGCGCGCAGCCCTCACCGTTGCTGCGGCAGCCGAGCGCATCCAGGGCCGTGAACCTGAACTCGACGACATCGCCCTGGTGCGCTCACCGGACGAACTGGCCGGTCTGGCCGGTCCGCACGCGGACTACCTGAAGCCGATCGTCCGCCGCTTCTCCGGATGCCGCTGAGGTCAGGCGCCGGCAAGGAAGTCGCGTCCCCGTTCGTCGAGCTCGGCCACGCACCGCAGGCTACGGGCCCGGAAGCGTGCGAGGTCGCCGCGCATACGGGAAACCGCCTTCCGGGTGCGGACGGAGCGGACACCGCCCATGTGGTCGATGGCCCGGTGCCAGGTTGCGCACGCCTGCTCAATGCTGCCGCGCTTGAGCTGCATCTCTGCGCCCGCGACCAGGTCCAGGGCAACGATCCGCGCGTAGGTGTCCGCCGGGCGGGCGGTGGCGGCCAGCGCGTGCTGCTCGGCGGCGGCCCGGTGATCTCCTACGGTCTCGTGGACCTTGGCGGTGCGGGAGTACACCGACGCCGCCGGTGGGCCCCAGGCCAGCGCCCAGAACGGCACCTCGTCGCCGGGGGCGCCGGTCAGCAAGGTACGGGCATGTTCAGCCTCGGCAAGGGCCGCGCGGTGCTTGCCACTCCTGGCCAGTGTGTGGGCGTGGACGACGCGGAAAAGTGCTTCGGTCCGGGCATCCACTCGTCCCTTGGCCCGGTTCAGTCCGGTCTCGGCCAAGGCCAGGCAGTGCTCGGGGCGATGGAGCCTCAGGCCCTGCATGGCCATCGTGCGCATCACGAATCCGTCGTGCCCGCGCAGGCGGGATTCGGCGGCCAGAGCGTAGGACTGGAGGTAGTAGCGCTGGGCGAGTCCCTGCTGACCTGCGTCGTAGCTCTTCCAGCCCAGCAGGTGGACGCCTCGGCCAGCGGCGGACAGCATCTGCCGGCGGACTTCGTCGGTACGGAACCGGGCCCGGCACAGCGGGGCGACGTCGTCGCGGAGGTAGGTGACCAGGGCACTGCGGCCGTGTTGTCCGCCGTGGCGTTCGTCCATCTCGGAGAATGCGTGGATCATGTCGCGGACGGCGGCGACTTCGGCCATGCCGATGGTGTAGCCGGTGCGGGCGGCCTCGGTACGGGAGGCGATGTCCTGAACGTGGCTGAGGGGTAAGGCCGCTGCTGCCATGGAGTAGGCGGAGGCCGTCAGGAAGCGGCGGCGGTCCAACTCGTACCTCCACATGGGCAGCAGGGCGTCCAGCGGGTCGCTCCCGAGGGACAGTCCGATGGTGTCATTCTCGGCCTCCGCTGGGGAGGGCAGTCCGAGGTCGGCGGTGGTCAGGAGGTGGCCCAGGCGCCGGGAGAGCGCGACCGCGAGGTAGCGGGGTGTGTCACCGCGAGGCACGGACCCGCTGAGCCAGTGTTCGACGTTGGACTTGTTCGTGCGTAGGCGTGCGCCGCATTCGGCGGCGACCGCGCAGACCGCCTTGGCCAGCGCCTCGTAGGTGAGGCCGGATTCGGCGACAAGGGCGCTGAGCTGGACGTTCGGCGTGCGCGTGGTCATGAGCACCTGCCCCGTATATACGAGATATACCGCTTGGCCTGCCCATCACCGTACCGCTGCGCCGAGCCCGCCGGTTGACTGTTCATCAGGTCCCCGCCCGGCGCGGCCGACACCGGCGCCGCCCCGGATCTGCTCCCACGCCCACGTCTGCGAACCGCATGTGATGCCCCGTGCCACGAGGAGGGATCGTCATGGACGAGCAGGATGACCGCTGGATCGCCGCTACGGCGTCGGCTCTGCTGGCGGCGGAGTACGAGCAAGTGGCGATCGACGCGCTGACCGTTCGGCGGCCGGAGCTGCCTTTGGAGTCCGCCTATCGGGTACAGAGGGCAGCGGCGGCCCGGCGGATCTCGGGTGGCGCCCGAGTCGTCGGCCACAAGGCCGGAATGACTTCTCAGGCCATGCAGGAACAGATGGGCGTCGACGAGTCGGACTCGGGTGTCCTTCTGGATGGAATGGTGCTGCCTACCGGCAGCACCATTGCCCGGTCCCTGCTGATGCAGCCGCGGGTGGAGGCGGAGATTGCTTTCAGACTCGGCTGTGACCTGGCGGGCCCGAGCGTGAGCGTGGACGAGGCACGGGCGGCGGTGGAGAAGGTGTTCCTCGCCCTGGAGGTGATCGACACCCGGTTCACCAGCTGGCGCATCACGGTGGCGGACAGCATCGCCGACAACGCGTCCTGTGCCCGGGTGGTCACCGGGCCCATGGTGCCGCTCAGCGCGGACATGGACCTGGCCGCCGAGCCGCTGGTCGTCAGCGTCGACGGCACCGCTGTGGCCACCGGAGAGGGCCGCGCCGTCCTCGGCGACCCGCTCCGTGCCCTGACCTGGCTCGCCGGACGGTTGCACCGCGCCGGCGAGGCCCGGCACACGGTTCTCCATGAGAGGCTGGACGGCATGGGGGCAGCGCTGGACGATCAGACTTCCCGGGAGTTCTTGGCAGGGATCCACGTTGGCGACCTCTGCAGCGGGACGGTTGTAGAGATCACGCGGTCTCACGGGGTGGCGGTGGCCCTGGACGGATTCTCCGCGCGCCCCCTGGGAACTGTCTGGCCGGCGGACGTCTCATGGCGCTGGAATACGGCTGCGGCCGTGGAGGTCGGCCGACGGATCACCGCTGAGGTGATGGCCGTTGACCTGGACGAGGGCCGGGTCCGGCTGGCGATGACCGCCACCGAGAATCCGGAACTCTGGGCATTCCTGACATCACGTCACCGCGGAGAGGTCCTTTCCGGCACTGTTGCGGCGATCGAGCGGTTCGGCGTGTTCGTGTCGCTGGACGACGGCCCTGACCACCCGGTCTTCCCTGGCGTCGGGTTCATCACGATCCCCGAACTGTCGTGGCGCCACATCGACTCAGTTTCGGACGTCGTTCGGGTCGGACAGCACGTCTCATGTGAGTTCCTCCAGTTCGACGACTGGAACGGAGAGGCAAGGCTGTCCTTGAAGGCGATGCAGCCTGACCCCTTCGCAGCGTTCGTCGAAGGGACCGCGGTGGGTCAGACGCTGCACGGACAGGTCACCAAGGTGGTCCCGTTCGGCGTCTTCGTTCAGGTCGCCGACGGCATTGAGGGACTGGTCCAGCTACGAGAGCTCACCCGGGTGCCTGTGGAGACTCCGGAGGACGTCCTTCAGGTCGGCGACGAGGTCACAGTCGTCGTCACAGAAATCGATCCACAACGACGCAGGCTGGCACTCTCCCGATGTGAGGCCTCCCCCGACCTCCGGTGACACCTGAGTGTTGCTGCCTCCCCTGCGCGAGTGCTCCAGTCCCTCAGGCTGTTTGGTAAGGCGAGGCCCCGCCCCCAACCCGGTGAACCTATGCGGTCACAGCACTAGCAACCACAGGTGTTTCCTTGTGCCACCTCGCCTTTCCTGTCGTCAAACGATTGAATGAAGACAGGCGCGGCCGCTGTCCAAGGAACCCGGACTTTCCGGGGCCCCACGGCGGTGCCAATCCAATCAGATCCGATGACGGCTGATGACAGGGTTTGCTGACAGGTAGGGTCGAATGCGACCACCACCACGGGGAGCGGCAGGGCCAACCTGGTCTACAAGCGGGTGTCGGCCGACCAGCAGTCAACCGACCGTCAGAACCTCGTCCTCGCCGAGGCCGGGGGCAAGGACCCGGTCGTCTTCGAGCGCTGGCCGAACCGCCCCCAGTCGCTGAAGCCGTTGAACGTCTCGACCTTGTTGGTCGCGGCCGTCACCCGGCCGCGCAGCGGCGCGTCCGAGAGATACCGAAGCAGCTGGACGGTACGGATCACCCGCCCGACCTCGCGGAAGGCGGTGTAGGCGGCGTTCTTGTGGGAGCCAGAGCGCAGCCGCTTGAGCAGCAGGGTGGAGGAGATGGCGCCCTCGCGGAACGAGACGGTCACCCTCACAGGGCGTCGATGTGCTCGTAGGTGACGGCGTGGGACGGCCGGAAGAACAGGACCCCTCCCACGCCGGGAGACCGGAGCCCTGTGCGCGGGGCCGGCGGCCGTCCGGATCAGCGGCCGACACCCGGACCGGTACGGGACAGCGCCTCCGCGACAGGGCCCGCGACGGCCGGCTGCGCCAGATACTTGCCCGCCGAATGGACCCACACCCCGTCGGAGTCGATCCGCGCGCTCTCCGGGAGAACACCCGCCGCGTTCGCCCGCAAATCGTGTTCGAGACGAGGACGTACGGTGATGATGTCGTCCCGGTCCCAGAAATTCAGCCATCGCGCGACATGTTCGGGCGCGCTCGGCGGCTGGGGGACGAGCCTCGGCCACACGACCGTACGCGTCGCGAGCGGGGAACCCAGCGTCACCAGCAGAGGCGTTTCCGCCCCGTGGTGGTGGAGCGTCTCCAGCGCCACGACCGTACCCAGGGAGTGCGCCACCACGACCGCGGGACCGTCTCCGAGCGCGTCGCGCCCCCGCTGTCCGACCCTTTGGTCGAGGCTCGGACCGTCCTTGTCGCGCTCCCCGCGCGCCAGATGGCGCGACACCTGCGCCAGGTCCCCGACCATCAGCCTCGGGGTCGCCCAGCGCGCGACACCGCTTCACGGTTTCAACGCCATCAGAGTGGTCGCCACATTGATCGCCCGGCGCACGACGGAGAGGGTTCCCTGCGCCTGCCCCGCCGGGGCGGCCTGGACCCGGGCGTGTGCCAGGACCCTGCCCCGGGTCACCCAGCGGCCGTCCCGCGGTCCGTCGCTCCCGGCGTGCTCCGCGGTCAGCGCGGCCACCGGCTCGACCAGCAGTCCGCTGAGGATCTCCGCCTCGTCCTCCTCCAGCGGTATGTCACCGGCGCCCTGGGCCTGCGGACGCGAGAAGAGATCGGCGTAGTACGCGAAGGAGCACACGGGCGCGTCCGGCCCGCCGGCCGACAGCCGCTCGGCGAGCGAGGAGTGGCCCGCGGCCCGCATACCCGTGGCGAGCGCCTCGGACCACAGGGCCCGTTCACGGTCCGACTCCCGAGGACCAACGATGCCATGGACGAACACCACCCGCGGCCCCGTCCGTACCTCCCCCGTGGTCCGTCGGCCACGAGATTGGCAACGAGAGGGACCGTGACGCGGTGCGACCGACATATACGCGCAGCCGCCGTACCGGACCGCTGTCCGGACCGTTGCCCCCGGATCGGGAGCGAGCGGGCCCGCGGGGGGTATCCACAGCAGAGATATGCTCCAGCGTCGCACCGGTGATCGAGAGGGTGCGGCGGGATCCGGCACGGGCATCCACGAGGAATCCAGCGAGAAGGAGTTACCGGTCATGACCTTTGACGTGGCGTCGGTACGTGCGTCCTACCCTGCGCTCGGTGACGGAACGGTCTATCTCGACGGTGCGGCGGGCACCCAGGTGCCGGCCGTGGTCATCGACGCGATCACCGACGCGTACCGCACCGGGATCGGCAACGCGGGCGGCTCCTTCGCCGCCAGCCGGTACTCGGGGGAGATCGTGGCCGGGTGCCGCCGGGCGGTCGCCGATCTGGTCGGCGGGGTTCCCGAGGGCATCGTCCTGGGCCAGAACACCACCTCGCTCGTCTACCGCTTCTCCCGGACCCTCGCCGACACCTGGCGGCCCGGTGACGAGATAGTGCTCTCCCGGCTGGACCATGACGCGAACATCCGCCCCTGGGTGCAGGCCGCGGCCCGCGCGGGCGCGGTCGTACGGTGGGCCGAGGTCGACCCGGCGACGGGCGAGCTGCCGGTGGAGCAGTACGACACGCTGCTCGGCGAGCGCACCCGGCTGGTGGCGGTGACCGCGGCCAGCAATATTCTCGGCACCCGCCCCGATGTCGCGGCCATCACCGCCAAGGCGCACGCGGTCGGCGCCCTGACCTATGTGGACGGGGTGCACGCCACTCCGCACGGTCCGGTCGATGTCGGCGCGCTGGGCGCGGACTTCTACGCCACCAGTGCCTACAAGTGGTCCGGTCCGCACATCGGCGCGGTCGCCGCGGATCCGGCGCTGCTGGAGACACTCCACCCGGACCAGCTGGCCTGCTCGCCCGGCGCGGTGCCGCTGCGCTTCGAGACGGGGACACCGCCCTTCGCGGATCTGGCCGGGGTCACCGCCGCCGTCGATCATCTGGCGGATCTGGCCGGACCGGGGGCGGGCGGGCGGCGCGAGCGGCTGCTCGTTTCGATGAGGGCGGTGGAGGAGGCCGAGCACGAGCTGTTCGGGGTGATGCTGCGGGGTCTTGAGGAACTGCCCGGTGTCACGCTGTACGGAAAGCCCGCGCGGCGGACGGCGACCGCCTATTTCCGGGTGACGGGACACGCGCCGGCGGAGGTCGCGGGGCACCTCGCGGCCCGCCGGGTCAATGTCTGGGACGGACACTGCTATGCCTGGGAGCTGACGGAGGTCCTGGGGCTGCGGGAGAGCGGCGGCGCGGTACGTGCCGGGCTCGTCCACTACAACGACCGTTCCGATGTCGACCGGCTGCTGGAAGCCGTCGGGGAACTGGCCGTCTGACGGAGGGCGCCGGGCGCCGGGTGCGCGGCGACGGGGGCGGTGGGGCGGCGGCGGTGGGGCGGCGGGCGTCGGCGTCGGACGTCGGGGATGGCCGGCGTCGGGCCCGTGACGGCGGCGGCCCTGAAAATGATGCGCGGCGCGGTCCTGGACCGTGACAGGGTGGCGGACCAGCACCTCCCTCCCGCCCCGCCGTACCGCTCCAGGAGCGTCCGATGACAACAGCGCCTCCGACGACACCGCCGGCCCGTCTGGTTCCGTTGCTGGGGCAGTTCGACTTCGCGCGTGAACGCCTCGCCGCCCGGCTGACGGGACCCGTCATGGACAGCGGCAACGGGACGGACGTCGAGGTCGGTCCCCTGACCGACGAGGAGTACCTCTGGGAGCCGGTGCCCGACTGCTGGTCGGTCCGACGGCGCTCATCCGGGCCGGGGCCACGCGCCACCCTTCTGTCCGGCGCCGGGGACTGGGGGCGGGACACGGCGCCCATGCCCCATCCCTCGCCGCCGCCCTTCACCACCATCGCGTGGCGCTTGAGCCACCTCAGCGAGATGCTGACTCTCCGGGCCGACCACACGGCCGGCGGTCACAAGCTGACCAAGGACGACTACCACAGCTGCGGGGACGCCGCCGGGGCGGTCGCGGCCTTCCACCAGGGCGCCACGGCATGGCGGAACGCCCTGCTCACCGCCGACGACACCGCGCTCGACACGGTGGGACACAGCACCTACCCCCACGGCAGCGATCCCGACGACCCGTTCGTCGAAACGGTCTGGTGGGTCAACCAGGAACTCCTGCACCACGGGGCCGAGATCGCCCTGATACGCGATCTGTGGCGGGCCCGGCAGCGGTGACGGACCGGGGTGACCGGCGGTACGCGTTGAGTTGCCCGAGTGCCCGGGTGCCAGCAGAGTGGACGTGACGGAGCGGTCCCGAACACGTACGGCGGTCGGCCGGCGCGTGGCTGAGCTGGGGAGATGGCGATGGCGCGGCGAGAAGACCTTCCGGCACCGGCACAGGGGCTGGTCCTGACGCATTTTCTCACCGTGCGTGATGTCGGCGTGTCGAGCCGCTTCTACGCGGACGTCCTCGGCGGCGAGGTGGTGCTCGCCGAGAATCCCGGGATCGTGAAGGTGGCCAATGGCTGGATCATCATGAACCCCGGCGGCGGACCCACCCCGGACAAGCCCGATGTCGTCCTCACTCCGCCCGCCCCCGGTGATCCCGTGTCGTCGTTCCTCAACGTGCGGGTCGCCGATCTGGCCGCCTTCTACGAGCAGGCCACCGCGAAGGGCGCGCACTTCCTGACCGAGCCGCTCGACCGCAAGGCGGAGCTGCGCTGCTATCTGCGGGACCCCGACGGATATCTGGTCGAGGTGGGCCAGGCGACCGGGATACTCCATGGCGTCTTCGCCGACCGCCCGCCCGCCGACGGCGACTGACGACCACTCGCCCGACCGCCCGCCCGACCGCCCGCCCGACCACTCGCCCGACCGCCGTCAGGTGTGGGGCTGCCGGTCCCCCACGACGGACAGGAGCTGGAGCTTCTCGTAGCTCTCCGTGCCGGGGGTGGCGGTGTAGACGAGAAGCGCCTGCGCCTGGTCGACGTCGAAGAGGACCTGGCAGTGGAGTTCGAGCACACCCAGCTGGGGGTGGCGGATCCGCTTGGGTTCGCCGCGCGGGATGCCGATCTCATGCGCGCTCCACAGGGCCGCGAACTCCTCGCTCTCCTCCAGGAGCGCGCCGACGATCCGCCCGGCGCGGGAGTCCGCGCCCTGGCGGGAGTAGGCGGTGCGCAGTTGGGAGGTGAAGAACCGGCTGTGCGCGGGGTGGTCGTCCTCGGGATAGATGAGCCGTGCGCGCGGCTCGGTGAACCAGCGGTGGACCATGCTGCGCGCCAGTCCGGTGTGACGGGTCTCGTCGCCGAGGAGCGCGACCGCGAGTCCGGTCTGCGTCAGCGTTTCAGCGAGTCCGGTGATGACCTGTGCCGGAGTGTCGTGCAGACGGTCCAGGATGCGCATGATCCCCGGATTGACATGCTCGCCGCGCAGCGTCCGGCCAGGGGTGTTGTGCCCGGCCATCCGGAAGAGATGGTCGCGCTCGTCCAGGGACAGACGCAGTCCGCGCGCGATCGCGGCGAGCATCGGTTCCGAGGGCTGCGGACCGCGCCGCTGCTCCATACGGCTGTAGTAGTCGGTGGACATACCGCACAGGGCCGCCACCTCCTCGCGGCGCAGACCACGGGTCCGCCGGCGCGGGCCGCGGGGGAGACCCACGTCCTCGGGCTGAAGGGCCTCGCGGCGGGTACGGAGGAAGTCCGCGAGTTGCGCTCTGTCCATGTGCTCAGTCTCCCTCTTCGGTCCTCGGCCCCAGGATCGCCGGTGGCCGCCGGCTCCGCGGTGGCCGCCGGGCTCGGCGGGGCGCCCCTGGACCGCGGTGGCGCCCCGCCGGTTCGCGTTCGCGCACGGGATCACGGAAACCGCGCGCCACCGCGTACCGGCTCGGAGCCCGCCACCGCGTACCGGCTCGGAGCCGCGCCACCGCGTACCGCTCAGAGCAGGGTGCCGCCCGACGCCTCGATACGCTGCCCGGTGATCCATCCGGTGCGCGCGGAGAGCACCGCGGCGACGACGCCGCCGATGTCCTCGGGTTCCCCCACCCGGCCCAGCGCGGTCTGGCTGTTCAGCAGGGAGCGGATCTCCTCGTCGTCGCGGAGGAGGCCGCCGCCGAAGTCGGTGGCCACGGGACCGGGGGCGACCGTGTTCACGGTGATCCCGCGCGGGCCGAGTTCCTTGGCGAGATACCGGGTGAGGACCTCGACGGCGCCCTTCATCGACGCGTACGCCGAGGCACCGTGCCCGGTGAAGCGGGTCAGCCCCGTGGACACATTGATGATCCGGCCGCCGTCCGCGAGGAGCGGCACGAGTCCCTGGGTCAGGAAGAACACACCACGGAAGTGCACGTTCATCAGCTCGTCGAAGCCCCGCGGGGTGGTCTCCGCGAACGGTGCCATCAGGGCGCCGCCCGCGTTGTTGACCAGGAAGTCGAAGCTCTCCCGGCCCCAGCCGTCCTTGAGCACACGGCGTACCTCGTCGGTGAACCGGTCGAACGATTCCAGCTCACCGGTGTCGAGCTGAAGGGCGAAGGCGGTACGGCCCAGCCCGGTCACGGTGTCGACGACGGCGTCGGCCTCGTCGGCGTGGGAGCGGTAGGTGATGATCAGATCGACACCGTCCTCGGCGAGCCGGAGCGCGGCACTGCGCCCCAGGCCCCGGTTTGCTCCCGTGATGATCGCGATCTTTCCCTCTGTGGTCATGGGACGGCTCCCTCATGGCGGACGGCCGCCGCGTGCTGCTCACGCGATCCGGACACACCGTCCGCCACGCCCCAGCCTGGAGTGGGCCCGGCACCGGATGAAGGGCTCACCTGTCCAGGGACCGGCGGTCCCTGTCTCAGCGCCGCCCCCCGCCTCCGGCGCCCTGGCCTTCCCGGGCCGGCAGGGCTCGTAGCCACTCGACCAGCAACCGGTTGGTCTCGTCGGGGCGCTCCTGCTGCACCCAGTGCCCGCAGCCTTCCAGCACATGGGAGGAGACCAGGCCGGGAAGGGTCGTGGGGTAGGCGTCGACGGCGGCGGCCATCCAGCCGAGGGAGGCGTCGAGGGCGCCGCCGAGGAAGAGCGAGGGCTGCCCGATCGGCGCTCCGTCCCACGGGGCGAGGTCCTCCCAGTCCCGGTCGGCGTTGCGGTAGCGGTTCAGCGCCCCGGTCAGCCCGGTCCGTTCGAACTCGCCCGCGTAGAAGTCGAGATCGGCCTCGCCGAGCCAGGACGGCAGGGTGTCCCCGGCGAAGCGGTCGGAGAGTCTCGCGCCCCGGGGCACGAAGAAGAGACTGTCCTCGCCGGCCGCCGGCATGGTGTCGGCCGAGAGCCCGGCGTAGAACCCGGCCAGCCAGGCGCGGACATCGGGCTCGATCTCCGCCTCCGCCCGGCCGGGCCGCTGGAAGTAGCTGACGTAGAACTCCTCGTCGCCACCGATCCGGGAGAAGGCGTCGGTGGGCCGGAAACCGTTCCGCGGGGCGTAGGGAACACTCAGCAGTCCGACGGCCGTGAAGATCTCCGGCCTGAGAAGGGCGGAGTTGGCGGCGATGGCCGAGCCCCAGTCATGGCCCACGATCACCGCGGTCTCCTCGCCCAGCGCCCGTACGACGGCGGCGTTGTCCTCGACATGGTCGAGCATCCGGTACGCCTCCACCTCCACGGGCTTCGACGAGCGTCCGTATCCGCGGACGTCGATGGCCACCGCGCGGAAACCCGCCGCGGCGATCGCCGGGAGCTGACGGCGCCAGGAGTACCAGGACTCGGGAAACCCGTGCACCAGCAGGACCAGCGGGCCGGTCCCCTGCTCCACCAGATGGATACGGCCGCCAGGGGTGGGCACCAACCGGTGCCGCGCGTCCGGGGCGGAAGCGGGTGACGGACGGGTGTGCTGCGACATGCTTCCTCCTGGGGCTTTGACGCCGGTTCGGGCGCCCTTGTGATCATGCGGGGCGCGTACGGCGAACGCGAGTTCCGTTGCCGGTCCGGCAAACCCCGCCCCCGCGTTGCGGAAATCCGGCAACGAACCATGGCAGCCAGCGCAAAAATTCAACGGGCCCACGCAGTTGAGCGGCAAGGAGACGAAATCACTTCGCATGAGCCTTGTGGAACGGCCCGCGCGGGTCCTAGGGTCACCTCACCTCATGTCCCCTCATGGCGTCCGCTCCGTCGAGCGTCGCAGGCGTTCACCCTCCCGACAGAAACGAGCATTTCGATGTCATGGAGCATCACAGGAGCCGTAGCGAGACGGTCCGGCAGATCACCGCGCGGGACCGCCACCGCCGGTGCCTCCCGGACCGTCAGGACGGCCAGGGCCGTCGCCGCCGTGACCGCGGCCGCCGTCGGCCTCAGTGTGCTGTCCGGTGGTACGGCCCTCGCCGGCGCGGGCGCTGACGGCGCGTCGGCGGCGTCGGCCCCCGTCGTGACACGCGCCGCCCTCGATCCCTCGCTCGTCGCGGGCAGGGGCGCGCGCGTCGACTTCGTCGAGCAGGAGGCGGAGAATGCCACGACGAACGGCACGGTCATCGGCCCGGACCGTACGGCGTACACACTGCCGGCGGAGGCGTCCGGGCGTAAGGCGGTCAAGCTGACGCCGGGCCAACACGTCGAGTTCACGCTGCCGAGCGCGGCCGACGCGATCACCGTGCGGTACAGCATTCCGGACGCCCCCGACGGCGGCGGCATCACCGCACCCCTCGATGTCACGGTGAACGGCGGGAAGCGGTCCACCATGACCCTCACGTCGCAGTACGCGTGGCTCTACAACCAGTATCCGTTCTCGAACGACCCGAACGCCGGTCTGCTGCACCCCGACTGGTGGATCACCGAATGCGCCTGTGTGCCGAGCGACACGACACCGGCCCCGGTGATCGACAAGCCCTTCCGGCCGAACCACTTCTACGACGAGCAGCGTCTTCTGCTCGGGAAGAAGTACCGCGCGGGTGACAAGGTACGGCTCACGGTGCCCGCCGGGAGCAGGGCCGCGTGGACGGTGATCGATCTGCTCGACTCACAACTCGTCGGTGCTCCGCGGGTCGAGCTCGTCGCGGCGAACGTGCTGGCGTTCGGAGCGGATCCGCTCGGCCGGCGTGACTCCGCCGACGCGATCGACAGGGCCATCGCCTTCGCGAAGCGCAAGCACCTCAAGGTGTACATACCGCCGGGCACGTATCAGGTGAACCGCCACATCATCGTCGACGACGTGACGATCGTGGGCGCGGGCAGCTGGTACACCATCATCAAGGGCCGTCAGGTGGAGCTGAGCACCCCCGCCCCCGACGGCTCGGTCCACACCGGCGTCGGCTTCTACGGCAAGGACGCGGCGGACGGCGGCAGTTCCGATGTCCATCTCTCCGGTTTCGCGATCGAGGGCGATGTCCGTGAGCGCATCGACACCGACCAGGTGAACGGCATCGGCGGTGCGATGAGCGACTCCACCATCGACGGCCTCTACATCCGCCACACCAAGGTGGGTCTCTGGTTCGACGGACCCATGTCGAATCTGCGGGTCACCGACAATGTCATCGTCGACCAGATCGCCGACGGCCTCAATTTCCACACCGGTGTGACGGATTCGGTGGTGTCGAACAACTTCGTCCGCAACTCCGGCGACGACGGTCTCGCCATGTGGTCCGAGAAGACCACCAACGCGGGCAACACGTTCGACCACAACACCGTCCAGACGCCGGTGCTCGCGAACGGCATCGCCATCTACGGCGGCGAGGACAACACCGTCTCCAACAACCTCATCGCCGACCCGATCCGGGAGGGCAGCGCCATCCAGGTCGGATCGCGCTTCGGCGCGGAGGCGTTCACCGGACATCTGTGGATCACCGACAACACCACGGTCCGCGCCGGTACGTACGAGCTGAACTGGAACATCGGTCTGGGCGCCATCTGGTTCTTCGCGCTGGAGAAGGACATCGACGCCGACATCCAGGTGACCGGGGACCACTTCCTCGACAACACCTACAACGCGATCATGCTGGTCAGCGACTGGCCGGTGAAGGATCTGTACTCGATCACGAATGTCCACTTCAAGGACATCAAGGTCGACGGTACGGGCACCTCGGTGGTCAGCGCCCGGGTGGCGGGCTCCGCGTCCTTCCAGAACGTGGACGCCCGCAATGTCGGGGCGGTCGGTGTCAACAACTGCGGATCGTTCAACTTCACCCCCGCCGGTTCGGAATTCTCACTGACGGACCTCGGCGGCAACGACGGCGGCGGCACCACCGGCGCCTGGCTCGCCCCCTGGGAGCTGCCGAACACCATCACCTGCGACGACCGGCCGCCGGTGGTCGCCCCGCCGGCCCCGTCCCCCTGGTGACACAGGCCGGGACTCGCGCCGGCGCCGGCCACTGACCCCGCTGCCGTCGCCGCGCGATTCCCCAACCGGCCGGCCGTCCGGAGC
>NZ_JBSGVS010000078.1:0-39433 GCF_053608565.1 Streptomyces sp. NPDC055025
GGATCCCGGGGCGCCCCGGAAAAGTGATCAGCCGCTGCTGGTACCTCAGCTGACAGCGCCTCAGCCGCCGGTTCCTCAGCCGCCGGTGGTGGCCGCACCGCCGTTGTCGGCGCCGTTGACGACACCGCCCGGGGTCCCACCGCCGCCCGGCGTCCCGCCACCCGGCTCTCCGTCGCCGCCGTCCGGCGGCGGGGACTGGGGCGGATCGGTCGTCGGTTCGCCGGTCGTCCCGCCGTCGGTCGTACCGCCGCCACCGTCCGTCGTACCCGTGTCGCTGCTCGACGGGGTGTCCGTCGGCTCGTCGGACGGGGTCAGACTGGGCTTCGGCTTCTCGGGCGGCGGCCAGTTCGACCCATCGCCGCCACCCGACGAGTCGTCCGTCTCCTGGGTCTCGCTCGGCTCGTCCGACGGCGTGGGACCCTCGTCGCTCGGTGTCTCCTGGGTCGGGGTGGTCGTGGGCTTGTCCGACTTGACGCCATTGCCCGTGTCGCTCATGCCGTTGACGGCATAGGCCACCCCCGCCACGATCGCGATCACCGCGAGCGCGACGAAGAGCCACATCTTGCCCCGGCCGCCCCCGCCGTGGTGCCCGCCGTCATATCCGCCGTCATGCGGATTCATCGGCGGCAGGATCGGGCTCTGCGAGGTGTCGCCGTGCGGCGGGTGCCCCATCGCGGTCGTCGCGGCCATGCCCATCGCCGGGGTGCTGCCGCCGATGTGCGCGTCGAACGCGCCGGTGTTCCAGGTGCCCGTGTGGCTCCCCTGCTGCTGGAGCATCTGCAAGCCGTACTGGACCAGCCCGCGCATCTCCTCGGCGCTCTGGAACCGGTCGTCCGGTTCCTTCGCGAGCGAGCGCATCACCAGGCCGTCCAGCTCCGGCGGCGCCGCGTCCGAGACCTCGGAGGGCGGCACCGGGATGTCCTGGACATGCTGATAGACGACGGAGAGCGGGGTCTCACCGGTGAACGGGGGCCGCAGCGCGAGGAGTTCGTAGAGCAGGCAGCCCGTGGCGTACAGATCGCTGCGGTGGTCGACGGCCTTGCCGAGCGCCTGCTCGGGGGAGAGGTACTGCGGGGTGCCCATGACCATGCCGGTCTGGGTCATCGTCGACTGCGCGCCGTGCAGGGCGCGCGCGATGCCGAAGTCCATCACCTTCACCGCGCCGGCGTCGGTGATGATCACATTGGCGGGCTTGATGTCACGGTGCACGATGCCGTGCTGGTGCGAGTAGGCGAGCGCCTCCAGCACTCCGGAGACGATGATCAGCGCCTGCTGGGGCGGCGGGGCCTCGGCGCTGACCAGCAGATCGCGGATGGTGCGGCCCTCGACCAGCTCCATCACGATGTACGGCACGGTCTGTCCGTTGACCGTGTCCTCGCCGGAGTCGTACACCGCCACCACCGCGTGGTGGTTCAGCCCGGCGACCGACTGCGCCTCACGGGTGAACCGGGCCTTGGAGACCGGGTCCTCCGCGAGATCGGCGCGGAGCAGCTTGACGGCCACGGTGCGCCCGAGCCGTACGTCCTCCGCCGCGAACACCTCGGCCATGCCGCCGCGGCCGAGACGGTGGGTCATCCGGTAGCGGCCGTCGCCGACCAGCCCTCCGACCAGGCCGCCATCGCCCCAGGAGTCCGCGGCATCCGACACTCCGCCGCCTGCTTCGGGTTCGGGTGCCATCAGTCCTCGCCGTCGTTTCTGTCCGCTTCACGACCGCGTGCGCGGTCCGCGGTATGCCTGTGTTTCTCAGGGTGTTTCTCGGGGGTGGGTGTCTCAGGGGTGGCTATGCCACATCACGCTACAGCCTCCGTATGACACGCCGGTCCACGGTGGACCGGCCATGAAACCGGGCTACGCGATACCCACGCATATTCCATCCTTGTTCCACCCGTTTCCGGTAACGCTTCCGAGACGCTTGTTGTGCGTACGGTCACGGAACGGGCACCCGGCTTGACGTGTCTCCGCCCTCGGGCAGACTTGGCGCGTAATAACGGGATCACCGCGTGAGCACCATCGCGTCCACTTCTTGCGGACCGCGTCCGCGCGCCGGAGGGGGAAGCACAGTCATGAGCCAGCATGGCGCACGGGGCCGTCACGCGGGCGGTTCGGTCGCGGGCGGCCGTTACCAGCTTCGCGACCTGCTCGGCGAAGGCGGGATGGCGTCCGTCTACCTCGCGTACGACACGGCGCTCGACCGCCAGGTCGCCATCAAGACCCTCCACACGGAGCTGGGGCGCGAGCAGTCCTTCCGCGAGCGGTTCCGGCGCGAGGCCCAGGCCGTGGCCAAGCTGTCGCACACCAATGTCGTCTCCGTGTTCGACACGGGCGAGGACGAGCTGGCCGGCGCGCTGATGCCGTACATCGTCATGGAGTACGTCGAGGGGCATCCGCTCGGCTCCGTGCTCCAGCGGGACATCGCGCAGTACGGCGCGATGCCGGCCGACAAGGCGCTCAAGGTGACGGCCGATGTGCTGGCCGCGCTGGAGGCCAGCCATGAGATGGGCCTGGTGCACCGGGACATCAAGCCGGGCAATGTGATGATGACCAAGCGCGGCGTCGTCAAGGTGATGGACTTCGGTATCGCGCGCGCGATGCAGTCGGGGGTCACCTCGATGACGCAGACCGGCATGGTCGTCGGTACGCCGCAGTACCTCTCGCCCGAACAGGCGCTGGGGCGCGCCGTCGACGCCCGCTCCGATCTGTACTCGGTCGGCATCATGCTCTTCCAGCTCCTGACCGGGCGGCTGCCGTTCGACGCGGACTCGCCGCTGGCGATCGCGTACGCCCATGTGCAGGAGGAGCCGGTCGCTCCGTCCACCATCAACCGTTCGGTCACTCCGGCGATGGACGCGCTGGTCGCGCGGGCGCTGAAGAAGAACCCGAACGAGCGTTTCCCGAGCGCGTCGGCGATGGGCGACGAGTGCGCGCGTGTGCTGACCGCCGGTCAGTCGGGTGCTCCGGTGATCGTGGTGCCGGGCGCTCCGCAGCGCAGCGGCTCGGGCGTGGGCTCGGCGGTCTTCCCGCCGGTGGACCAGTCGGGCCAGGCGCCGCCACCGCCGCCGCAGGGCGTGCGGACGCCGTACAACAGCCAGGGGTCGTACGGGCCGCCGACACCCGCCCCGCCGCCGGCGCCGCAGGCGCCCGGTCCGGGCTACGGCTATCCGCAGTCGGTCCCGGCGTACCCGGCCCCCCGGCCGGGGCAGCCGATGGCGCAGACCCCGCCGCCGTACATGATGTCGTCCCAGCCCTCGACCGCGCCCGGTGGGCGCGGTGGCCACGGTGCGCACGGCGGCGGCCACGGCAGTGGTCACGGCGGCGGCCATGGCAGTGGCAGTGATGGCAGACGGAACATGCCGGTCATCGTGGGTGCGATCGTGGTCGCGCTGCTGGCCATCGGCGGTCTGATAGCGGCACTTTCGCTCAACGGTGATGACACGGGCACGGGCGACGGTACGGGGAACACGGGCACCGGCGCCTCCACCCAGGAGGGGTACCGGGGCCCGGAGCGCAACCGCACCATCGACGTGTCGGAGTGCACGGACGCCTCGGAGGACGGACTGGATCCGTCAAAGGTGACGGCCCCCGATCTGCGGTACAAGGACATCCTCTCGGTGAAGGACTGCCTCCGTGAGGCGGGCTGGTCGTGGGCGCCGGTGAAGACGGACAACGACGGGTCCTGGGCCAAGGACATCGTGATCGACCAGTACCCGAGGCCGGGGGCCGCCGTGCCGCCCGACGGCCAGGAGTTCGAACTGACGATCTCCACGGGGTACGCGGGGTAGTCGCGGGCCGTGCGGGCCGGTTCGGGGGACCGGACCCACACAGGACCCGCACAGTCCGAAGGCCAAGGCCCGGTACGACATGCGTACCGGGCCTCGCTCGTATCGCGTTCGTTCGCTCCATCCGCTTCGCCCGCTTCGTTCCACCGCAGGAACGTTTCGAGATGCCGGATTTGTCATTACATGTGACGCTGAGTCGGTGACTCCTACGCTCCGCACCCCCTGCGCGATCGCGGTCGCGTCGCTGCTGATGGCCGCGCCCGGCGCGTACGCCGAGGAGTCCGCCCCGCCCGGGACAGGACCGACGGTCTCCGGCGAGTCGGCCGTCGCACTGGCCGGCCGTCCGGCCGGGGAGGGACGGCCGCGCCCCGGGAGACCACAGGAACCCGAGGCGGTGTCACCGGGCGACGGAAGCCCGCACACGGACGACGGCGACCCGGAGGCCGATCCCGGGGCCGAGTGGGAGTCGGACCCGGAGGCGGACGGGGAGGCGTACGGCGATCCGGAGACGGACGCGGACCCCGCCCCTTCCGCGCACCCCAGCCGTCCGCCCCGGACCCCCGCCTCACCGTCCGCCACCCACCCCCGCACCTCGCCGTCCGAACCCACGTCACCCTCCCACCTCGGAGAGAGCGAGGAAAACGAGGAGACCGAGCCGGGAGAGGGCGAGAAGGGTACGGACGGGACGGACGACGAGACCGACCCGAGGACGGACGGACACGCGGCGGACGAGCCGCTGGAGGAGTTCGTCCATCCGCCGGAGGACTCCGAGGCGCCCCGGCGCCGCCCGCCCGCGGCCGCCCGTGAACCCGCCGACCGGACCGTCACCGACCCCGCCGCGCGGACGGTTCCCGTGCTGACCCTGGGCACGGGAATCACTCTGATCGGCCTGGGACTGGGCTTTCTCGGACTGCGGCTCCGCCGCCGCTGAGCCCCTCTCCCGCCCCTCTCCCGCCCCCGCCTCCGCGTCCGCATCAGTCCGCATCATCCTTATGGCGTACTCACCTGGTCCGCCTCAGGTCGCTTGCGAGCTACGCCATACCCGGTATACATACTGAGTATGTCGATTCGCCACGGGCTTCTCGCCCTCCTGGAACGCGGCCCTCGCTACGGCTCTCAGCTCCGTACGGAGTTCGAGTCCCGCACGGGTGCCACCTGGCCGCTCAACGTCGGCCAGGTCTATACGACCCTGAGCCGTCTGGAGCGCGACGGCATGGTCACCCAGGACGGCGAGGACCGTGCGGGCCACGCGCTCCATGTGATCACCGACGCGGGCCGCGCGGAACTGAAGGCGTGGTTCCGTACCCCGGTCGACCGCACCAGCCCGCCCCGTGACGAGCTGGCGATCAAGCTCGCCATGGCGGTGGGGATGCCCGGGGTCGACATCCGGGAGGTCATCCAGTCGCAGCGCCGCCACACCATCCAGGCGATGCAGGACTACACCCGGCTCAAGGCCCAGGCCCTGGACGCCGTCCCGGCCGACCGGCACGAAGTGGCCTGGCTGCTCGTCCTGGAACAGCTCATCTTCCTGACCGAGGCCGAGGCCCGCTGGCTCGACCACTGTGAAGCCCGGCTGATCAGGCTCGCGCTGCTGCCGGAACCCGACAACCGGCCGTCGGACGGCCCCCCGGCCGACGTTTCGAACGGCCTCGCGGTCAGCCCCTCGGCCGACGTTTCGAACGGCCCAGCGGTCAGCCCCGCCAACGGCCCCGCGGGCAGTTCTACGGGCGGCCCTGACGGCGGCTCGCTCGATGTCGGCAGCCGGGTGATCACCGACAGGCAGTAGACCCGGCGGACGGACGCCCCGGCAGGCGCCGGCCCGACGGGGGGGACGACCTGACCGGAGGACGACCTGACCGGGGGACGACTCGGCCCCGGCCCGGCCCGCCGCCGTACCTCCCGCCACACCTCACTCTCCTCACCGTTCTCACCCGACCTCACCCTTCTCAGTCTTCTCAGCCTTCTCACCCGACCCACATACCCCACACACGTATGTGCACGTACCGCCCTAGGGGGATCCTTCATGCCCGAAAACGCACAACCGTCACAGCAGCCCGTGCTGCGACTCCAGGAGCTGACCCGCGTCCATGGCAGCGGCGCCACCGAGGTCCAGGCCCTGCGCGGTATCAACCTCGATGTGTTCCCCGGCGAACTGGTCGCCGTCATGGGCCCCTCGGGCTCCGGAAAATCCACGCTGCTGACCATCGCGGGCGGCCTGGACACCCCCAGCTCGGGCCGTGTCATCGTCGAGGGCACCGACATCACCACCGTCGGCCGTAAGCAGCTCGCGGCCCTGCGCCGCCGCAGCATCGGCTATGTCTTCCAGGACTACAACCTGATCCCCGCCCTCACCGCCGCCGAGAACATCTCGCTGCCCCGTGAGCTCGACGGCACCTCCGCGCGCAAGGCGCGCACCGAGGCCGTGGCCGCGCTGGCGGAGATGGGTCTTGAGCAGCTCGCCGACCGGTTCCCGGACGAGATGTCCGGCGGCCAGCAGCAGCGGGTGGCGATAGCCCGCGCGCTCGTCGGCGACCGGCGTCTTGTCCTCGCCGACGAGCCGACGGGCGCGCTGGACTCCGAGACGGGTGAGTCCGTGCTCGCCCTGCTGCGTACGCGCTGCGACGCCGGCGCCGCCGGGGTTCTGGTCACCCATGAACCGCGCTTCGCGGCCTGGGCGGACCGGGTGGTCTTCCTGCGGGACGGCTCGGTGGTCGACCAGACCCTCCGTAGCCAGGCGGACTCGCTGCTCACGGGCCAGGCGGCCGAACTGTGAAGACCTGGTACCACTCCTGGCGCGCGGCGCTGCGGATCGCCCGTCGCGACGCCTGGCGCTCCAAGGGACGCAGCTTTCTCGTCCTGTCCATGATCGCGCTCCCCATCCTCGGGGTGAGCGCCTTCGACCTGACCCTGCGCAGTGCCGAGCTGTCCACCCAGGAGCAGCTCGACCGCACGCTCGGCCAGGCCGATGCCCAGATCACCGACCCGGGGTTCGGCGGAGAGCCGCTCTACCAGAACCCCGAGGCCGACAGTTACACGCCGGTCGCCGACTACAGGGACAGGCCCTGGCCCGATGGCCCCGGCGATATCTCCAAGGCCGTTCCGGCGGGTGCCACGGTCCTTGAGGACACGACGGGAGTCGGAAAGCTCCGTACCACGCACGGACTGCTCCAGACCGAGATCCGCGAACTGAAGGCAGCCGACCCGATCGCCGACGGCATCATGCGCCTCAACGAGGGCCGCTTCCCCGAGCGGGCCGACGAGGTCGCGGCGACCAGTCACTTCCTGGAGGTCAGCGGGCTACGGGTGGGTTCGGAGCTCACCGCCCGTGGACTTGGCAACGTGTACCGGATCGTCGGTGCGTACGAACTTCCCGACTCGCTGGAGACCGACCAGGTCAACGCGCTCCCCGGGGCGTTTCTGGCCCCGCTCGACAAGGCGCTCCAGGCCGACGGGCTGATGGGGGCGAACCCGAGCACCACCCAACTCGTACGCTTTCCGGGTGGTTTCACGTGGAACATGGTGAAGGAAGCCAATACCCATGGCGTTCTGGTGACCTCCCGGGCCGTGGCCCTGAACCCGCCCGCCGACGCGGATGTGCCGCTGTACCAGCAGGACGAGCAGCAACGGTACGAGCAGAGCGCGGTCGCCGACGCCACGGAACTGGCCGCGATCGGCACCATCGTCGGACTCGCCATGCTGGAGATCTGTCTGCTGGCGGGCCCGGCCTTCGCGGTCGGTGCCCGGCGCTCACGCCGTCAGCTCGGTCTGGTCGGTGCCAACGGCGGTGACCGGCGCCATATCCGGGCCATCGTCCTCGGCGGCGGTCTGGTGATCGGTGTCGCCTCGGCCGTCATCGGTACGGCCCTCGGTCTGGGCCTCACCTATGTGCTGCGTCCCGTCCTTGAGGACTACCTGGGCCAGCGCTTCGGCGGCTTCGACATCCGGCCGCTGGAACTGCTCGGTATCGCGCTGCTCGCCGTGCTCACCGGTCTTCTCGCGGCGATCGTCCCGGCCGTCACCGCCTCCCGGCAGACCGTGCTGGCCTCGCTCACCGGCCGTCGCGGAGTGCGCGGAAGCAGCAGGGTCCTGCCGGTTCTCGGGCTGGTCGCGGTCGCGCTGGGAGCGGTGATCGCGCTGTACGGCTCGACGATGACCGACCAGTTCGCGATCGTCGCGGGCGGCAGCGCTCTCGCCGAGCTGGGCGTGGTCGCGCTGACGCCCGCCCTGGTCGGTCTGTTCGGCCGGCTCGGCCGCTGGCTCCCGCTCTCGCCGCGGCTGGCGCTGCGGGACGCCGTACGGAACAGGGGGCGCACGGCGCCCGCCGTGGCGGCGGTGCTGGCCGCGGTCGCGGGCACGGTGGCGGTCTCGACCTATTCCGCGAGCAGCGATGCCCAGATCCGGGCCGCGTACGAACCGCAGCTCCCCCCTGGCGCGATCTCGGTCATGGTCAATGAGGAGGGCGGCCGGGACGTTCCGGCCGTGCGCACGGCCGTCCAGAAGAACCTGCCCGTCGATCTACGGGCCGATGTGGACCGTATCTCCGTCGGAAAGCCGAGCTGCTCGATGTACGGCGGTGAGGACGGCTGCGGACGGTACGAACTGGTCGTCCCCAAGGCCCAGCAGTGTCCGCTCTGGTCCACGGGGCCGGACGATCCTTCGGAGAAGTTCAGCAAGGCCGAGCGGCGCAAGCTCGCCAAGGACTGGCGCTGCGAACAGGACACGGTCTACAGCGGTGTCGAGGCCGGAGTGCTGATCGGTGACTCCGCTCTGCTCAAGGTCCTCGGCATCAAGGATCCGGGGGCGGAGAAGGCGCTGGCGGACGGCCGGGTCGTCTCGTTCGACAAGCGGAACGTCAACGCGGCCGGGAAGATCGACATCCTGCTGATCACGGACACCGAGGCGGCGGAGACGGCCCGCCAGAAGGGCCTGCCGCTGCCCGGCGCCGTCAAGTCGATCCCCGCGCACCAGGTGAAGGGGGATCCGAACGCGTACGGCGTCGCGGTGATCATGACCCCGGCCACGGCGAAGGCCGCGGGAATCAGCACCGTCCCGCTCGGCGCGTACTACTCGTCCAGCGTCCTGCCGAACGACACCCAGAAGCAGAAGCTGGACGCCGAGCTGGCCAAGACCGGCAGCCAGGTGGATCTCCATATCGAGTCCGGGTTCACCAGCGAGAACAGCATCGTGCTGCTGGCGCTGACGGTCTTCGCCGGACTGGTCACCATCGGCGCGGCCGGTATCGCCACCGGTCTCGCCCAGGCGGACGCCGAGGCCGATCTCAAGACGCTCGCCGCGGTCGGAGCGCCGGCGCGGGTCCGCAGGACGCTCAGCGGATTCCAGTGCGCGGTGGTGGCGGCGATGGGGGTGCTGCTCGGCTCGGCCGCCGGGGTCCTCCCCGCGATCGGACTGCGGCTGACGGAGCGCCGCGGCGAGCTGAAGTGGTACCAGCAGTCGCTCGACGAGGGCTGGGGAGCCGTCGCGCAGCCCTACGTACCCGTCGTCATCCCCTGGGCGACGCTGGCCGCGCTGCTGATCGCCGTCCCGCTGGGTGCCGCGGTCCTGGCGGCGCTGGTCACCCGCTCGCACCGGACGCTGGGCCGCCGGGCCGCCACATAGCCGCGTGACCGCGTGACCGGGCGGCGCACCCGGTGAAATCCTGCCCCCGTACGAAGGTGGATGGTCTTCGTACGGGGGCACACCATGTGGTGACGCACATGTGCGAGACAATGGGCCGTATGGAGATGCCGAGTAACGAACGGTCGCAGCAGAGCCCCCATGTCCTCGTGGTGGGACAGGACGGAATGGCACTCGGCGGCGGCGGCGGTGGTGGCGGTGCCGACGAGGGGCGCGAGATTCCCGTGACGGAGATGGTCGAACAGCCGGCCAAGGTCATGCGCATCGGCAGCATGATCAAGCAGCTCCTGGAGGAGGTGCGGGCGGCTCCCCTGGACGAGGCGAGCCGGGTCAGGCTCAAGGAGATCCACGCCGGCTCCGTGAAGGAGCTGGAGGACGGGCTCGCCCCCGAACTGGTCGACGAGTTGGAGCGGCTCTCGCTCCCCTTCACGGATGACGCGATCCCCTCCGAGGCGGAGCTGCGTATCGCGCAGGCACAGTTGGTGGGCTGGCTGGAGGGTCTCTTCCACGGCATCCAGACGGCGCTGTTCGCCCAGCAGATGGCCGCCAGGGCTCAGCTCGAACAGATGCGGCGCGCGCTGCCGCCGGGCTCGGTCCAGGACGACGACGGCGAGCAGGGACACGGCGCGCTCCGCTCCGGTCCGTATCTGTAGACCCCGGCCGGTCCCCGGCCCTCACGGCCCGGTACACCGAAGGCGCACCGGGCCGGGGCGGGACGCGGCGACTGGGCCGAGCTCGCCGGGCCGGGGGTGACGAGGGCCCGCCGGCCCCGGGGGCAGCGGTCAGCCGGCGGTCGGCGCGAGCAGCAGCACCTTGCCGATATGGGTGCCGGAATCCAGTAGGCGGTGTGCCTCCGCCGCCTCCGGCATCGTCAGCGTCCGGTACACGATCGGACGGATGTCGCCGTTGGCGATGAGCGGCCAGACATGCTCCCGTACGGCCGCGACGATCGCCGCCTTCTCGGACTGGGGACGGGCACGCAGCGAGGTCGCCGTGATCGCACCGCGCTTGTGCAGCAGGGCGGCCAGATTGAGTTCGCCCTTCACTCCGCCCTGGAGACCGATCACCGCGAGCCGGCCGTTCACCGCCAGGGCCTTCACATTCCGGTCCAGATACTTCGCGCCGACGATATCGAGGATGACATCCGCGCCGGCGCCGTCCGTGGCCTTGCGGATCTCCGCGACGAAGTCCTGCTCGCGGTAGTCGATCAGGATGTCCGCGCCCAGTTCGGCGCAGCGCTCCAGCTTCTCGGGACCGCCCGCCGTGACCGCGACCCGTGCGCCCACCGCCTTGGCGAGCTGGATGGACATGGTGCCGATACCGCTCGCCCCGCCGTGCACCAGCAGCGTCTCGCCGGGCCGCAGATGCGAGATCATAAAGACGTTGGACCAGACGGTGCAGGTCACCTCGGGAAGCACCGCGGCCGTCGCCAGGTCCAGGCCCTCCGGTACGGGAAGAAGCTGGCCGACGGGTACGGCGACCTTCTCCGCGTACCCCCCGCCGGACAGAAGCGCACACACCTCGTCGCCGACGGCCCAGCCCGCGACCCCCGGGCCGAGCGCGCTGATCCGCCCCGCGCACTCCAGACCGGGGTAGGGGGAGGAGCCGGGCGGCGGATCGTAGAAGCCCTGCCGTTGCAGAAGATCGGCGCGGTTGACGGCGCTCGCCACGACCTCGACGAGGACCTCGCCCTCGCCGGGTACGGGATCGGGCACCTCGGCCCAGACAAGCGCCTCAGGACCACCGGGTTCCGGAATCGTGATCGCATACATGAGCGCGAGGCTACTCCCGCCCCGCCGCCCGGTCGGTCCTGAGACATAGGGGAACGACGATTCGCGGCCAAGGGCTGTCCCGTAGGCGAACTGACGCTACGACGGGTTGGAGTTGTCCTGTGCCGTGGGGCTCTGGGCCCGGACGATGGTGATCAGACGGTCCGTGAGCTGGAGCGGACTGGCGGCCGGATCGTCGTAGCCGAGCAGACGGTGGCCACGCAGCACGCTCACCACCAGGTCGTCCGTCTCCCTTACGCTCCGGCCCACTTCGGACTTTATGACGGGGCGTTCGATGAGATCGAGGCCACTGCCCTGCTGGATCAGATCCTCCATCACCGTGCCGGCGCTGGGGCTGAGCACGGAGAGCCCGAGCAGCCGGCCGGCGGCACTGGCGCTGGTGATGACGGCGTCGGCGCCGGACTGGCGCAGCAGCGGTGCGTTCTCCTCCTCCCGCACGGCGGCCACGATCTTCGCCCCGCGGTTGAGCTGGCGTGCCGTCAGCGCGACGAGCACCGCTGTGTCATCGCGCTGAGTGGCGATAACTATCTGGCGGGCGCGCTGGAGTTCGGCGCGCAACAGCACATCGCTGCGGGTCGCATCGCCGACGATCCCGACGAACCCTTCCGCGTTGGCCGCCTCGATCACCTTGTTCGACGGGTCGACGATGACGATCTGATCCTTCTTCAGCCCGGTGGCACAGAGCGTCTGGATCGCCGACCGCCCCTTGGTGCCATAGCCGACGATGATGGTGTGGTCACGCACGTTGGACCTCCAGCGGTTCAGCCGCCACTCTTCCCGGGTGCGCTCCGTGAGGACCTCAAGAGTGGTACCGACCAGGATGATGAGAAAGACCACGCGCAGCGGGGTCACCAGCAGCACATTCACCAGCCGCGCGCTGTCGCTGTACGGGACGATGTCACCGTAGCCCGTCGTGGAGAGCGTCACGGTCGCGTAGTAGACGGCATCCAGCAGATCGACCGATTCGTCGGAATTGTCGTGATAGCCCTGCCGGTCGACATAGACGATGAAGACCGTCAGAGCCAGCACGAACAGCGCCATCAGCAGCCGTCGGCTGACCTGGAGCAGCGGACGGGCGATCTTACGGCGCGGAAGCTTCACCCGGGCGGTGACCAGATGCTCGTCGGCCTGCCTGGCCATCGCATCATGACCGGGAAGTTTCACGTGAAACACCCTCCATCGGCGCCGGCCGTCCACGGCAGGTCCAGCACTTCCAGCTCCTGACCCGTTGGGGCGCCGCGCGGTGGTACGACCACGAGCCCATCAGCGGCGGCGATTCCGCGCAGCATGGCCGGACCGTTGAAGCGAAGCGGTACGAGCCCCTCGTCGCGGTGGACGACGGGCACCAGACGGGTGTCGTGCGGATGACCCTGCACCGGATCACGCAGCGGTGCGCGGTACGGAGTCCGGGGCGCCCGTCCCGCCAGCGACCGCAGCAGGGGTTCGGCGAGGGTCAGCAGCCCGGAGACCGCGGCGAGCGGATTACCGGGCAGGCCCACCAGATGGTGTCCCGATGCCAGCCGGGCCAGCAGCATGGGATGGCCGGGCCGTACGGCGACACCGTCGACCAGCAGCTCGGCGCCCGTCTTCCGGAGCACCGGATGGACATGATCGACCGGTCCTCCGGCCGTGCCGCCGGTGGTGATGACGAGATCGGCGTCGGAGCCGGTGATCGCCTGGCACAGCGCGTCGGCGTCATCGCCGATCCGGCGGGTGGCGAGAACCTCGGCGCCGAGAGAGCGGAGCCAGGGCGCGAGCATCGGGCCCAGGGCGTCGCGGATCAGTCCGTCGTGGGGCAGCCCCTCGCTGAGCAGTTCGTCGCCGAGGACCAGTATCTCGACCCGGGGCCGTGGAACGGTGAGCAGTTCGTCGTATCCGGCAGCCGCGGCCAGACCCAGTACGGCGGGGGTCACCAGAGAACCGGCGGGCAGCAGCCGGTCGCCGGAGCGGCACTCCTGGCCGCGTGGCCTGATGTCCTGGCCGGGGACCACCTCGCGCTCGGCATGGAGGTGACCGCCGCTGTCGATCCGGGCGTCTTCGCTGCGCACCACCGCGGTCGCCTCGGGCGGGATCCGGGCGCCGGTGGCGATCCGTACCGCCGCCCCGTCGGGGAGCGGCGCCGCCTCTCCCTGTCCGGCGAGAATGCCGTGGTCCCTGACAGGGCCGTCGGATGGGCTCCGCCCGGACGCGCCGTGCGCGCTCCGTACGGTCCAGGGCCCCGGTCCCGCCACCGCCCAGCCGTCCATCGCCGAGGTGTCGAAGGACGGCAGATCGGTGAGGGCGGTCAGCGGCTCGGCGAGTGCCCCGCCCAAGGCCTGGTCGAGCGGTACACGGTGGGCCGGGGCGGACGACGCCCCGCGCGCCGAGCGTCCTGACCGTACGGCGATCACGCGGGCCGCCTCCCACGGCTCGGCCCGGTGCCGGTCCGACGCGGCCCGGCCGCCGGGGGCGGCGGCGCGGGCCGGACCGGCCGCCGAGGCCGACGCCGATGCCGCACCCGGTGGCGAGGCCGGGGCTCCGGAAGCGGCGCCGTGCTCTCCCCGCTCCTGGTCCGTGCCCTCATTCCGGCCCGGTCCATGATCCGCGCCCCGGCCGTACGGCGCGGGCGGGTCCCCGGCGACCAGTGCCAGGGCTTCTTCGATTCCGTCGATCCCGTCGGCCTCGCGGTCCCGGGCGGTCATCCGGCGTCGGCCCCCTTGGCCTCCGGTCCGTCGCCGCCCTCCGCCTCCTCCGCCCAGCGCAGAGCGAGCGCCGCGGCCTTGCGCGCGGCCTCCGCGACGGCTTCGGGACCGTCTCCACCGGCTCTGGCCGCCGCATAGCCGACCAGGAAGGTCGTCAGCGGCGCGGCGGGCCGGGCGACGCCATGGGCGGCGTCGCGGGCGAGATCGAGCAGGACATGGATGTCCACGTCCAGCTCGATGCCGAGTTCGTCCTTGACTGCGGTGATCCATTCGTCCAGCACGTTTCCATGCTCCCTGATCCGGGCCCGAGCCGTGGAGATGTCTTCCCAGGTGTCGCAGTCGAAGGAGGCGAGGGGATCGCCGTCGACGCGGGCGAGTTCGAGTTCGTCCGGCAGCAGACGCAGCGGAAGCCCGCGGAGGCTGCCGTACTCGGTCGCGAGCAGGGCGAGTTCACGACGGAGCGGCTCCGCGCGATAGGCGGCGACCAGCGGCTGGTCACGGCCGTCGGCATCGGTGAGCAGAGCCGCCTCCCGGCCGCTGGTGTCCAGCGTCTCGACCAGTCTGCGCACGGTCGGTTTCCCGAGGAACGGCAGATCCGCGGAGAGTACGAGCACGGTGCCGGCCTCGACGCACCGCACCCCCGCGTCGAGCGCGGCCAGGGGGCCGCCGCCGGGCGGCTCCTCACGCGCCCAGCGCACCGGCCGCGCGGTGGGCCGTCTGCCGCCCACGACCACGGTCCGGGCGGCCTCGTCACACGCGGCCAGCACACGGTCGAGGAGCGCCCGGCCCCCGACCCGTACCCCTGGCTTGTCGGCCCCGCCGAGCCGCTTGGCGGCTCCTCCGGCGAGCACGATGGCGTCATAGGCGGTCATGGCAGAAGTATGAGCCGCGATCACCCGTTCGACGCTCATGGCCTCCGCACGAAGGCCGAAGTTCTCGGGGTTTTCGGCGCGTGCCGGTATCCGCCACCCGGAATGTCCCGCTAAAGGGTCTACAGGGTGCGCAGCAGCGTCGCCGGCCGCTCGACGCAGTCCGCCACATAGCGCAGGAAGCCGCCCGCCGTGCCGCCGTCGCAGACCCGGTGGTCGAAGGTGAGCGAGAGCTGCACCACCTGGCGTACGGCCAACTCCCCCTGGTGGACCCAGGGCTTGGGCACGATCCGGCCGACCCCGAGCATGGCGGCCTCGGGGTGGTTGAGGATCGGCGTGGAACCGTCGACGCCGAACACCCCGTAGTTGTTGAGCGTGAAGGTCCCGCCCGTCAGATCGCCCGGTGTCAGGGTGCCCGCCCGGCCCGCCTCCGTCAGCCGCGCGAACTCGGCGCTCAGCGATTCGGCGGAGCGCGTGTGCGCGTCCCGTACGACGGGGACGACCAGCCCGCGGTCGGTCTGCGCGGCGAAGCCGAGATGCACCGCGGGCAGGCGCACGATCTCCCGGGCTGCCATGTCCACGGTGGAGTTCAGCTCGGGATGACGGGCGAGGGCCGCCGTGCAGATCCGGCCCAGCAGCGCGAGCAGGGAGATCTTCGGGCCCCCGGCGGCGTTCATCGCCGTACGGGCCGCCATCAGCTCCGTGGCGTCCGCGTCGACCCAGCAGGTCGCGTCCGGGATCTCATGCCGGCTGCGGCTGAGCTTGTCCGCGACCGCGCCCCTCACTCCGCGCAGCGGCACCCGGACCGCTCCGTCCTGGGCGGAAACCGGCGACTGCCGGGAGGCCGCCACCGGAGCGGCCGTCGCGGACGACACCCGCGCCCGCTCCCGCGACTGCGACTGCGGCTGGGGCTGGGGCTGGAGCTCCGGCAGGGTTCGCGGCGGTGCGACACCGTGCCGGATCGCCTGCTCGACATCGGACCGCAGGATCAGTCCGTCCCGTCCCGAGCCCGTCAGCGCCCGCAGATCGACGCCGTGCTCACGGGCCAGCCGCCGCACCAGCGGGGAGACGACCGGGACCGGTCCCGTCGCGCCATGGACCGGCCCGGCGGGGGCGGTCCGGGCGCCGCCGGGGGGACGGAGCGCGGCGGGCGCCGTGCTCCGGACCGGACGGACCCGGCGCCTGCGCGCCACCGGCGCTCCCGTGCCGTATCCGACCAGCACATTGCCCGACGCGTCACCGGACGACTGGCCCGTCGAGCCGGCCGAACCCGCCGCCCCGGGAGTGGCCGGCTGTGCGGCCGGGTCCACGGCGGGCGGTCCCACGACGGGCGCGGGCGGGGCGACCGGCCGTGTCCGGGCCGCCGGGTCCACATCACCCGGCTCCGACGCGCCCACCGCCACCGTCAGCAGCGGAGCCCCGACCGGCAGCTCCGTGCCCTCCTCGCCGTAGCGCGCCGTGACCACGCCCCCGTAGGGGCAGGGCACCTCGACCATCGCCTTGGCCGTCTCGACCTCGACCACCGGCTGGTCGATGGCGACGACATCCCCCACCGACACCAGCCAGCGGACGATCTCCGCCTCGGTCAGCCCTTCACCGAGGTCAGGCAGTTTGAATTCCAGTACCTGGGCCATCAGCTCTCCGTCTCCCACTGGAGCCGCGCGACCGCGTCCAGCACCCGGTCCACTCCCGGAAGATGGTGCCTCTCCAGCATCGGCGGCGGATACGGAATATCGAATCCCGCCACCCGCAGCACCGGCGCCTCCAGATGGTGGAAGCAACGCTCGGTGATCCGGGCGGCGATCTCCCCGCCGGGGCCGCCGAATCCGGTGGACTCGTGGACGACCACCGCCCGGCCCGTACGCCGTACGGATTCGGCCACCGTCTCGTCGTCGAACGGCACCAGGGAGCGCAGATCGACCACTTCCAGATCCCAGCCCTCGGCGCGGGCCGCCTCGGCCGCCTCCAGACACACCGGCAGGGACGGGCCGTAGGTGATGAGGGTGGCGCTGCTGCCCCGGCGTCTGACCACGGCCCGGCCGACCGGCTCGACCGCCGCCGGCTCGTCGGGCGACCACGCGGCCTTCGACCAGTAGAGCCGCTTCGGCTCCAGGAAGACGACCGGATCGTCGGAGGCGATCGCGGCCCGCAGCAGTCCGTAAGCGTCGTCCACCGTCGCGGGGGTGACGACATGGAGGCCGGGCGTCGCCATGTAATACGCCTCGGAGGAGTCGCTGTGGTGCTCGACCCCGCCGATCCCGCCGCCGTAGGGCACCCGCACGGTGATCGGCAGCGGCATGGCACCGCGCGTGCGGTTGCGCGTCTTCGCCACATGGCTGATCAGCTGCTCGAACGACGGATACGCGAAGGCGTCGAACTGCATCTCCACGACGGGCCGCAGTCCGTACATCGCCATCCCGACGGCCGTCCCCAGGATGCCCGCCTCGGCCAGCGGAGTGTCCGTACAGCGGTCGTCCCCGAACTCCGCGGCCAGCCCGTCGGTGATCCGGAAGACCCCGCCGAGCGTGCCGACGTCCTCCCCGAGCACATGGACGGACGGGTCCTCGGCCATCGCGTCGCGCAGCGCGCGCCGCAGGGCCTGCGCCATCGTGGCGGGCTTCACCGCGACCGTGGTCATCGCGTCTCACCCTGTCCTTCCTCGGCCGACGCCGCCAGCTCGGCACGGAGCTGGGCCGCCTGCTCGCGGAGCTGGGAGGTCTGGTCCGCGTAGACATGCGCGAAGAGATCCATCGGGTCGAGCACCGGCTCCGCGTTCATCCGGTCGCGCAGCCGCGCGGCCATCGCCTCCGCGGCCTCGGCGGCCTGCCGGACGCCGTCCTCGTCGAGGATCCCGCGCGCGGTCAGCTCGCGCTCCAGCAGACGGACCGGGTCATGCGCGCGCCAGGTCTCGACCTCGTCGTCGGCGCGGTAGCGGGTCGCGTCATCGGCGTTCGTATGAGCCTCGACACGGTAGGTCACGGCCTCCACCAGCGTCGGCCCCTCGCCCCTCCTGGCACGGGCCATGGCCTCGGCGAGCACCGTGTGCACCGCCAGCGCGTCATTCCCGTCCACCAGCCGGCCCGGCATTCCGTACCCGACGGCCTTGTGGGCGAGGGACGGCGCCGCGCTCTGCTTGGCGAGCGGCACGGAGATCGCAAAGCCGTTGTTCTGTACGAGGAAGACGACCGGCGCCCGCCATACGGCCGCGAAGTTCAGCGCCTCGTGGAAGTCGCCCTCACTGGTGCCGCCGTCGCCCACCAGGGCCAGCGCGACCAGATCGTCCCCCTTGAGCCGAGCGGCGTGCGCGAGGCCGACGGCATGCGGGAGCTGGGTGGCGAGCGGGGTGGACAGCGGCGCGACCCGGTGCTCGTACGGGTCGTAACCGGTGTGCCAGTCCCCCCGGAGCAGCGTCAGCACCTCGACCGGGTCGAGTCCGCGCGCCACGGCCGCGAGGGTGTCGCGGTAACTCGGAAAGAGCCAGTCCTGCTCGCGCAGCACGAGCGCGGCGGCGACCTCGCAGGCCTCCTGACCGGTGCTCGACGGATAGACCGCCAGCCTGCCCTGCTTGGTGAGGGCCGTGGCCTGGGTGTTGAACCTGCGGCCACGGACCAGCTCGGCGTAGAGCCGCAGCAGCAGTCCGGGATCGGCCCCGGCGACGGCGTCCGTGCCCAGCGCGCGATACGGCTCGGCGTCGGGAAGCAGGGGCGCGGGGTCGGTACGCGGCTGCCACGCCGGGGGCGGGGTGGGCCGGTGGGCCGCGGCAGGCAGCTCCTGGACCGTACTGCTCTTCTTCACGCGTGCACCTCCTCGTGAGAGCGGGCGGGCGACGGGGTGCCTGGTGTGGCACGCCTCACCTACCGATTGTTCGGTCGTTGAGGCATTTTGGCTACAGGCGGCTTCAGCCTGTGGACAAACGGTTCTCCACAGCCTGGGATGGTCACAGGTCGTCCATGGCGGAGAGGTGGGGGGACATGGGAGCTGAACAAATGGCCGACGGCGCGGACCAGGGCGTCGACGAGGCCGGACCCGCGACGGCCGGACGCGCCCCCGTCGACGCCGGCCGGGGCGGCGGCAAGAAGCAGCCCTCTGCGCCGCCCCCGGTGCCGCCCCCTGTGCCGCCGCGACCGCTCGACGCCATCGACCACGACATCCTCCGGATCCTCCAGACGGACGGCCGCTCCTCGATACGGTCCGTGGCCGAGCGGGTCCATGTCTCACGGGCCAACGCGTACGCCCGGATCAACCGGCTGATCGACGACGGGGTGATACGCGGTTTCAGCGCCCGGGTCGACCATGAACGCGCGGGTCAGGGCGCCTCCGCGTACATCACCCTGAAGATCGTGCAGAACTCCTGGCGCACCGTGCGCGAACAGCTCGAAGAGCTGCCGGGGGCCGCGCACATCGCCCTGGTCAGCGGTGACTTCGACGTACTGCTGCTGGTGCACGCGCCGGACAACCGGTCCCTGCGCGAACTGGTCCTGACCAGGCTCCAGTCCATTCCGGAGGTGCTGTCCACCCGCACCCTGCTGGTGTTCGAGGAAACGGACCTCGGACCGGGAACGGCCACCGGCCCGACGCTCTAGACCCTGTCCGCCGGACAGGATCCAGCGGACCCGGACCCGCACCTGGCCCCGGACCCGAACGCGGACCCGGGTCTACTCGCCGCCGCGCGTGTCCGCCGGCTCCGTGCGCAGTCCGTCGAAGGCCATCCGTACGACCGCCTCCGCCACCTCGTCACGGCCATGGCCCCCGACCGCGTGCGGCCGGTACCACTCCACCAGGGAGTTGACCATGCCGAAGAGCAGCCGGGTCGCCAGCCTGATGTCCATGTCGGCCCGCAGATCCCCGTCCGCGGCGGCGGCCTTGAGCAGATCGGCCACCCGCTGGTCGAACTCACGGCGCCGCTCCATCGCCCAGCGCTCGGTCTGCGTATTGCCCCTGACCCGCAGCAGCAGCGTCACATAGGGCAGTTCGGCCATCAGCACCTCGACCGTACGGCGGGTCACGTACTCCACCCGCGCGATCGCCCGTCCCTGGACCGCCCCGTCCTCGTCGAGAATCCCGAAGAGCCCGTCCAGGGCGCGGCTGACGGCACGGCGCAGCAGTTCCTCCTTGCCCACGACATGGTGGTATATCGAGGACTTGGAGATCCCGGCGGCCTTGGAGAGATGCTCCATGGACGTGCCGTCGTAACCGCGCTCGTTGAAGACGCGGACCGCGACCGTCAGCAGGGTCTCGGGCGTGTAGGTGTCGCGTTTGGCGGTCGTCATGACGCGTCGTCCTCCTCCTGTGCGGCGGCCAGGCGGCGCAGTGCCTGGGAGGGGGCGTAGCGGCCGGTGGGGTACTCCTCGTGCAGCGACTCCAGCGTCTCCAGGACCCACCACGCGCCGAGTCCGGCCCCCCAGTCCACCGGCCCGCGCGGATAGTTGACGCCCAGTCGCATCGCGGTGTCGATGTCGTCCGGGGCGGCCACCCCGCGCGCGGCCGCGTCGAGCGCGAAGTCCACGAGCATCGCGACCGTACGGGTCACGATCATGCCCGGGATGTCCGCGATCACGCTGACGTCCTTGCCGAGCGCCTGGAAGAGGCCGACGGCCTCGCTCAGGGCCGCCCCGTCGACCCCGGCGGCGGGTGCCAGGGCGATCCGGGTCGCGGCGCGGTAGTCCAGCGCGAGATCGAAGTGGATGACGGGCATCCCGGCGTCGTCGGCAGCCGAACCGTCCGCCAGGAACAGCCGCGTACCGCCGGGAAGCTCGATCCAGCCCGGAAAGCCGGGGACGGCGTCGTCCTTACGGAGGACCTCGATACCGGACTCCTCGATCAGGCCGGGGAGCGCGTCGGCCGCGAAGAGTCCGCCGTGCACGGCGACGGACACGGGCGCCGGTGCGGGCCCTTCCGTCCGCGCCCCGGCGCGCGGTGCGGCGTCCTCGCCGTACGGGAACCAGCCCCGGCCCGACTTGCGGCCCAGCCGCCCCGACTCCACCAGCCTGCGCTGCGCGAGCGAGGGCGTGAACCGCACGTCCTGGAAGAAGGACTCCCAGACAGACCGGGTGACGGCCTCGTTGACGTCCTGGCCGATCAGATCGGTCAGTTCGAAGGGGCCCATCCGGAAGCCGCCGGACTCGCGCAGCACCGCGTCGATCGTGGCGGGGTCGGCGGCCCCCTCCTCGTACACCCGGAACGCCTCGGCGTAGTAGGGGCGGGCGACGCGGTTGACGATGAAGCCGGGGGTGTCCGCGCAGCGCACCGGAGTCTTGCCCCACGCGCGTGCCGTCTCGAACGCGCGCCGCGCGCAGTGGTCGTCCGTCGCGAACCCGCTGACGACCTCCACCAGCGGCAGAAGGGGGGCGGGATTGAAGAAGTGCAGCCCGACCAGACGGCCGGGGCGGCGCAGCTCACCGGCGACGGCCGTGACGGAGAGGGAGGAGGTGTTCGTGGCGAGCAGACAGTCGTCGGCGACGATGTCCTCCAGGGCCGCGAACAGTTCCCTCTTGACGGAGAGCTCTTCCAGCACGGCCTCGACGACCAGAGCGGCGTCGGCCAGCTCGGTGATGTCCACGGCCGGACGGAGCCGGGCGGTCGCGGCGTCACGCGCCGCGGCGTCGAGCCCGCCCTTCTCGACCAGCCGGTCCAGACGCCCGGAGAGGGACGCGGCGGCCTGTTCCGCACGGCCCGGCACGGCGTCGTAGAGCCGTACGGGATGGCCGGCGACCAGGGCCACCTGGGCTATGCCCTGCCCCATCGTGCCGGTGCCGACGACCGCGACGACGCGGCCGGGCTCGATTGCTGTCATGGAAGCAATCCTCCCGTATGAGCGGGCCTCGAAAGGGCCATGGGGTTCTCCGCAGGTGAGTTGTCCACAGGTTCGCCGGGCCCTCTTGTCCCGACCGATCGTTCGGTTACTCTAACTCTGTCTGTCCCTTCATGTCCCTGTCCCGACCGCATCGCCCGACCGAGGAGTGGGTCCGTCATGGCCGCCCAGCTCAGCCCCCAGCAGCTCTCAGAAAAGCACCGGTCCACGCTCGACCAGGCCCTTGACGCGATCCGCAGCCGCGCCTACTGGTCCCCGCACCCCGAGCACCCCAAGGCGTACGGCGAGAGCGCGCCGGCCGAGGGTCTCGCCGCCTTCCAGGCCCTGCGCGGCACCCGTTTCGAGCTGTATCAGCCGGGCACGGACGGCTGGACGGGCGGCGAGGTCTCGCCGTACGGACCGGCGCTGGAGGTCGAGTATCCGCACACGGACCCGGACGTCCTGCTGCCCGCCATGCGCGCGGGCATGGGCGCCTGGCGCGAGGCGGGGCCCGAGACCCGCGCCCTGGTCTGCCTGGAGATCCTGGCGCGGATCAGCGCCCGCACGCACGAGTTCGCCCAGGCGGTGATGCACACCAGCGGGCAGGCCTTCCTGATGGCGTTCCAGGCGGGCGGGCCGCATGCCCAGGACCGCGGCCTGGAGGCCGTGGCGTACGCGTACGCGGAGCAGACCCGGACCCCGGCCGCCGCCGACTGGTCCAAGCCGCAGGGCAAGCGCGACCCTCTCGCGCTGAGCAAGACCTTCACCGCGGCCCCGCGCGGCATCGCGCTGCTGATCGGCTGCAACACCTTCCCGACGTGGAACGGCTATCCGGGCCTGTTCGCGTCCCTGGCCACGGGCAATCCGGTGCTGGTCAAGCCCCATCCGCGCGCGGTGCTGCCGCTCGCCCTGACGGTACGGGTGGCCCGCGAGGTGCTCGCGGAGGCCGGGTTCGACCCGAATCTGGTCGCGCTGGCCGTGGAGCGGCCGGGCGAGGGCATCGCCAAGTCGCTGGCCGTGCGCCCGGAGATCCGGATCATCGACTACACCGGGTCGACCGCGTTCGGCGACTGGCTGGAGACCCACGCCCGCCAGGCGCAGGTCTACACGGAGAAGGCCGGCGTCAACACCGTCCTCGTGGACTCCACCGACGACTACAAGGGGATGCTCTCCAATCTGGCCTTCTCGCTCTCCCTCTACAGCGGCCAGATGTGCACCACCCCGCAGAATCTGCTGATCCCCCGGGACGGCATCACGACGGACGCGGGCGAGAAGTCGTACGACGAGGTGGTGGCCGATCTCGCGGCCTCGGTGAGCGGTCTGCTGGGCGACGACGCCCGTGCCAACGCGCTGCTGGGCGCTCTGGTCAACCCCGATGTGAAGGCCCGTCTGGAGGCGGCCGCCTCGCTGGGTGACATCGCGCTCGCCTCCCGGGAGATCACCCATCCCGACTTCCCGGACGCGGTGGTCCGCACGCCCGCGATCGTGAAGGCCGACGGCGCCCGCAAGTCCTGGGAGAAGGCCGGGGAGGCCGGGTCCGAGGCGGACGCGGAGGTTCCGTATCTCGCCGAGTGCTTCGGCCCGGTGTCCTTCGCGGTCGCCGTGGACTCGACGGACGACGCGCTGGAGCTGCTGCGGCGCACGATCCGCGAGAAGGGCGCGATGACGGTCGGCGCCTACACGACCTCGCCGGAGACGGAGCGCGCGGTCGAGGAGGTCTGTCTGGAGGAGTCCGCGCAGCTCTCACTGAATCTCACGGGAGGGGTGTATGTGAACCAGACAGCGGCCTTCTCGGACTTCCATGGCTCCGGGGGCAACCCCGCGGCGAACGCGGCGCTGTGCGACGCGGCCTTCGTGGCCAACCGCTTCCGGGTGGTGGAGGTCAGGCGCCAGGCCTGAGCCAGTGCTGTGACCAGCCCGCTCCGGTGGCCGTCCGCCCTGGCGACCGGCCGCCCCGGAGAGTGACCGTCCGCCCGCCCGTCAGAGGGCGGGCGGTCCGGCCGCCCCCGGCGTGCCGGCGTCGGGAACGCCGGCGTCCGGAATGCCCGCGTGCCGCTGGATCCAGGCGTGCATGGCGATCGCCGCGGCGGCTCCGGCGTTGATCGAGCGGGTCGAGCCGAACTGCGCGATCGAGCAGACCATCGCGGCGTGTTCGCGGGCCTCCTCGGTCAGACCGGGGCCCTCCTGCCCGAAGAGCAGCACACAGCGGCGCGGCAGCGCGGTCCGCTCCAGCGGGACGGACCCCGGCAGATTGTCGATCCCGATGATCGGCAGTCCCTCGGCCGCCGCCCACGCGGTCAGCTCGGCGGCGCCGGAGTGGTGGCGCACATGCTGGTACCGGTCGGTGACCATCGCGCCGCGCCGGTTCCAGCGCCGCCGCCCGACGATATGGATCTCCTTCGCGAGGAAGGCGTTGGCGGTGCGGACCACGGAGCCGATGTTGAAGTCATGGGTCCAGTTCTCCACCGCCACATGGAAGTCGTGGCGCCGGGTGTCGAGATCGGCGACGACCGCCTCGCGCGTCCAGTACCGGTAGCGGTCCACGACATTGCGCCGGTCCCCGGCCGCCAGCAGTGCCGGGTCGTACCGCTCGTCCCGCGGCCAGGGCCCGGGATGCGGCCCGACGCCGATCTCCGGGCCGAAGCCCTCGTCGTACTGAACGGGCTCCAGGTCCTCGGTACGAGCCGGTTCCAGGTCCGCCGTTGTCTCACTGCTCACCCGACGAGAGTACGGGGCTGCTCCGGGCTGTCGCGTCGCTGCTCCGGCAGGTGCTTGCGCCCCCCGGCCCGCTCCCGGGGCCGGGAGAACAGCCGGTGCCACAGTCCCGTGAGCCGGTCACCGAGCCATCTCAGGAATTTCGTCGGCAGGAACACCGCGTCGGCGGCGATCATCGCGAGCGAGAAGAACGGCAGTCCCAGCAGCACGGCGATGCCCATGTGCTCCAGCATCATCGCGACCAGCAGCACGTTCTTGACGCGCCGGTTGAAGAGCGCGAACGGAAAGGCGACCTGCACGGCGACCGTGCCGTACGTCACCAGCATCACGATCACACCGCTGGACGCGAGCAGTCCGGAGAGCTCCGGCCAGGGAGCGAAGTAGTGCAGCTTGAGCGGGTAGTAGAGCGCGGTGCCGTCCTGCCAGCGCGAGCCCTGGATCTTGTACCAGCCGGCCGTGGCGTAGACGAGACAGACCTCGGCCATGATCACGACGAGTGCGGCGTTGTGGACGAGGTTGGCGAGGACGTCCAGCAGGGCGCGCGGCTCGCCGTTCGGCTCGTAGAGGTTCACCGCCCACCACAGGGCCTGCGCGATCCACACACCCCAGAAGAGGACCAGCAGCCACACGGCGCCCTGGACCCGGTCCGTCACCGTGCCGATGAGCAGGAAGACCCCGAGACAGCCCCAGAGAAGCGGCCCGACCCGGTCCCGTACGGCCCCGGCCCCCGCCACGGCCGCGCCACCCGACACGGCCCCCGACACGGATCGCGCCACGGCCGCTGTACGCGCCGCGCGCCTGGCGTCCAGCGACCAGACCTGACCGCAGCGGGTCAGCACCAGATAGATCGCCATCAGATGGATGACATTGTCCCCGCCGTCGCCCATGAAGATGCTGCGGTTCTGGAGCGACAGCACACCGAACATGAAGATCACGGACATGGTGCGGGTGCGCCAGCCGACCAGCAGCAGCGCGCTGGACAGCACGGCGACGGCGAAGACGATCTCGAACCAGACCGTGCTGTCCGACCACATCAGCCCGGTGAAGGCGCCGTTCCGGGCGATGAGCTGCTGGGCCATGTCCCAGCTCCACGGGCCGTCGGGACCGTACAGCTCGCGGCGGTTGGGCAGCTCCCACAGCAGGAACAGCAGCCAGGCGCCCGCGAACCCGATCCGGACGACCGCGCTCTGATACGGGCCGAGGGAGGAGGCGGTGACGCGCTGGACCGCACGGGCGGCGGCCCCCCAGGCGAGCAGAGGCCCGCTCGCCGCCCGCACGCCGGGCCGGTCCGCCCCGACGCCGGGCCGGTCCTCAAGGCGCCCGTCCGGCCGTTCCGCCGTACGCCCGCCCCACTCGGCGTCGGATCGCGCGACCAGACGCTCGCCCTGCCCCTCACCCCGCCCCGCGACCAGACGCTCGCCCTGCCCCTCGTTCCGCGGCTCGTTCCGCGGCTCGTTCTGCGGCTCGCTCACTGCCCCGCCTCCGTACGGCCGTTGCGTACGCCCCCGGGAAGATCGGTGGCGTTCACCGTCCACCAGGGAAGGAGCCGGTAGGCCGGTCGCGTATTGATCTTCTCGGTGCTCCACGGGGGCGCCGCGACCGCGCTCGCGGCGGACCTGATCTGGATACGTTCCACCGGACCGCCCAGATCGTGGTCCTCAAGACGCAGCATCACGATGCGGCGGACATAGCTCTCGGAGAGCTGTCCGCGCAGACCGTTGGGGCGGTTCTTGTCGTCGTGCGATCCGACGAAGAAGTCCCAGCCGCGGCGCAGTTCGTTCTGCTCGACATGGCTGGGAAGGGGATTGCCGCGGATCGCCTCGCCGTCCTCGGCGGAGAGATCGATCCAACCGGTGGTCATCCGCGCGCCGTCGGCCTTCGTGACCTCGGCCCTTACCTGGACGGCGACGTTCTGCTGGAGCGGGTTGGGCGCGAAGAGCTTCCAGTTCTGCTCGAACTCCGGATAGACCCAGCCGTCAACGGCCTTGCCGTGCTGCTTGGTGATCGTGTTGGACGGGGCGACATGAAGGAAGATCATGGCCAGATGGGTGCAGGCCAGCAGCCCGACGAGCACGAGCACCACGACCGCCGTCAGCTGGCCGGGAAGGGAGAGGCCGGCTATCCCGGCGCCGGGCGGCTGCCCGGCTGTCCCGCCCTTGTCGTCGTACGAATCCATCCCGCCCCGATCCCGCCCACCGGTCAGTCACCCACAGGGTTGACACCCTACGGGCCGGGCCCGCGGGTCTGGACTCGAACGGGGCTTCCCCAGCGGCTCCCGGTCGGATGGCCACTCTCCGGCAGATCACCGGTCCGAGAGCTCACGCAGATGACCAGGCTCAGAGCACGAACGCCGGGGTGCCGTTCTCCGTGACCATCGGACGCCCGGCGCCGTCCCAGGCGAGCATCCCGCCGTCCACGTTCACCGCGTCGACGCCCTGCTGCACCAAATACTGGGTGACCTGTGCGGAGCGACCGCCGACCCGGCACATCACATAGGCCTTCCGGCCCTCGGCCACCGCCTCGGTCACCTCGCCGAAGCGCGCCACGAAGTCACTCATCGGCACATGCAGCGCGCCCTCGACATGGCCGGCCGCCCACTCGTCGTCCTCCCGGACGTCCAGCACCAGTCCGTCGGACGGGACCGCCGCGACATCGACCGAGGGCAGTGAGGCGAAATTCATGGATGGTGCCTTCTCTCGTACGGGACGGGGACCGGTGGGTCGTGGGCGATGAACCAGGGACCACAGACCACAGACCACAGACCACGGGCGACGACCGCAGACCGCAGACGCAGACCACAGGCCTCCGAAAAACCTACTGCACCAGCCTGGCGAGTTCCGTCTCACGCCCGGAGACCTCCGCGAGCAGCTGCTCGGCGATCTCCTCCAGCAGCCGGTCCGGGTCCTCGGGCGCCATCCTGAGCATCGCGCCGATCGCGCTCTCCTCCAGCTCCTTGGCGACCAGCGCCAGCATCTCCTTGCGGTGCGACAGCCAATCCAGCCGGGCGTAGAGCTCCTCGCTCTCGCTCAGCGGCGGCGCCTTGAGCGCGGGTCCCGCCGCCCACTCCTCGACCAGTTCCCGCAGCAACGGCTCGTCCCCGCGCCCGTAGGCGGCGTTCACGCGGGTGAGGAACTCCTCACGGCGGGCGCGCTCGCTGTCGTCCCGGGCGAGATCGGGGTGGGCCTTGCGCACCAGATCGCGGTAGAGCTTGCGGGCCTCGTCGCTCGGCCGGACCCGCTTGGGCGGCCGTACGGGCTGTTCGGTCAGCATCGCCGCCGCCTCGGCCGACAGACCGTCGGAGTCGATCCAGTCGTGGAACAGCTCCTCGACCCCCGGCATCGGCTGCACCATCGCGCGGGCCTCGCGCGCCTTGCGCAGATCCTCGGGGTCGCCGGTCCTGGCGGCGCGGGCCTCGGCGATCATCGCGTCCAGCTCGTCCAGCCGGGCGTACATGGGACCGAGCCGCTGGTGGTGCAGCCGGGAGAAGTTCTCCACCTCGATCCGGAAGGTCTCCAGCGCGATCTCGAACTCGATGAGCGCCTGTTCGGCGGCGCGTACGGCCTTCTCCAGCCGCGCCTCGGGCCGAGCGGCGTCCGCGTCCGCGTCCGCCCCAGCATCCGCCGCACCCACGGCACCCGCGGCACCCGCGTCCCGGCCCATGGCACCCGGATCCGCCGCACCCGCGTCCCGGCCCATGGCACCCGGATCCGCCGCGCCCGTCGGCTCCGTCCGCGCGGCCTCCGCCGGGTCCGGTCCTGCCGCCGGCGCTCCCGCCGCGTCGCTCCCGCCCGCTGCCACCCTGGATTCCGTCGCATCCGGCACGTCTCGTACATCCCGTTCGTCGTCGTTACGGATCGTCGGCTCCCCAGGGGCGTCCCGCGTCACCCGGCCACCTGTCTCACCGGACCTGTATCACCCGCCCAGCGTACGGGCGATCCGCGGGGCCCCGGCGCCGTCCCCGGCCGTCACACGCCCCGCCCGGCCGTCACACACCCGGCTCGGCGGCCAGGCGCCCGTTCCTGATGGCCGCCAGCAGGTCGGCGTGGTCCGCCTCCGTACGGTCCGCGTACACCACGGCGAAGGCCGCCACCGCCGCGTCCAGCTCCTCGTTCTTGCCGCAGTAGGCGGCGATCAGCCGCGGGTCCACGCTGTGCGCGTGGGCCCTGGCCAGCAGCGCGCCGGTCATCCGTCCGTAGTCGTCCATCTCGTCGGCCGACAGCGCCGCCGGATCGACACTCCCCTTGCGGTTCCTGAACTGCCGTACCTGAAAAGGCCTGCCCTGTACGGTCGTCCACCCCAGCAGACTGTCGCTCACGACCTGCATCCGCTTCTGTCCGAGCACCACCCGGCGCCCCTCGTGCGCGACCTCCGGCGCCTCGAACCCGACGACCGGCAGATACGGCAGCAGGGCGGAGGGCCGTGCCTCCTTCACCTGGAGCACCAGCGGCTCGCCCCGGTGGTCCATGAGCAGCACCACGTACGAGCGTGTCCCGACGCTGCCGGTGCCGACCACCCGGAACGCCACGTCGTGGATCGCGTACCGCGCGAGCAGCGGCAGCCGGTCCTCCGGCAGCGTGCCGAGATACTCCTCCAGCGCGACGCCCACCGCCGCGGCCTCCTCGTCGGGCACCCGCCGCAGCACGGGCGGCGCGTCGACGAACCTCCGCGGCGAGGCGGCGCCGACGGACCCGCTCCCGTCGGGGACTGCCTCGGTCGACCTGGCAGCGAACCGCGCGCTGGTGTTGTTGCGGGCCTTCTCCGAGACCCGCTCCAGCGTGCCGACGAGGTCGCGCGCGTCCGCGTGCGAGACGAGTTCCTCGTCGGCGATCGCGTTCCACGCGTCGAGCGCCGGGAGCTTCGCCAGCAGCCGCATCGTGCGCCGGTAGGCGCCCACCGTGTCGTACGCCGCGCGGCGGCAGGTGTCCTCGTCCGCGCCCACCACGCGGCCCGCCAGCACCAGCGAGGTGGCGAGCCGCTTGACGTCCCACTCCCAGGGTCCGAACACGGTCTCGTCGAAGTCGTTGAGATCGATGACCAGCCGGCCGCGTGCGTCCCCGTACAGACCGAAGTTGGCCGCGTGCGCGTCCCCGCAGATCTGCGTGCCGACCCCGGTGACCGGGGTGCCCACCAGATCCTGGGCCATCAGTCCGGCGGCGCCGCGCAGAAAGGCGAAGGGGGTGGCGGCCATCCGGCCGACCCGCAGCGGCGTCAGTCCGGGCACCCGGCCGCGGCTGGACTCCTCCACGGCGCGCACCGCGTCGGGCCGTCCCGCGGCGAACACGACGGAATCGTGCGAGGACCGCGGCACCCGGGTCCGCAGCGACCTGCCGACTTCCTTGGGCGTCCGCTCCCGCGCGCCGTGCGCGCCGTCCCCGGCGCCTGTCGCCGTACGCGTCGCGAAACCCGGTACCACCGGTATACGCGCCACCGGGGCGCGCCCGTCCCCGGAACCGTTCCCGAAGCCGTCCCCGGAACTGTCCCCGAAGCCGTCCCCGGAAGCCCCCGCCGACCCGACATCGCCCATGACGTGCCGCCTCCCCCGTACTCGCCCTGCCCGGTACCCGCCGTACTCGGCGTAACTCGGCGTACCCGCCGTACTCATATGAGATCAACCGTGAGATCAACCGCGGATGACGGTACTCCCGCCCGGGAGCGGGCAGGGAGCGGGACCGTCCCGGAAAGAGCCGGACCGCTCGCCACGCCGTACGCCCCGCGGAACTGTTTTACCGAGACGTGATGAAAAAAAGTAAGCGACTGTGCTATCCATAGGTGCGAACGGAATTTCCGATCGCTACTCATCTGCACGGCACCACCTGGAGAACGTCATGGCCACGCTTCTGCACATCGACTCCGCCGTCTTCCCCGAAGGCTCCGCCTCGCGCGACCTCACCGCCACCTTCGTCAAGTCCTGGCTGGAGCAGCAGCCGGAGGGCAAGGTCGTCTACCGCGATCTGGCCGCCACCCCGCCGCCCCACCTGGACGTGGCCGCCGTGTCGGCGGGCGTGGGGGACGCGCTGCGCGCCGAACTGGCCGCCGAACTGGCCGAGGCGGACGCCGTCCTCATCGGCGCGCCGATGTACAACTTCACGATCCCGTCCACCCTGAAGGCATGGCTGGACCAGGTGATCATCGTCGGCCACAACTCGGGCCCCGACAGCACGGTGGCGGACACGCCGTTCACCATCGTCGCCAGCCGCGGCGGCTCGTACGCCCCCGGCACCCCGCGCGAGGACTTCGAGTTCGTCCAGACCTATCTGGAGAAGGTGCTGACCGGAATGTTCGGCGCCACCGAGATCGACTTCATCGTCCCGGAGCTGACCCTCGCCTCCTCCAGGCCGGAGATGGCCGAACTCGTCCCGCTGGCCGAGGCGTCCCGCGCCAGGGCCACCGAGCAGGCCACCCGGAAGGCCAAGGCCCTCGCCGCCCGCCACGCCGCCTGAGCACAGCCCCGGCAGGACACGGGCCGCGAAAGTAACCCACCTCACAGCGGCGGAGGCCGGCCCCTCACAAGCCCGGACACGTCCGGACAGGCCCAGACACGGCCTGACAGGCCCGGACACGCCGGACAACGAAGAACCCCCGCTCCGGATCTCTCCGGAGCGGGGGTTCTGTGGTGCGCGAGGGGGGAGTTGAACCCCCACGCCCTTTCGGGCACTGGAACCTGAATCCAGCGCGTCTGCCTATTCCGCCACCCGCGCATTGGGTGTGCCGTCCGGTGCCTCACCTGCTGGTGTGCGCCCCTGGCGACATGCAGAAGATTAGCACGGTGGAGAGGGTGGGTTCACATCCGTTTGTTTGGGCATCGCGCCCCTGGAACAGGGAACGAACAGCGGTCGCCCCCCACTCCTCCTGAGAGCACCCCGGGTGCGGGACACTGTCATGAGGCCGCCTCTACGATCCGTGTGAGAGGTGACACTCATCGACGGGGCAGACAAGGGGAACCAGCCGATTTCCCGACGCGTGGATACGATCAGTAAGCAGTACCAGGACGGCAACGACGGAGGAGGTGCCCCATGGGAGTCATGAAGCGTTTCGAACAGCGTCTCGAAGGTTTGGTCAACGGCACCTTCGCGAAGGTGTTCAAGTCCGAGGTCCAGCCCGTCGAGATCGCGGGTGCCCTCCAACGCGAGTGCGACAACAACGCGACGATCTGGAACCGTGAACGGACGGTCGTCCCCAATGACTTCATCGTGGAGCTCAGCGCGCCCGACTACGAGCGTCTGAGCCCCTACTCGGGACAGCTCGGTGACGAACTGTCCGGGCTGGTCCGCGACTACGCCAAGCAGCAGCGCTACACCTTCATGGGCCCGATCAAGGTCCATCTGGAGAAGGCCGAGGACCTCGACACCGGTCTGTACCGGGTACGCAGCCGCACGCTGGCGTCGAGTACGTCACAGTCTCAGCCGCCCGGCGGCGCGCCCGGCGGCCCCGGCCCGCTCGGCGGACCCGTCGGCTACGCCGCGCCCGCGGCCCCTCCCGGCCGCGCCGCCGGCGGCTACGGCTATCCGCCCGCCGCCGCGCCCCCGATGCCGGCCGCGCCGCCGCCCGGCGGCCACGCACCCGCCGCGGGCCGTTCCCCCGGGGCCGGTCCCGGCGCGCCGCCGCACGGCCAGGTACGGCGCTGGATCGAGATCAACGGCACCCGCCACCAGATCTCCCGCGCCACGCTCGTGCTGGGCCGCAGCACCGACGCCGACGTCCGGATCGACGATCCGGGCGTCTCCCGCCGGCACTGCGAGATCCGGACCGGTACGCCCTCGACGATCCAGGACCTCGGGTCCACCAACGGCATCGTGGTAGACGGACAGCACACCACCCGCGCTACGCTCCGCGACGGCTCGCGGATCGTCGTGGGCAACACCACCATCGTTTACAGGCAAGCCGAAGGGTGAAGCGGGGGCAATGTCAGAGCTGACCCTGACGGTCATGCGGCTAGGTTTTCTGGCCGTTCTGTGGCTGTTCGTGATCGTGGCCGTCCAGGTCATCCGCAGTGATCTGTTCGGCACGCGCGTCACGCAGCGCGGCTCACGCCGCAGCGGCGACGCCCGCCCGCAGCAGGCCCGCCAGCCGGCGGCGCCGCCCCAGCAGCGCCAGCAGCAGGGGGGCAGGCAGCGCCGCGGCGCGCCCACCAAGCTGGTCGTCTCCGAGGGCAGCCTCACCGGCACCACGGTGGCTCTCCAGGGGCAGACCATCACCCTTGGCCGCGCGCACGACTCGACGATCGTGCTGGACGACGACTACGCGTCCAGCAGGCATGCCAGGATCTATCCGGACCGCGACGGCCAGTGGATCGTCGAGGACCTCGGATCCACCAACGGCACGTATCTCGACCGGACCCGGCTCACGACACCGACACCGATCGCGCTGGGCGCTCCTATCCGCATCGGCAAGACCGTCATCGAGCTGCGGAAGTAGTACGACAATGAGCGAGCGGAGCGAGCGAGCCGCGGCGGTCCCGACAGCGGACCGGAGCAGGCTCCCGACCGGAGGGTGGGCAGTGTGGCTCGAGACCGGCTGGCGCGACAGTCGACCGGCGAGCCGACGGGCGAGGTGCGCATGAGTCTGTCTCTGCGCTTCGCCGCCGGATCGCACAAGGGCATGATCCGGGAGGGCAACGAGGACTCCGGCTACGCCGGACCCCGGCTGCTTGCCATCGCCGACGGCATGGGCGGCCAGGCCGCCGGTGAGGTCGCGTCCTCCGAGGTGATCTCGACCCTCGTCCAGCTCGACGACGATGTGCCCGGCTCCGACCTCCTCACCTCGCTCGGCACGGCGGTGCAGCGCGCCAACGACCAGCTCCGGGTGATGGTCGAGGAGGATCCCCAGCTCGAAGGCATGGGGACGACGCTCACCGCTCTCCTGTGGACCGGCCAGCGGCTCGGGCTCGTCCATGTCGGCGACTCCCGCGCCTATCTGCTGCGCGACGGCGTCCTGACCCAGATCACCCAGGACCACACCTGGGTGCAGCGGCTGGTCGACGAGGGCTGGATCACCGAGGAAGAGGCCACCACCCATCCGCAGCGCTCCCTGCTGATGCGCGCGCTGGGCAGCGGCGACCATGTCGAGCCGGATCTCTCCATCCGCGAGGTCCGCGCCGGCGACCGCTATCTGATCTGCTCGGACGGCCTCTCCGGCGTTGTCTCCCACCAGACCATGGAGGAGACCCTCGCGAGCTACCAGGGCCCGCAGGAGACCGTACAGGCGCTCATCCAGCTCGCGCTGCGCGGCGGCGGCCCCGACAACATCACCTGCATCGTGGCCGACGTCCTGGACGTCGAGTCCAACGACACCCTGGCCGGCCGGCTCAGCGACACCCCGGTCGTCGTCGGCGCGGTCGCCGAGAACCAGCTCCCGCTGAGCTCCGCGGAGAACGCCGCCGCGATGCAGACCCCCGCGGGCCGCGCCGCCGGCCTCGGCCGCTCCGTACCCCCGCAGACCGCGGGCGGCGGCTTCGGCCCGCCCGGCAGCGGCCAGGACGCCGGCTACGGAGGCATGCCCCCCGAAGGGGGCTTCGGCGCGTACAGCGACGAGGACTTCGTCAAGCCGCGCGGCAGCCGCAAGTGGCTCAAGAGGTCCTTCTACTCCGTGCTCGCGCTGGCGGTCGTCGGCGGCGGTCTGTACGGCGGCTACCGCTGGACCCAGACCCAGTACTACGTGGGCTCCAACGCCGGGCATGTCGCGCTCTACCGGGGCATCAGCCAGGATCTCGCCTGGCTCTCCCTCTCGGAGATCGAGAAGGACCACCCCGAGATCGAACTCAAGTACCTCCCGCCCTACCAGCGCAAGCAGGTCGAGGAGACCATCGCGGAAGGCAGCCTGGCCAACGGGCGGGACAAGATCCAGGAACTCGCCACCCAGGCGTCGGCCTGCAAGAAGGACGAGCAGCGCCGTCAGGCCGACCGCGAGGCCAATGTGGTCACCGGCGAAGGCCAGGCCGGCGGCACGACCGGTACGAACACCTCCGGCCGGACCACCACCATCAAGCCGAAAGCCGCGACTCCCACTCCGGGCCCCAGCCTCTCGGACGAGGAGCAGAAAGTGGCCTCGAACTGCGGGAAGCAGCAGTAGCCGGCCGTAGGGGGCCTTTCACCACCATGAGCGTTGTCACCAACACGACCACCATCGGCGCGATCGAAGCACCGAGCCGCCGCAACACCGAGCTCGGGCTGCTCGCCTTCGCCGTCGTCATCCCGGTGTTCGCGTATCTGAACGTGGGGCTAGCCCTCGACGGCAAGGTACCGGCCGGGATGCTCGGCTACGGGTTCGGCGTCGCCCTGCTCGCCGGGATCGCCCATCTCGCGGTGCGCAAGTTCGCCCCGTACGCCGATCCGCTGCTGCTGCCGCTGGCCACCCTGCTCAACGGGCTCGGGCTGGTGCTGATCTGGCGGCTGGACCAGTCGCCCCGGCTGATCCGCCGGGCGGAGGCGCTCTTCGGCTCCTACAGCCCGGACGCGCCCAAGCAGCTCATGTACTCGGCCATCGCCATCGCGCTGTTCGTCGCCGTACTGATGGTCCTCAAGGATCACCGCATCCTTCAGCGCTACACGTACATCTCGATGGCCGCGGCCCTGGTGCTGCTGATCCTGCCGATGTTCTTCCCCGCCGTGAACGGCGCCAAGATCTGGATCAGCATCGGCGGTTTCACCATTCAGCCCGGCGAGTTCGCGAAGATCATCATCGCGATCTTCTTCTCCGGTTATCTGATGGTGAAGCGCGACGCGCTGGCCCTGGCCAGCCGGCGCTTCATGGGGATGTATCTGCCCCGCGGCCGTGACCTGGGCCCCATCCTCGCCATCTGGGCGATGTCGATCCTGATCCTGGTCTTCGAGACCGACCTCGGCACCTCGCTGCTCTTCTTCGGCCTCTTCGTGATCATGCTGTACGTGGCCACCGAGCGGACGAGCTGGATCGTCTTCGGTCTGCTGATGTCGGTCGCGGGAGCGGTCGGCGTGGCCTCCTTCGAACCGCACGTCCAGTCCCGCGTCAACGCCTGGCTCGACCCCTTCGCCTGCTACCAGACGGACCCCACCGGCGCCTGCCAGCAGATCGGCGACGCCCTGCTGTCCTTCGGCTCCGGCGGCACGCTCGGCACCGGACTCGGCCAGGGCAACTCCGACCTGATCGGCTTCGCGGCCAACGCCGACTTCATCCTCACCACGGTGGGCGAGGAGTTCGGGCTGGCCGGCACGATGGCGTTCCTGCTGATCTACGGGCTGATCGTGGAGCGTGGCGTACGTACCGCCCTCGCCGCCCGTGACCCCTTCGGCAAGCTCCTCGCGATCGGTCTCTCCGGCGCCTTCGCCATCCAGGTCTTCGTCGTCGCGGGCGGGGTCATGGGCCTCATCCCGCTGACCGGTATGACCATGCCGTTCGTCGCGTACGGCGGCTCCTCCGTGCTCGCCAACTGGGCGCTGATCGGCATCCTGATCCGTATCAGCGACACCGCGCGCCGGCCCGCGCCGGCCCCCGCCCCGTCACCCGACGCCGAGATGACCCAGGTGGTCCGACCGTGAACAAGCCGCTGCGACGCATCGCGATCTTCTGCGGGCTTCTCGTCCTCGCCCTGCTGATCCGGGACAACTGGCTCCAGTACGTCCGCGCGGACGAGCTGAACTCGCACCGGTTCAACCGCCGTGTGCTCATCGAGCGCTACAGCAACGAGCGCGGCAACATCATCGTCGACGGCAAGGCCATCACCGGCTCCGTCAAGACGGACGACAGCGACTTCGCCTACAAGCGCACCTATGTCGACGGCCCCATGTGGGCCCCCGTCACCGGCTTCGCCTCGCAGGCGTTCGACGCCAACCAGATCGAGAAGCTCGAGGACGGCATACTCACCGGCAACGACGACCGGCTCTTCTTCGACCGCACCATGGCCATGTTCACGGGCAAGAAGAAGAAGGGCGGCGATGTCGTCACCACCCTCAGCGGCGCCGCCCAGAAGGCCGCCTACGACGGCCTCGGGGACGCCAAGGGCGCCGTGGCGGCCATCGACCCGCAGACGGGCAAGATCCTGGCGCTGGCCTCCACGCCCAGCTACGACCCGTCGAAGTTCGCGGGCAACAGCGACAAGGACACCGAGGCCTGGGTCGCCCTGGACAAGAAGAACAATCCCGACGACCCGATGCAGAACCGGGCGCTGCGCGAGACCTACCCGCCCGGCTCCACCTTCAAGGTGGTCACCGCCGCCGCCGCGCTGGAGCACGGCAAGGTCACGGACATCGACGAGCCGACCGACTCCCCGCTCCCCTGGATCATGCCGGGAACGGTCCGCCCGCTCGAGAACGAGGGCAACATCCCCTGCAAGGACGCCACCCTCCGGGAAGCGCTGCGTGTCTCCTGCAACAGCGTCTTCGGCAAGCTCGGCGCCGACCTCGGCAAGGACAAGATGCTGGAGACCGCGAAGAAGTTCGGATTCAACGCCGAGCAGTTCACCCCGGTCCGCTCCAACGCCTCGTTCTTCCCCGAGGAGATGAACGAGTCGCAGACCGCCCTCTCCTCCATCGGCCAGTTCGACACCCGCGCCACCCCGCTCCAGATGGCCATGGTCGCCGCCGCGGTCGCCAATGACGGCAAGCTGATGAAGCCGTACATGATCGACCAGCTGCGCGCCCCCAATCTGGACGTGCTCAGCAAGACCGAGCCCGAGGAGATGAGCCGCCCCCTCACCCAGGAGCACGCGCAGATGCTCCAGACCATGATGGAGACGGTCGTCAACGAGGGCACCGGAAAGAACGCCCAGATCCCGAACGTGACGGTCGGCGGCAAGACCGGTACCGCGCAGCACGGCGAGAACAACAGCAAGAACCCGTACGCGTGGTTCATCTCGTACGCCAAGACGGACAGCGGCTCCCCCGTCGCCGTCGCGGTCGTCGTCGAGGACAGCAACGCCAGCCGGGACGACATCTCCGGCGGCGGTCTCGCGGCGCCCATCGCGAAGAACGTGATGAAGGCGGTCATCGACAGCAGGAAGTGACGCCGGTCACGGCTCACGTCCCGTAGACGCACTTTGCGATACCGGTCGTATATCAGGTCACCGCTATGGGTCAATCACATACGGCGTGCCCGGTAGCGTAGGCGCGAACAGCACACCGCCGGACCACACACCGGTGCGGTCGGGACTGACGGAGAGGGCTGGAACAGTTATGGAAGAGCCGCGTCGCCTCGGCGGCCGGTACGAGCTGGGCTCGGTGCTCGGCCGTGGTGGCATGGCGGAGGTCTACCTCGCGCATGACACCCGGCTCGGCCGCACCGTCGCCGTGAAGACGCTGCGGGCCGATCTCGCCCGCGACCCGTCCTTCCAGGCCCGGTTCCGCCGAGAGGCCCAGTCGGCCGCCTCGCTCAACCACCCGGCGATCGTCGCGGTCTACGACACCGGCGAGGACTACGTCGACGGGGTCTCCATCCCGTACATCGTGATGGAGTACGTCGACGGTTCGACCCTGCGCGAGCTGCTGCACTCCGGACGGCGACTGCTGCCCGAGCGCACGCTGGAGATGACCATCGGCATCCTCCAGGCGCTGGAGTACTCGCACCGCAACGGGATCGTCCACCGCGACATCAAGCCGGCCAACGTCATGCTGACGCGCACCGGCCAGGTCAAGGTGATGGACTTCGGTATCGCCCGCGCCATGGGCGACTCCGGTATGACGATGACCCAGACGTCCGCCGTCATCGGCACCGCCCAGTACCTCTCGCCCGAGCAGGCCAAGGGCGAGCAGGTCGACGCGCGCTCCGACCTCTACTCGACCGGCTGTCTGCTCTACGAGCTGCTGACGGTCCGGCCGCCCTTCATCGGGGACTCCCCGGTCGCCGTCGCCTATCAGCACGTACGGGAAGAGCCGCAGACGCCCAGCGTCTTCGACCCCGAGATCACGCCCGAGATGGACGCGATCGTGCTCAAGGCCCTCGTCAAGGACCCGGACTACCGCTACCAGTCCGCCGACGAGATGCGCGCGGACATCGAGGCCTGCCTCGACGGGCAGCCCGTCGCCGCCACGGCCGCCATGGGCTCGGTGGGCTACGGCGGCGGTTACGGCGGCCATGACGGCCAGCAGACGACCGCGCTGCGCCAGAACGACCCGGCCGGCCAGACGACGATGCTGCCGCCCATGAGCCCGGACGACGGCGGATACGGCGGCGGGTACGACGACCGCCCGGACCGGCGCCGCCAGAAGAAATCGAACACCTCGACGATACTGCTGGTGGTGGCGGGCGTCCTGGTGCTGATCGGCGCGATACTGGTCGGCCAGGCGTTCTTCAACGGCAACGACAGCACCACCCAGGTGCCGGTCCCGCAGCTCATCGGCAAGACGCTCCAGGAGGCCGAGACGCTCGCGGACAACGCGAGCGTGAAGGTCGCCCAGTCCGGCTCCGAGCGGTGCGAGGTGCCCAAGGGCTCCATCTGCAGCCAGAACCCGGCGAACGGCAAGATGGACCAGGGCGAGACCATCCAGGTCGTCGTCTCGGCGGGCGCGCCGCAGGTCAAGGTCCCCGACGTCACCCAGAAGGACGTCGAGAACGCGACCTCCATACTCGAGGACGACAACTTCAACGTCGAGACCGAGCAGGTCGAGTCGGACGAGGACCCCGGTACGGTCCTCGAACAGGACCCGGCGGGCGGCTCGAAGACCGAGAAGGGCGCCACGGTCACGCTGAAGATCGCGAAGACGACCCAGAACACCGTGGCTCCGGTGGTCGGCGCGCAGTTCGACGCGGCGAAGCTCCAGCTCGAAGGCCTCGGCTTCGTCGTCGAGCGCAACGACGTGGACTCGACCCAGCCGGCGGGCACGGTCGTCAAGCAGGACCCGCAGGAGAACAGCAAGGCGGACAAGAACTCCACGGTCACCCTGGATGTCTCCAAGGGTCCGCCGCAGCCGGAGCTCACCGCGGTGCCGGATCTGCGCTTGAGGACGATCGGCGAGGCCAAGCAGATCCTTCAGGGCGCGGGTCTGCAACTGGGCAACGTCCAGGGTCCGAACGACGACAACGCGCGGATCTTCGGCCAGGAACAGCAGGCGGGACAGCAGGTGCCCAAGAACACCCCGGTCAACGTCAACACGAACGGGCAGGGCGGCGACAACGGAGGCGGCGACAACGGAGGCTTCTTCGGCGGCCCCTCCGGCGGATAGCCATTCGGGCGCAGAGCCCAGCAGAGAGCCCCGGCACCCGTTGGAGG